>CAZYIJ010000001.1:0-18618 GCA_964647425.1 uncultured Anaerolineaceae bacterium
AATGGCAGCAATAGAATAAACGATGCTTACATACAGCTCTGTGGACAATTTTCCAGCTACTTTTCGCCCGATAAGAAGGTAACCAGCAACCATCCAGGCACTGAAAAGCGCCATGAGAAGTCCGGGTAAGGTATTCGAGCCATCACTGTTGTTCCCCAATAGCGCGATAAGCAAACCACCAGCCAAAGCAAACAACACACCGACGTAGAAACGACCGGGAACCCTCTCTTTTAGGATTAATGGTGACAGTAATCCAACCCACAAGGGTGATGTCGTGACGAAAATTACTGAACTACTTACTGAAACCAAGTCTAAAGACCAGATCCAGGCAGCGAAATGAAGAGATAATAAAACGCCGGATAAAATAAGCAAACCGAACAAATCTTTGCTGATTTCAATCTTTGCCTGTTTTTTTGTGCTAAAAAGAATCAGAATGGCTATGATTGCAGAAAAGAACAGACGATGAAATGCCACCGCGATCGGGCTGGCGGAAGACAAGGCTACCTTGATCATGATCGCCGCAGTCGAAACTGCGATGACTCCAATGACAAGGAGCAAGTAAGGTGATTGTCTTTTTGAGGTTTTATCCATGTCCATATTCGCTTTTATAAGGTTTAGTGCGATCAAATCTCAATACATCAACATCGTTCGTGGCAGAAAAAAAGCAGGTATCAAATCTTACCTGCTTTATCAACCAAGTCCAGAAATCAAATCAGTTTATCTTGTGCTGCAACCGCAGCGCCAATGATCCCAGCCAGGTTTTCCAACTTAGCAGGAATAACTTTAGTCTCCACGGTTATATATTTCGAATATTTTTCGAATCGGCTGCTGATCCCGCCACCCAGAATAAAAAGATCTGGACTTAGCAGAAATTCATAAGCTTTTAATCCCTCATTAAAGCGCACTGCCCATTGTTTCCAGGTTAATTTTTCCCGGGATTTTACTGCAGCTGAGGAGTGCTCCTCAACTGTATATTTTCCGAGCGACATATGCCCTAATTCAGTGTTTTGCAATAATTTACCCTCGACAAACAATGCTGTACCAATTCCGGTGCCGATGGTCAAAAACATGATTACAGATGCCTTTTGGGCTTCTTCAGTGCCAAATCGCATCTCAGCTAAACCGGCTGAGTCTGCATCGTTCAGCACAAAAGCTTTGTGTCCCATCTGGTCTTCGATCATCTTGGCAAGGTTGGCTCCCACCCAATCTTTATGTAGATTTACGGAAGTCCCGATCACACCATTTTTGACAATCCCGGGGAAACCAGCACCAATAATGCCAGAATAGTTCAATTCTTTGGCAATGTTGCGGATATCTTTAACGATCTCTTTGGGTTTCTTTGTTTTGTCGCTCTTATGTCGAATCCGTTCTGAAACTAATTTTCCCGTTTCTGTATCGACCAGAGCGCCTTTTGTGGCAGAACCACCAATATCGATTCCTAAAACAATCATAATTCCTCCTTTATTCACACCCGTTTGACAGGTGTTCTTCATAAGTTACAGCAAAATTATGTGTCATGCTTCCATCGCATTTCGCACGAAAGAAATAATAAGCTGTTTCTTCAGGTGCAAATGCCGCCAAAATTGCCTCACGTCCCGGGTTACAAATAGGTCCGGGCGGCAAACCCTGTACCTGGTAGGTATTATAGTCGGATTCGACCGTCAAATCAGCATAAGTCAGGGGGGATTTCCACCAGCTTTGCGTGGCAGAATCAAAACCAAGTGCATATTGTACGGTTGGGTCCGTTTCCATCCTCATTCCAATTGCCAGGCGGTTGAAGAAAACAGACGCTATAGTAGGCATTTCTGAACTTTCGAGTGTTTCTCTTTGGATTATTGAAGCCAATGTAATTAATTCACTTGTCGTTACCCTGGAACTTTGGGCATTAAGCAATTGGTCAGCCTCTTGAATTATAGAATTTGTCCGGTTAATTGATTGCAAGATGAATTCTTCCAGAGAAATTGTCGGTTTCAGACTGTAGAAGCCTGGGTGCAGGTACCCTTCAAGTGACTTTTGGGAAGGCAGATTGATGACTTGTGCAAGTTCAGCGGTTGGAGCGTATGCAATAGTTAGAAACTCCTCTGCACTAAACTCAAGACCTAGTTGATCGATCACTGCCGCAATTTCATCCAGACGCCAGCCCGGAAAAATTGTGAACTGAATATCCCGGTTGGAATTTTCTGCAATAAAATTTGCCACTTGAATCGCGTTCAAACCGCTGGGAATTGTATAAGTTCCAGGACTAAGCGTTCGGTCTTTACCTTTGTAGGTCAAAAAGTCGCAAGTTCCAACTGCTGAAAAGACATATTGCTCAGATTCCAGTTTATAGCAAACATCTAGAGCGTTATCGCTGTTTGAAATCGTGAATTTGCGTTCAGGAAGATCAGAAAATTCCATAGGTTGTTGAAGTGAATCCAGATTTCTGAAAAGACGGATGGAATAACGCAGATTGTTTAGCAGGCTCACATTATCCCCAGGTGCTCCCAAAACCTTGCCATTGCTGTAAACAGCATACATCATGAAGATCACCACGCTAACTGCCATCAGGAAGATAAGAATTGGAAGGATTGGAGCCTGTCTGCGTTTTCGGGTCATAGGTCAACCGCACTTACTGTTTCTGTGCAGTGGTTGTCGAGGTAATCCTGAAGAATGATGGCAGCTGCCTGATCATCCATCGCAGCCTGTCGTTTCTTCTTTCCCTCTCCACGGGCAATTGAGGCTGACAAAGCCTGTTGAGTCGAATGCGATTCATCCCAGGCGATTACAGGCAAACCTGTGTGAGTCTGTAGTTCTTCAATGAAACGATTTACAGACCGAGCTCTTGGGCCCATACTTCCGTCAGCATCCAACGGGATTCCCACCACGATCGCCTGGCAATCTTCAACTTTAGCAATCTCAGCGATACTCGTGGCGTCTTCAACGCGGGAGATGTGTTTCACGATTTTTAAGGGACGTGCAAATGAACCGGTCGGGTCGCTGATTGCCACTCCGATACGTGCGTTACCATGATCAATTCCCAGGATTTTCATCTGACTTCCGCATTACTTCAAATGAATGCGAATCACTCTCTTCCCTTTTTGTCGTAGAGCCTCGATGTCACCCAAAGCTTGAGCTCGTTGCAAGGTCGCAAAACTCATGCCTTCTCCAGGAATCTCGAAATCTATGGGACTATCCTTGGTAAAAGTGATAAAGAGCCCTCCAGGTTGCCCGCCTTTGTGAAGTTGCCCGGTGGAATGTAAAAATCGTGGACCAAACCCAAGTGTTGTAGCTTTATTGAATTTATTCAGCATCATTGTTCGCAAGTTCTGGAAAAATTCTTCATATTCAGGCAAACGAGGCACGAACGCATTTAGGGCAATGTAACCATTCTTCTCAACTGTTTCACCGTAAAGGTCCAAAACATTACTCATGTTATTTGATTCATCCAGCCCCGGAATAGGTTCACCATAGACTGCAATGTCTTCATTTTCCCAAATAGCCTGCCCGTCTTCAAGGCGACCTTTTTGCTGGTACTCCTTGATGACATCTTTGGTAATCGTCTTGCTGAGCTGCACATTGGGTTGATCAAAAGCGTTTACTTTTAGTACAGCACAGGCTATGGCAGTAGCGTATTCCCATCGATAAAATTGCTTTGCCAGTTCATAAGGATCTTTGATCGCGATATCAAGCACAGGATAACCTTTATCTTTGAGCGATGAAACAAGCTCATGCTTTTCGCCATTTACAGATAAATAAACAAAGAGCCTGTCAGAAGGATAATCGAGTGAGTCTAATGCTTCCTCACCTTCTATTGGTAGGATGCCTTTGCCTTCTTTTCCGCTGCTCTCAGCAATCAATTGCTCCAACCATGGCACCAGGTGTGATGTGTAACTTTCTGCGATAAATGTTAGCTTATCTCTGCCAGCTTTAGCACTGTTGCCAATTGCCAAACCCAAAAGTAGATTCGGGTTGGCTGAATAAGGAACAGAATCAAGTCCTTGCTTTTCGCTGACAATTGCTTCGTCCAGGAATCGTTTCAGGTCAACTCCCATGACTGCTGCCGGCACCAGCCCAAAATGAGTAAAGACGGAATAACGCCCACCCACGTCAGGCCTGGCATTGAAAACCTTCCTGAAATGTTTAGATTCGGCGAGATTTTGGAGCGAGGTTCCAGGGTCTGTGATCGCGACAAAATTATCACCCGGATTTTTTACACCAAGTTTTTCCAGTTCGGACCAGAAATATTTCATGGCCGATAAGGTTTCACTGGTTCCACCACTTTTGCTCGAGACAATGAAGAGAGTTTTGGTCAAATCAACACCGTCACAACGATAAGCGATCTCTTCGGGGTTGGTCGTGTCAATGATCTGCAATCTCAGCCCTTGGCCTGCTTCAAGCGTGGTGGCGATTGCCTGGCTGATCACTTCTGGGGCAAGCGAAGAGCCGCCCATCCCAAGCACAAAAGCATCCGTGAAACCCTCTGAGAGCAGGTCATCACGGAATGCTTCCAGTTCCGGGATTAAACTGACTTGTTGTGAAGGCAGCCCCAACCAACCTAAGCGGTTACGAATCTCCTCATAACCGCTTTCATCGTCTGTCCAAAAAGCAGGATCGTGAGCGTACATACGGCTCACCCCTTCATCAGTAATCATTTTTGAAAGAGAAGATTCCACCATTTCTGCCATCCCATTTAAGCCTTTCAAGAATAAGTTTCGTTTGCTTTCGATGATTTCAAGCAAAGAACTGTGCGCTTGCTTGAACTTTTCTACACCTTCATCTTCTAACTGCTGTGTAACTGCTGAGAGAACAATATCAAACTCTTTCAATAACGCCACATCATCACTTGCCTCTTCCAGATTTTCGTGAATCGATAGGCTTGTTTTACCGTGATCAAGAAAGGCGGCAAGTGTTTGTGTTGGAACCGTGTTAACGCTATCTGCAGCTATTAAATTATCCACGTAAAGTGTGTCAGGATAATCCGGGTTTTTCGTACCAGTCGAAGCCCATAAAGGTCGCTGCGGTTTGGCACCTTGCTGTTTTAATTTGAAGAATCTTTCAGTGGAAAATTGCTCCAGGAACACCTGGTAAGCGAGCTTGGCACTGGCTACGGCAATTTTGCCTCTGACTTTGGCAGCTTCTTGTGTGGAATTATTTTTTGAGGAAATTACTTCATCCAACAGTTTATCGACTGCTGTATCAATTCGGGAGACAAAAAAGGATGCCACGCTGGCAATGCTGGCAATAGGCTTGTTGTTTGCCAGTCGTTTCTCCAATCCACTGAGATAAGCATCGATCACCTGTTTATAGCGTTCCAATGAGAAAATCAGGGTTGCATTGACATTGATTCCATCTGAAATAAGAGCGGTGATAACTTCCAGACCTTCCATGGTCGCAGGAACTTTGATCATCACGTTCCTTCGGTCCATTTGAGCCCAATGCGCGCGACCCTCCTGGATGGATTTCTCAGCATCATGAGCTAAAAACGGATTGATTTCTACGCTTACCAAACCATCCTGACCCGCGCTATCTTCGTAAACAGGGAAGAATAAATCAGCAGCTTTCTGAATATCCTCTCTGACCAATTCGGCATAAATTTTGTCGCTGGTCGTCCCAGCCCAGGCAAGCGATTGAAGCACATCATCATATGCTGTGCTATTCTTCAATGCTGATTCGAATATGCTCGGATTGGAAGTTATGCCGTAAATCTGCCCTTCCTCAATCATCTTTCTGATTCTGCCGTCTCGCAGCATATCTCGTTCAATGTTGTCGTACCAAATAGACTGCCCCAGTACTTTGATTGATTTCGATTTGTTCATTGTGCTCCATCTTTCATGAAGATTCCAGTTTTGTTTCTCGTTGAAAGGACCATGTGTGCGGTCGCTGTAAAGGTTTTTTCGATGATAAAATTTTACCATCAACTACAGTGATTCCAGTTGGTATAGAGTGACGATCAAGGAAAGAACATGGAACTAAAAGGAAAAACAGCATTGGTCACAGGCGGCGGTATAAGGCTCGGCCGTGCCATCGTACTCGCGCTCGCCAAAGAAGGCTGCCATGTGGCAATTCATTTCAATACTTCAAGAGAAGCGGCGATTGAAGTCAAAGAACAATGCCTGGAATTGGGTGTCAAGGCTAACGTTTTTCAATTTGACTTGTCAGACTTTTCCAAAGTCGATCAGCTGATGACAGAGATCAATGAGAAGTTTGGTGTGGTTAGCGTTTTGATCAACAGCGCAGGCAATTACAAAAAAGGCAGCGGATTAAAAACAGAACTTGACTCATTGCAAAGCTCATTTAACGTTAACCTATTTGCTCCCTGGTGGCTTACCAAAGCTTTTGTAAAACAACTTCCAGACGACCAAAACGGAAAAATCGTCAACATCTGCGATGCTGGCATTTTTCGGACGGCAACCGATCATTTTGCCTACCGCCTCACAAAAAAAGCGCTTTTCGAGATGACCCGCATGTTTGCATTGGAATTGGCACCCAACATCACCGTTAATGCCGTCGCGCCTGGGATCATGATGCCTCTGGCAGGATACGAGCACATTGATATGGATCAAGTCGCTGAGCGGAAAATCCCACTAAACCGGATTGGATCGTCTGAGATTATCGCTGAAAATGTTCTCCATCTTCTGCACCAGGATTTTATGACAGGATCGATCATCAAGGTCGATGGCGGCGAAAATATAGTTTGAAAGCAGGTCAAAATGGATAAAATATTGATTACCGGTCTTGTTGCCACTGGAGTAGTTGGCGTAAAAGAGCCTGAACGTGATTTCCCGCAAGAGTTGTTGCTCGATATTGAACTCGAATATCCGTTAAATAAGGCAGGGGAGAGTGATTCAATCGAAGATACAATCAGCTACTCTGGCGTAGCAAAATTAGTTCGCAAATACGTGCAGGAAAGCAGCTTTTATACTTTAGAAGCCTTGGCCACGCATTTAACAATCAAATTATTTCAAGAAACACCTGCCAATGCAGTCAGGATAAAAATTGAAAAAGCACACTTCGTCAGTAAAACTTCCAGAGTAGGCGTTCAAATTTATCGTCAAAGAAAAATTTAACTTTAAGAATCGGTCGGAAAGTAATATTTTAAGAGCAGTGAAGAACGTAACTTCTAATTCTAAATTTTGATGAATGAATAATGCCTGATTAATTAGCTAAGTCTGACTTCACAAAAGACTCCTCCCAACCGGGAGGAGTCTTTCTTTCATTATTGAATCATATTCAAGAATTCCATGCGGGTTTCCAGACGGGTCCTGAACCCCCCCAACATTGCCGATGTAGTCATGGAAGCTTGTTCCTTTTTTATCCCCCGCATCATCATACAAAGGTGTTGAGCTTCAATCACAACCCCTACCCCAAGAGGATTTATTGTCTCCTGAATGAATTCTGCAATTTGTTGAGTCATTCGTTCCTGGACTTGTAATCTATGCGCAAACATGTCCACAATTCGGGGTATCTTTGACAATCCAATCACTTTATTACGAGGCAAGTACGCGACATGAGCCCTACCAAAAAAAGGCAATAAATGGTGCTCACACAAACTAAAGAATTCGATGTCCTTCACCACTACCATCTCATCATAGTCAACCGTAAAGAGTGCTCCATTGATCAATTTTGTTGGATCGGTCGTATAGCCACCCAAAATTTCTTCATACGCGTTAGCGACCCGATGTGGCGTTCGCAAAAGACCTTCTCTCTCTGGGTCCTCCCCAAAGGCTACCAACATCTTTGTTACGGCCTCGGTAATTTTTTTCTTATCTATCGGCTGGTATTCCATCTCGTTACTAACGTCATCTTTTTTGCTCATGCTGCCTCTCTTCAGGCTAATTTTATAATAAAAAGCAGTCCAATCTAATGGACTGCTCTTAGATTTTGTTTCAGAATTACTTTATGACTGGATCGATCAAGCCATAGCTGCCGTCACGTCGTCGGTAAAGGACATTCACTCTTTCGTTTTCAACATTGAAGAAAACAAAAAACTCATCGTGTCCAAGCAATATCAACTGTTCCAGTGCTTCTTCTTCGTGCATAGGCTCGAGACTGAAGGATTTGTGTCGGACAATCAATGGCACAGCTTCTTCTTCGAGTTCTTCTACTTCCAGTTTAGTTTCAGGCTCCGGTTCTCCAGTTCGTTTGCGCCAATGTTTACCCTTAAACCGATCAATCTGGCGAGACATTTTGTCTACTGTCGCATCAATTGCGGCAAACATGTTATCCGATCTTTCCTCTGAGCGCAGGATAAACCCCTTTCCTCGGATGGTAATCTGGGCGATGTACCGATCGGCGGCGTTCCGGGCTGTTTTTGCATAGGTCAAATCTACCCGGCATTCCCCAATGTCGCTTAGGAAACGTTCCAGCTTTCCGACTTTCTTTGTTACATAATCTTGGATTCGATCTGTGAGTTCCAGGTCCTTAGTATAGATGTCAATTGCTAATGCCATAGTTAACCTCCTGGGATTTTTACAAATTATACATTATTCATCATTGAAAAATCAATTCATCTATAAAGTAATTCACTTTTGCCACAGTCAGGCAATAAACCTGGCTCGCCCCAGCCCCTTTCAATTCATCAGCTGCCGCTTCCATTGTTGCACCGCTGGTGAAGACATCATCAACCAATAACACCTTTTTGCCCTTTACCGGGTTTGTTTTGGCGAGGAAAGCCTGTCTGACATTCTCGCGGCGTTGCTCCTTATTCAAACCAACCTGCGAAGATATTTCGTTTATTCTGATCAATGCATCGTTTGAGAAGGGAATCTCCAGAAATTCAGATAAAGGCTTTGCAAGTCTTTCTGACTGGTTGTAACCACGCTCAGTTCTTTTTTGCTCACTGATTGGAATTGGCACAATCAGGTCAACTTCCCAACCTGTTCGGTCATAAACCATTTGCAGTAGTCCAGCGAGGTAGCGACCAATGGTCAGGTCATTTTGATACTTCAAATGGTGAACTGCTTTTCGGACCACCCCATCGTAGTATGCAAATGCTCTGAAACCGGCATAAGGCAATACCTTGCCATCGCAGTTTGGACATTTCCCTTTTTTGCTGGTGTATGATCCACAAAAGTTACATACATCTCTTGGAATTAGTTTGATCTTACTGAAGCATTCGGGGCAAATAAAGACACCCTCTTTACCACAACCCAGGCATGTGGGTGGAAAAAGCCAATCCAATGTGGTTCTGGCTAAAGTTCGGGCAAGCCCTTCGAATCGTTGAAAGGACATGCTATTGAATTGTGCTTTGATAGAAAAGTTGGAGGGCAGGCCATAATACTGTAAAAACAGTAAACAACACCATCAATACCAGGATGATGATCAAAAAGTATTCCAATGGTCCTAAATTTTTTAATGGACCGTTTTTCATGCAAGCTCCTTCAACGAGTATTTCTATATCTATTATAATTAAGAGTTGTAAGTTGTTAAAACCTTATATTATATAAGGCGAAATAATCTTGCAGATGATAGCATTTTAGAAAGCCTATTTAGAAAAGGAGAAAAATGACTGATATTTTCAATATCGTAAGTGGAGATCAGGACCCTATCAAAAAGTTAATTGCAAAAATTCCTGGTTTCAAAGGCTATGTCGAACGCGGCGATCGCCGTATGTCTGACAAAATTTTGCGCGAGACTGTTGCCAAGGAGTACGAGACTCAATATCAGAGAATCTCCTCCCTGCAGCGTGATCTCATTTCGAATGGTGGTTTGGCATACATCGATGATCTCGAAAATGCCGCAATAAAAGTCCGCCAATTTATTGACCGGATAAAGACAGCTTCTTACGGATATGCCGGCATCTTTGATGCAATCAAAATCCGCGAAGAAGAACTGGCAAATATTTATCAATACGATCTGACACTGCTCGAACACGGCGATGTGGTTGGCAGCGCGATAGATAATGTGGCAGCTTCAATCGGTACGGACGGACTGCCTGCTTCAATTCGTCATCTGATTGCCGTCTCACAGGAAGCAGTTGATGCTTTCAATAAACGTTCTGATGCTCTTAAAGGCATCGCGCTTTAGTTATTGATCTTAGAGGAGGATTAATATGGCTAGAATTTTTGATGTCGTTGAATACCCCAGTGAGATGGTCGATGAGATTGTCCATCGTTTTCCAGAAACTGGTGTGGCTGACCTCCGCCTGGGCTCCCAGGTGATCGTTCGCGAATCACAGGCAGCGGTCTTTTTTCGTGACGGTCGCGCTCTGGACGTTTTAGGTCCAGGACGTCATACCATTACAACCGCAAATGTTCCCTTACTGACAGGACTGCTCGGCAAGCTCTTTGGTGATCGCACTCCCTTCACCGCAGAAGTTTATTACGTGTCTATGCGGGAATTTGCAGACCGTAAATGGGGAACACCCCAACCAATTATTGTTCGCAACACAGGTGTAGGATTGGGAATCGCCCTGTTGCAAGGCTTCGGCACCTACAGTTTCCAGGTCAATGATCCCCAACAGTTTGTTACCCAGATAGTGGGTCAGTTGGGTGGCTTCAGAACTGCTGATATTGAAAATCGACTTCGCACTATGCTGCTGTCACGTCTGCAAGACGTCCTTGGCGAGACAACCTCAGAGAACAACGTTCTTGACCTTATCGGTCTGACCGATGAACTCAGTGCTGCGGTTCGCGCCAAAGCACAGGATGACTTCTTGGCAGTTGGATTGCTCTTAAAATCATTCTATATTGGAAACCTGAAACCCTCAGACAAATCCGCAAAAGAATTGCGCGAGATGGGCATGTTGGACATGCAGACCTATACTCAACTGCAGGCTGCTGATGCCATGCGTGATGCTGCTCAGAACCCCTCCGGTGGTGCAGGGTTGACCGCGGGTATTGGTGCCGGTATGGGTGTTGGGAATGTATTGGCTGGTTCATTGGCTGGACTGACACAAAACCAACAGTCACAGACCCAACCAACAACTTCCGCCGCTTCATCAGCCATGCCAGACGTGATGACCCCGTCTGAAGCAGCTGGCTTTTTGAAAGTCTCAGAAGAAGACGTTCTCGCAGCTATTACTGCAGGCGAACTAAAGGCACGCAAAATTGGTAGTGCTTTCCGTCTGACTAAAGAAGCTCTTCAGGAATACCTCAACGGTTAATCAGACTAACAAACTATTCAGAGGCTGAGGATTATCATTCTCAGCCTCTTTGTTTTATAATGAGTATAGAACCATTCATGAAACTTCAGGAATACCAGGCAAAATCGATTCTAAAGAAGGCAGGAATTCCTCTGCCAGTTTCAAACTTAGCTACAAATGCTGTACAAGCTAAGCGAATTGCTGCAGAAATCGGCTATCCAGTTGTTCTGAAAGCCCAAACACTTGAACCTGGTCGGGGTCGTGCTGGCGGGGTCCGCATCATTCAAAATCAACACGAAATCGAAAATATCAGTAACGAAATATTCAAACTGGTTCTGAATCAACATCCCATTCAGTTCATCCTGGTCGAAAAAGCGCTATCTTTCCTGAAGGAATATTATTTGGCAATTATCTCTGACCTGGATGCAGGCACTCCGGTTTTGCGTCTTTCCGAAGCCGGTGGTGCTACAAATCTGGAACCTGAATCATTCAAGGACGCATTGATTGTCGACCAGCCGATAGACATCAATGCTGGTTTGAGAGATTACCAGATCCGCGGTTTGATGACCAGGCTTGGTATTGACCCATCACTTTGGAAACAATTTCAATTGATTGCTCATAAGGTTTATGACGTTTATCGCAAATATGATGCCACCCTGGTTGAAATTAACTCTCTTGTACTCACCCAACAAAACCAACTATTCGCATTGGATGCAAAAATCAATGTTGATGCCCAATCACTCTTTCGCCAGGAGAGTCTTTACGATTCCTTCGATCCATCCTATTTTGGTTGGGAGGAACGCCAGGCTTTGAAATACGATGTCGATTATCACAGCTTTCCAGGGGAAATCGGGTGTATGGTCAACGGCATGGGTTTGGCTTACTTGACGCTTGATCAGTTGATCGCTCTCAACACGATGCCTGCTGCAATGATCGACATTCACGGCGGTGCCACCAGCACCTCCATAGCTTCTTCGCTGGAGATGCTGCTGCTCAATCCACGAGTCAAGGTTATCGTTATCAATATTTTTGGTGGTATGACTCGCTGTGATGAGGCAGCTGACGGTCTCCTCCAGGCGCTTGGAGAAGGTCTTCCTAAAAAACCGATCTTTATTCGCCTTGAAGGCACCCA
The DNA here is from genome assembly GCA_964647425.1 of uncultured Anaerolineaceae bacterium. Taxonomy (GTDB): domain Bacteria; phylum Chloroflexota; class Anaerolineae; order Anaerolineales; family Anaerolineaceae; genus Mesolinea. The sequence continues at coordinate 12,195 of CAZYIJ010000001.1, forward strand.
CGATGATTCTGGTCTTGAACGGTTATATAAAAACGAAAATTTGACCTTTTTTGGCACTACCGACGCAATTGTAAACGCTGCTGTCGGTTGGCTGCGGGGTGATGAGCAATGAGCATCCTTGTTAGCGCGGAATCTCGGATAATGGTACAAGGCATAACCGGAAGAAGAGGTCGATTTCATGCCTTGCAGATGCTAAAGGCTGGCAGCCCTATAGTTGGAGGTATCTCACCTGGCAAAGGTGGCGGTTGGTGTTCAGAAGGTAGTCTGCCAGTGTTCGACACTGTAAGAGACTGTGTTGAAGCCACCAACGCTGATGTGAGCGTTATTTTTGTGCCGCCTCATTCCACGGCAGACGCAATCCTCGAATCAATCGATAGTGGCGTGAAAACAATCATATCCATCACTGGATCCATTCCCCTGCAAGACATGATGATCGTAAAATCTGTGCTGAGAAATAGCAATTCAATCTTGGTTGGTCCCAATTCACCAGGGGTTCTCCTTCCGGGAATAGCAAGTATTGGTATCTTTCCACATGAGATTGCCATTCAGGGAAACATTGGCGTAGTTTCTCGCTCTGGTACCTTATGTTACGAGGTTGTAAATACACTAAAACAAGAAGGCATCGGCATCAGCACTGCTGTTGGCCTTGGAGATGACCCAATTATCGGAATCGACTTCCTTACTTGCCTGGAGTTGTTTGAGGCGGACCCCCATACAGACCAAATTGTTCTGATTGGTGGTCCAGGTGGTGATAGCGAGCTAAAGGCGGCAACTTATATCATGGAAAAAATGACTAAGCCAGTAATTGCATATCTTGTCGGTGAGAACCTTGCTACCTCTATTTTGCGACCATTTTTTTCCCGAAGCGGAAGTCTTACTTTGGAGGCCTTAGGCAGTAAAACTGATGCGCTAAAAGATGCTGGTGTACGTATGGCTGGTAAACTTAGCGATATTCCCGCTTTGATTAAAAGATAACATTCGTATATCTTTGCCTCATTTCGATTCTGCCGTAGTTTATGGTCCAATCAATACATCAAAAAGCTGCCCGTCGGCAGCTTTTTTTGTAGATATTTCAAATTTACTAAAGTACTTCTTCAATCGCCTTGACTGCATCCCCAACCGTGTGTATGCTGCGTGCTGCTTCATCAGTAATATTGATATCAAATTTTTCGCAGAAGCCATCGATCAAAAAGAATTGATCCATTGAATCGGCTTTCAAATCTTCAATGAAGCGGGTCTCCAAAGTGATATCATCACCATCGATTTTTAAAACGTCTTTTACTACTTCTTTTACAATATCGAATGTATTTTCCATTGTTTTTCCTCACATGTCTTTTTGATGTTAAGATTATATCAAGACTGTCTCTTATTATGAAAGAGTAAACACACAATGAACAAGCAAGTTACGAACATATCTGACAGAAAAGATGAGCACTTACGTATTTGTCTTGAAGAAGATGTCACTTCGGGGGTTCCGACTGGTTTTGATCAGGTAAACCTCAATATTAAAACCCTTCCTGAGATCGATTTCGATTCGATTGTTCTAAGCACCAAAATATTTGGAAAAACGCTGGATGCGCCTATCTTGATTTCCTCTATGACAGGAGGATCCGGTAAAACCAAGCATTTTAACCAATTGTTAGCTAAGGCTACAAATGAGTTCAACATTGCTATGGGTGTAGGTTCCCAGCGAGCGGCAATCTTGCATGAGGGATTGGAAGAGACCTACTCGATCGTCCGCAAGGAAGCACCTAATGCTCTTTTGTTTGCTAATATAGGCGTTGCACAGCTTAATGAGGGCTTTGGTGTCGATGAATGTCAGAGAGCGGTCAATATGCTTGAAGCAGATGCGCTCATTATCCACCTGAATGCCTTGCAGGAGGCGCTGCAGCCTGAAGGAAATCGGGATTTCAGCCAATTATTGAAAAAGATTGAGACAATTACCGCGAGTTTACAAGTTCCAGTAATTGCCAAAGAAGTTGGTTGTGGAATCGACCCCCAAACTGCACGCTTGCTGGTTGAAGCGGGCGTGCGGGGAATCGATGTAGCTGGTGTGGGTGGCACCTCATGGGCAGCTGTAGAGATGTACCGTCAAACTGATCCGATTCGCAAAGCGCTTTGCCAGACTTACCGTGGATGGGGTATCCCTACGGTTCAAGAACTACAAGGATTAGAAGGACTCCCCACGGAAATCTTGCGAATCTCGTCGGGTGGATTGAGAAATGGATTGGATGTCGCCAAATCTATTGCTTTGGGAGCTGATCTGGCAGGTTTTGCACGAAAATTTATACTTGCAGCAGACAAAGGCTACGAAGAATTACAGAATTCCATTCAATTGATTATTCTTGAATTAAAAACTGCAATGTTTCTCTGCAGTGCGACTGATCTGAACTCACTTCAATCCAAACTTGAGAAATAGAGGATAAATGTCAAATAACCTGATTTCTGAAACAAAGAACTGTTTTGAAGAATACTTCAAGGTTTCAGTTTTAGAGCACTGCCCCACTGATATTCTCGGTCTTAAAGATTCTGTATATTACCATTTTGGGTGGGATAGCCATGTTACAGTGCCAGCCAAACGATTGCGCCCGCTCTTCTTGATTCTTACCTACGCCTCCCTGGGAGGCAAACCCGAAGATGCTTACAAGGCTGCAAGTGCTTTGGAAATCTTGCATAATTTCACCTTGATCCACGATGACATTCAGGATCAAGGGCAATCCCGCCATGGTCACCCGGCATTATGGACCAAAGTGGGCGTGCCGCTTGCCATCAACATCGGCGATTATCTTGCTGGTCTCAGCCAGTACCTGATCGGAACGTTGCCAGATATTTTTCAGATGACAATTCAAAAATCAGTTATGAATGAGTTCCAGAAGGCAACGCTCGGAGTAATCCAGGGTCAACAGCTTGATATTCAATATGAAAAAATTGATCGGATCAGCGTAGAAGAGTACTTACGAATGATTAGACTAAAAACCGGCAGATTGTTTTCATCTGCGTTTGCAATTGGTGCAGGACTGATCGGATATGAAGAGGAATTCACTAACAAACTCTCACAAATAGGCTGTGATCTGGGCTTGGGATTCCAGATTCAGGATGATTACCTGGGTATTTGGGGATCATCGGAAGAAATTGGTAAATCGGTCAGCACGGATTTACTTACCCGCAAAAAAACCTTCCCCGCCATGACTGGATTGACAAATTCGCAAGTTTTTCAACAACTCTGGGAGCAAACAGACCAGCCGGATGAGAATCACTTGCAGGGGATGAAATTGTTCCTTGAACGAATTGCTGTCAGAGAGGACACACTAAACCAGGCTCGAGCTTATTACATTGAGGCTCAGATCAGCTTAAACCAGCTTCTACCAGTAGAGAATGAGTATGCTCAGGCTTTAATGTCGTTGGTGACTTCGATGTTTGCACCAATTCTTGCTGATTCCTGATCCCTCATCAACGAACTGGCAGCAACAAGACCCAATCCGACCCAATAATAAGGCAGCCCGAAAGTGTCCAGGCTGAATCCTTCGACGATCATTGCCAACACGATCAGCTTTCCTATCAAACCCATGGCTTTCAGCAGTCCGGGATTTGAATCTTTGTCGAGCTCGTTTGCATTTCGCCAATGAATCACTAACCATGAAACGAAAAGTGCAAATCCAATAATTCCCGTTTCAGAAAGCAGCCTCACCCAGAGATTTTTCGCATTAGGAATAAATGATGATGTTAACATGAAGTCATTTATATCCAAAAGCTGGGAACCATAAACCGGAACAGTGTTCTGAAAAAAATACCCCGGCATTCCAAAACCAGCTCCGAGTAGTGGAAACATTTGAAACACTCTGTAGCCTGCAATCCAGTACATAATCCGCTCTAAAAAGACCAAGCGTGATGCCCAACGCATAAAACCAAAGTCGCGCAGTGTTTGTATGTCGAAAAAATAGATCATTCGAGGATCCAATTTTGCAAGAATTAACGCCGTTAGAAGTAACGTGGCAATTAGAGAGAATAACAAACCAACCCATACTGCAAGCTGGAAAGCGAAATTTTTTGGCTTTGGACAGATAATCTTCTGAGATTTAACTGAGAGTTTCCTTATCCAGTGATTGGTTTTCCTAATAATAATAAACGCCAGAAAACAGAAAAGAGTTATCCAGCCTATACGTGAGAAGCTAAAGAACAAAGTTAGAACGGATAGAATAAATAATATTAATTCAATTTGGATCTTGTTGAATAGTTTTTTCTTAAATACACTTCGCTTTTTAATACTCAAACCCAACCAGATTGGAATGAAGTTCATATTTAGGTTGTGAGCTAACCACGAAGGTTCAAAGGCTAGCCCAGTAGCACGTCGTGGAAATAACATTCCATTTGATGAGAAAAAGGATTGCAAAGTGTAAAGCCATCCTGGATAGCGTTCTAGAATGTACCAAGAACCCATTTGCAACCAGGAATAAGCCATAAGGATTATTCCAGCGATGCTAATCCAAAATATCGTTGCACGCAAACATTCCTCGTTCTTGACCAGATAAATTGTGACGATGTAGAATCCAACTCCCATCCCAAAGGTAATGATTACATCTAAAATGCTTCGATACCAACTCGCACCTTGAAAAGTGGGTATATTTCGAAAGGAAATTAGTAGTGTTGAAAACATTCCAACAAGGAAAAAAAGGAGTAATGGTTTCAAATGATAAGGTAGTCTTCGGCCTTGCTTGAAAAATTCAGGCAACCACCATAATAAAAGGATGATCAACATTGGTATCAAAGCTAGAGGTGCGACATTTGAATTCCCCAAAACTTTCGATAGAAAAGCGAAACTACTAATTGGCATTACCAATAATAAGGATTTCCAAATGATGGTAATCATTCTCTTTGAAAGAATCATTTCGCCTCATTAATGTTTTTGAAAAAAGGCAGTTCATAAAAAATCATGGAGAGAATGAGACCAACTAATGCCCCAGATAATACTATATTCGCTTTTATTCCTGGAATTGGTTCGGAGGGAACTGAACAAGGTTGAAATTGGCTAATCTGAATTTCTTTAGTTAATCCTAGTGAATAACCGCTTTCTTTTAAGATGATCTCTTGAGCATTTTTAGTATACACTTCGACAATTTCAGGCGATAAACTATCACAAAAACCTGTCTCAAAGAGAGTTTCATCAGAAAGGCAGTCTTCTATTGAAGTAAGCAACCATTTTGCTTCTGAAACAAGTAAAGCATGTTCATAAGCTTCAGATAGTTTGTCAAAAGCAGCTTCAGCCCAAGAATTGGCGATTCTTGCAGCAATCTGTGGATCGTAATCCCGGACTTTGATTATTGTGCTGTTCAAGCGTCTTTCAATCACACTCTTCTTTTTCAACTGGTCTAAGGTGATCGGGTTTCCAGCATTTTTTTCTACAAGAATGACCGTATCAGTAATATCGGGATGATACATTAGTTGACGAACCAGTTCAAGCTGAGAATCAACCATTATTTCAGTAATGTTCGCATCTGCCACGATTTCAATATTTGTAATTAAAACTGATTCGGCTTCATATTGGAATTTATAGATGGAACCAAAAGCGAACCCAATAAAAGCAAAAAAAATCATAAAACCGACTGTTATTAGATACTGGTTTTTTTTCAAATTGAGAAATCCAGGGACAAAATAATTCTGATTGTTGATTCGTTGGTTATCGCTCATTGTTCTCCTGAAGTAAAATGGATTTTAACATCTAGTACGCTTATTATCAACCTAGAAAAATCAGAGACAATTCTGTATATACGAATAAATTGCTTAGTTTGACAGTTATTTCGCAAGGAATTACACTTCTTTATACTACCTGTGAAAAAGTAAAATGGTTTGTAAAACGAAAGATGCATATGAAGAATTTTTTATTGATATGAACCGAAAAAACAATTTTGAAACAAGAACACTGCTACTTATTACAAGTGGCTTAGTATCTTTAATTATTTCTATTTTTCAATACTTCCAATATTTTCGAACAGAATCAGTCTATACTCGACAGTTTTCTCCTTGGATTATTCTTTACTTTGTACCTTTGTTTCTTGGTATCACATTTTTGCTTCTTGCTTTTCTAAATCACAGGCAAAATAAGCTTATCTTACTAGTTCTAAACAGATTAAGCCGAGACCGAACACTTGTTTCCATCGTTTTGTTGACCGTTTCCGTTTTAACCTTACAATATATGAGCATATATGTTGATCTTGGCAACACCCTAATTTCTCTCGGGATGAGTGGCATTGGACTTTTACTTTATAGCCACATTCTTATCTTTTTGGGTTATACATTTTTTAATCGCATTACCGCCAACGGTTTCAATAAAAATTCTTTCCTAGTCTTCACTTTATTTATAATTTTTTTGACTTGGTTTCTGATGGTATTAACCGGATTTGGTTTGACTCCAGATCAGGCATTCTGG
>CAZYIJ010000001.1:18628-49695 GCA_964647425.1 uncultured Anaerolineaceae bacterium
CTGGAATGTTGCCGGCGTGCCTGTTCTATGGATTTCTTTGGCGAGTATTGTTCTCTTTGCCATTCTCCTCTACAAACTAATTCAATGGATACAAAAGAAGACCAAGTGGAACCGCGAAACAAAAACCCAGGTCTTACTAGAAGTCTTACTAGTGCTAGTAATATGGATAAGCGCATCTATAATTTGGATGAAAACACCGTATTCCAATAGCTACTTTCTAACAAAACCCTTACCTCCAGATGGTCATTATTGGCCAACGAGCGATGCAAGGTTGATGGATTTAGGAGGACAATACTTAATCATCGGAGGAAAACTCGAAACACCTTACTTCACAGAAAAGCCATTCTACGCGCTATTTCTTGGCATTTTGCACTTCTTTTTTGGACAATCATATCAGACAATTACTAATATTCAGATTCTGATTCTCGCTCTTATCCCTGTTTTTCTTTATTTATTAGGGAAGGAGTTATCGGGAAATATCCTTGGCCTTGCTTTAGCAGTATTTGCCATTATTAAAGAGACAAATGCAATACTATCTTCTTACAAAATTTCTGTATCTAATTCTCGTTTGATGATGACAGAGCTACCATCCGCACTCTTATTGCTAATCTTCAGTTTATTAGTATTTAAATGGATAAAAAGGGTGAAACCTGACTATAGTATGCCATTAATAGCAGGGGTTACAATTGGTGTAGCAATTTTTGTAAGGTCAAATAATCTTTTTGTATTAATTGTATTTCTTAGTTTACTTATTTTTACAGGATTGCGAAATTTCCGACAGCGATTACCACAAATTGTAATTTTTTTGCTTGGCGTAATTCTTGTTATCGCTCCATGGATGATATATAGCCAAATTACTTACGGAAAAGATCCATTGACTTGGAAGGTTCAATCAGCTTTAGAAACCAGGTTTTCAGTTCCAAATACTAAGAATCGTAATGAAACACCCTCCGATCTCACTGTATCAAAGCCTAATCCAACCTCGGTATCAATCAAAGCAATTCCAACTTGGTCAACCCCTACTAATACGAACGTTGAAAGTTCCGACTATCCGGTTCCATCAGTCAATGTGGCTCCACCACATGAAGAACCACATACTAATGGCTATTACAAATCAGAGATATCTATGGTGTTGGCACATTTCCTAAACAATCAGGTTAAAGCCTTGTTTGTATTACCATTTCAGATATATCCTGCTGACCTTTATACTATTCTTGATCAGGAATATTGGAGAGAGCCTGTAACCTGGGACGGACATCTTCCAACTGAAAGTCTTGTCGCATTTTTTGTCAATCTTGTGATTATTGCATTTGGCTTGACATATGCATGGAGGACCTTCGGTTGGGCTGGAATGGTTCCATTGGTGTTGGAAATGGCCTACTATCTGTCAAACGCGCTTGTTAGAACCTCTGGCAGTCGCTATCTTGTTGCTGCAGATTGGGTGGTCTTTCTTTACTTTTTCCTAGGTACATGGGAAATTTTACGAATCATAAACATCATCCCTCGTATCGAAATGAAGAAGGAAAAACGGATATTTATTTCTATGAAACGATTTTGGATTGCTCTTACCATTGCGATACTTGTGGGATTTTCTTTACCTGTAATAAACTTGGCTTTTACTCCATTGTATGACAATGAAGATAAAGCTAAAGTTATGGAACGGTTGCCGTTAGAAAAAATTGAAGAAGAAATAGGAATTAGTTCCCAGGAAATACAGGCATATTATTTGAATCCAAGTATTTTGTTCTTATATGGTAGGGAAATTTATCCTGCTTATCAAATAGTGAACCAAAATTCTATAACAAACAACATCACGTTTACACTCTTAACTCCGAAGATGTACGAAATTGTCATGCCCTTTAGAAGCAATTCATATGCAAAGTTACCAGCTGGTGAAGATATGGTTATTTTGGGGTGCAAAGAGCCCTCCTCAAATCAGGTTGTTGCATTTCTTGGATACTTTGTCCAATCTGACAGACTAATTTGGTCGACATCAACAACGCTTGATGACATTTGTCCATAACGCGATCAAACCTATACTTATGGTTTAATAATCCTCTTTGCCTAATAAACCATACTTTAATTGTTTTATTGTTAATTCCCTATCTTTTGCGACCGTAAATGAAAGTTTATTTTAATAATTTCGCATATCTCCTGAAACGATAATTCAGGCACAGAAACTGATGGGTATGGCTTATTTTTTGATCTTCAATCAGATCCTTCGCATAAGGAACTTTGACCATAAACACCTAATTGACTTTTTCACCGGGTAAACTTATCAAACCAGAGAATTGATGAGGCATCAGGAAATGAAAACTCATAAAATTACCAAACCAATTGTTTCTTGCAAGGACACCTTGGGTGAATCACCCTTGTGGGATCATCGTCGGAATGCGCTCTTTTGGGTCAACATCGAGAATGGACTAATCCATTCCTACAAACCCGAAAGCAAGAATATAGAAACCTACCAGGTTGGTGAAAAGGTCGGCTGCATCGCTATGCACGAAAGCGATGGATTTATACTGGCGACTGAGTCAGGTTTATACCATTGGAGTCCTGATAGTGGATGCAGAAAAGAGATTCTTCCAATCAAACACTCGCACAAAGAAAGTATGTTCAATGATGGGAACGTCGATCCTCTTGGACGTTTCTGGATCGGATCAAAAGGTCCAAAAGGTTCGTCTAAGCTCTGGATGGTTCAAGAGAACAAACTAATTGAAAAAATCAGTGATCTGACAATCAGCAACGGTCTGGACTGGTCAGTAGGAAATGGCATTTTTTATCATACAGATTCATATGACAGGACAATCTATCGTTATGACATTGATTTACAGACAGCAACAATTTCAAACCGCCAGACCTTCTTTCGGCCCAAAAAAGGCACGCCAGACGGATTGACAATTGACAGTGATGGTAATATCTGGACAGCCATTTGGGATGGTTGGCAAGTGCTTCAACTGAACCCAGCTGCCGAGGTATTATCAGAAATATCAATGCCAGTCCAAAGACCGACTTCGATTACTTTTGGCGGCCAGGATTTGCGCCACCTCTTTATTACCTCGGCATCAGAAGGTCTGACCGAATCAGAACGTCTCGAACAACCCTACGCCGGTGACCTTTTCGTGATCGAACCCGGTGTGACTGGTTTGAATGCAAATTTGGCTGCTGATGTTAAAATTAACTAAGATTTTCGAAAGCCATATTAGACAGTAATAATTATGCCTCAGTAAAGATCCTTCGCTTCCGCTCAGGACGACAAGCAATCTGCCAAAAATCTAAATAAATTATTAAACACCACTTATTGCTACACGCAACTACGGTTAGATTCTAGTTATAAATTCCCAGTCTTGTCAAAACGCAAACGATCGTGTGTGTTTAGAATTCTCTTCCTCATGCGCAAATTTTTTGGGGTTACTTCCAACAGGTCGTCCGGTCCCAAATATTCAATCATTTCATCCAAGCTCATCAGCCTGGGAGGGTTCAGACGGTCTTCAAGGTCCTTGATAGATTGACGCATGTTGGTCAAGTGTTTCTTCTTGGTAACATTTATCGCAAGATCTTGTGCCTTCGCGGTCTCACCAACAATCATTCCTTCATAGACTTCTTCACCAGGGCTGATAAACAAAATTCCTCTTTGTTCTGCGTTCTTCAACCCAAAGGTTGTGGCTATCCCATCTTCAATAGCGGTAATAGAGCTGCTATTTCGGTTTACAACCGTGCCTTCCAGTGGTCGATCACCGATGTAAAAACTGTTCAAAACACCTTTTCCGTGGGTAGCATTGAGGAATCTGTAGCGAAAACCCAACAATCCCCGGGTCGGGATGGTAAATGTGAGGTGCGTGGTTCCATCAGTGTTGTTCCGCATATCATCCATTTGTCCGCGTCTCTGTCCCAGCATTTCAACCACAGCACCAACATAATTGGGATCAACATCAATGTGAACTTCTTCGAATGGTTCAAACTTTTCACCTGATTCATTCTCAATCACAATCGCTTCCGGTCGGCTGACCTGGAATTCATAACCTTCTCGTCGCATTGTTTCGATCAGAATACCAAGGTGAAGCTCTCCTCTGCCAGAAACCATGAACACGTCCTTTTGTTCAGTCACCTCCACTTTCAGGGAGATGTTTTTCCGCAATTCATCGTTCAAGCGCTCCAGAATCTTTCGGGATGTACTCCATTTGCCCTCTCTGCCAGTCATTGGCGAGGTATTTACCCCAAAGGTCATTCTGACAGTAGGTTGTTGAACTTGAATTCGGGGAAGCGCGACCGGGTTCTCAGGAGAACTTAAGGTATCACCAATTTGAATATCTTTCAGACCGGCGATCGTAACAATGTCGCCAGCTTCAGCTTCGTCCACCAGCTTCATTTCCAATCCTTGATAGGCGTAAATGTACTTTGCCGAAATCCTTTCCTGGCTGCCATCCGCTTTCATTCGCATTAATGGATCATTTGTCCGAACTGTTCCTGCGTAAATCCGCCCCGTTGCGGTCACACCGCTGTATTCATCATATCCCAGGTTGGTCACCAACATCTGGAACTCATTTCGCATGTCCACCGAAGGACCGGGTATTTTATTCAAAATCATTTCGAATAGTGGCAATAGGTTTTCTTCCAAATCAGGCTGCGTTCCCGCCCTTCCGGTTAATCCTTCAGCGTAAATGATCGGGAAATCCAGAATCTCATTATTCGCACCCAACTCCACAAAGAGATCAAAGGTAGCGTTAACGGTTTGTTCAATATCAATGTCTTTTCGATCCAATTTATTGATCACAACGATGGTTTTCAGGTTTTTGGCGATTGCCTGTTTCAACACAAATCTAGTTTGTGGTTTTGGACCTTCAGCAGCGTCAACCAACAGGAGAACGCCGTCAACCATATTCATGATGCGTTCAACCTCGCCACCGAAATCGGCATGCCCAGGGGTATCAACAATGTTCAGCTTTACTAGTTCTCCCGTAGCAGGGTCTGGAAGGCTGATTGATGCGTTTTTAGCCAAAATTGTGATGCCGCGTTCTCTTTCAAGATCGTTGGAATCCATTACACGTTCAACAACCCTCTGGTTTAATCTGAATACCTTAGCCTGTTTGAGCATCGAGTCAATCAAGGTAGTTTTTCCGTGATCAACATGTGCGATGATAGCTATATTTCGAATGTCTTTTCTTTCTGTTTCCATATCTTTCCTGTTTTATCCAATAAAAAACCCGGTAAACCGGGTCTTTTTCTAATCAAGTCCTATGACGCCCCAAAAATAAGGCGGTGGTTCAACCGGTTCGTCTGAGAGTTCTACCGAAGACTTCAATTTTTGAAAAACCGTATCAAAAGAGTTGCGATCGTTGACATGAAGATCGAAAAGGGTTTGTCCTGCTTCAACTCGATCGCCTACCTTTACCCTGACCATTATTCCAACCGCCGGGTCGATTATGTCCCCTTTTTTTGTGCGCCCTGCCCCAATCTCAACTGAACTCTCGCCGACTTTTTGGGCATCAACCACTTTCACCCATCCGGCTGTTTCTGACTTGATTGGAATTACATAACTTGCTGAGTGCAACAATTCCGGATGATCAATTACACTTACATCGCCGTGCTGTGTCTCAATTAATTCTTTGAATTTCTGTAATGCAGCACCGTTATCGATGACCTCTTGTGCCATTTTTCGGCCTGATTCGAGATCAGCAGCCTTTTTGCCCAAAATCAACATATAGGCAGAAAGATCGATGCAGTGGGTGTGGAAGTCAACAGGACCGCTGCCATTCAACATTTCTATGGCTTCTTTCAGTTCAAGAGCGTTTCCAACGGCGACACCAAGAGTTTGATCCATCTGAGAAAGCACGGCAATTACATTACGTCCGCTTAGTTCTCCAATGGCAACCATGACTTCCGCCAACTCACGGGCTTCATCAAGGTTTTTCATGAATGCACCGCGCCCAACTTTAACATCCAGGGCTATTGCATCGGCTCCAGAGGCTATCTTTTTGCTCATCACGGAAGATGCGATCAGGGGTATCGACTGTACAGTTCCTGTCACATCCCTGAGAGCATATAGTTTTCCATCAGCAGGTGCCAAATCCAGGCTTTGTCCAGTTAAAACGATGCCATGTTCTCGTAATTGGGTGATAAATTCCTCAGTGCTCAAATCTGACTTGAAACCAGGAATCGACTCGAGTTTATCAATCGTGCCACCGCTGAATCCAAGCCCTCTGCCAGACATCTTGCCAACTGGCAAACCACAGGCAGCAACAATTGGAGCGACGACAAGCGTTGTTTTGTCGCCAACACCGCCGGTGGAATGTTTGTCGATCACAAGACCACCAAATTCGCTCAGATCCAACTGGTCACCTGATGCAGCCATTGCTAAAGTTAGGTCAGTTATTTCCTGGTGCGTCATTCCATTCAAAAGAACAGCCATCGCCCAGGCTGCCATCTGATAGTCTGGGATTTCACCTGTAGTGAAATTTTTAATGAGAAAATCGATCTCTTCTTTAGATAGAGCTTGTTTATCTCTTGTTTTAATTATGATATCGACCGTTCTCATCGTGAAAATTTTTCTCTAGTCTGCTGGATGGATAAATACCTTGCGGTACGGATCTTCCCCAATTGATTCGGTAAACACATCATTACGCTTTCGTAATTCAATGTGAACAATTCTTCGTTCATTTGCGGGCATGGGCTCTAAAGTCTGTTTTCTGCCTGTAGCAACAACCTGATCGGCCATCCTGCGAGCAAGTTTCTGGAGTTCAAGTTCTCGCCTGGAGCGATAGTTTTGGATATCAACCTGGATCGGTACCCAACGATTGAATTCATGACTAACCATCAGGCTGATCATGTATTGAATAGCATTCAGTGTTTCTGCGTGCCGTCCAATCAAAAAACTGAGGTCATCCCCTTCAATTTCCACTCTCACAAACTGACGGTCATCATCCTCAGAATCTTGAAGGTCAACCGTAGCAACGGCGTAAGTTTTCATCAGTCGTAGCAGTTTCTTGACGATCTCTTGAACTCGAGCCTTGACTACGTCGTAATCCAACTCCTGGTCCGAATAAACTATGTTTTCTTCTTCTTTTTCTTCTAATTCGACATCCGACGAGTCATCTGCATAGTCATCTTCATCCTCATTAGGAATGGAGATTTCTTCTTCAGTTGCAACGACTTCTCTATCGGTTTTCGGTGACTTTACGGTTAGTTTTATGCGTGCTTGTCTCGCAGCAAACCGGAAGAGGTTACGTTTGCCCTCATCTAAAACTTCTACATCGACGTTATCAATTTCCAAGCCAAGTTGATCGAGACCTTTTTCGATTGCCTCTTTAACGGTCGGAGCGATTACTTCGAGGGTCATTCTGTTATTCATGTGTCACTCGCCTTACTTCTTCATTTTCGGTCTCTGTTTTTTTGCAGATGCCCTCGCTGAGGGTTTGACCGTTTTTACTGGTTCAGGTTCTACTTCTGCTTCAAAATCATCATCTTCAAACACAACGATCGGTTTTCTCTGTTCCTTTGGCTGGACGCCAGGGATAATTCTGGACCAGTCTACCCGCCCCATTGCTGCGTACTGAACGACTGTCGTAATGTTGCTGATCAGGAAATAGAGTGCCAAACCAGCAGAGAATTGATACGCCATCCAGCCCATCATGAAGGGCATCATCATCATCATACTGTTACCCATTGCTGCGCTTTGGTCATTCTCCTGCGTAGGTGGCTGCATGATTTTTGATTGGATAAAGGTGGTAGCCAAAACCAGAATTGCTAATACAGGTATACCGATTGTTCCAATCCAAACACGCTCTGGCTGTCCTAAGTCCATCCATAAGAAACGGTTTTGAATCGGAAGAATTTTATTTACATCCAGGAATGGGTAAACAATACGTTCCAACTTGACAAGTTCTAATGGCGTTGATGCCATTACACGCATAATTGCCTGGTACAAACCGATGATGATAGGTAATTGAATAAAAGTTGGCAGACAGGAACCAAAAGGATTGATCCCTTTCTCCTTGTATACTTTCATCTGCATTTCAGCAGCTTTTTCCTTATTGTCCTTATATTTTGCCATCATCTTCTTATAGGCAGGATCACTCTGAAGGTCCTGCATTGCCATTGAAGATTTTAATTGTTTGGCAGTGAGCGGATAAGTAATAAGTTTGATCAAAATGGTAAAAATAATTATGGCGATACCAAAATTTTTCACCAACATGGTGATCAGAAGTAAGAGGTTAGTAAATGGCTGGATAATAATTGTGTCCCACATAACGGAGCTCCTATTTAGACGGGGTGAATGACCAGCCAGGTACGCCGGTAATACTGTAGGTGTAGAGGAAGGCATCAGCCTTAACAACTGGAACAAAAATCTGTTCACCGTGAACGATAGGCGTTGAATAGATATTGCCTGGAACGGTAACAGTCCAGTCACCACTTTGTGATTCAGATGAGTAGTAAGACATCGTTCCGTCTTCGCGAGCAACCAAAAAACCCTGGTCACCGACCAATGCTACGCCGGCAATCACAATCCCACCTGCGTTATTCTGCCACAGGTCTTCACCTGTTTCCGGATCCAATGCAATGATTTTTCCGGTTTTATCGGTGAAAATGAGTTGGTTGTCAAGCAGAACCGGTGTAGCCCAAATGGTGGAGAGATCTGTCGGATTGTATGTCCAGTTCACATCACCGCTTTCCAGGTCAAAAGAGATCATCTCGCGACCCAGGCTGCCAACGAACAAAGAACCAGACTCGGGATCATACAACGGTGTGGCTAAAACAGCACCCTTCATTTCAACGCGATACAATTCTTTGCCAGTCGAGTTGTCCAGAACAATAACTATATGGTCCTGAGCGCTTACTATTACCTTGTCATCAACCACAAGCGGTTCAGTAATGAAAGCATATTCTCCACGATACACCCACACTTCCGTCCCGGTCTCTTTATCAACTGCATAGATGTTGCGATCTGTGCTTGGCACAATTATCAAGCCATTTTCCGAGGCTGGTTTTGCCTGATACCAGCCTTTTGCCTGATCAAAGGTCCAAACGACTTGCTTAAGATTAGCTTCGCTGACTTTGTGGAAATCATTTGCCAGATCACCAAAATAAACAAAGCCATCGTCAACGACTGGTGGCGCATACATGGCCAGATTAGCGCTGGTTTTCTCTGGGAATGAAGAGAGTTGAGCGCCGTTCGCACGGTCAAGTTGAAAGAGACTATTCATATAGGACAGGTAAACATAATCATCTGTCACTGTTAAACCTGGCGTGCTCTCTGCCCGGATTCCAACTGCACAGCCAGTAAGGACTGCGCCTGCTAAAACCAGCAGAACTAAAAGTTTTATAACCTTCTTATTCATACATCTCCGATCAAGGAACTGGATCTATGCCGCCATCGTTAAAGGGGTTGCATCTCACAATTCGTTTAATTGCCATCCATCCACCTTTGATAGCGCCATATTTATAAATCGCCTGGTAACCATAATGAGAACAGGTTGGATAAAAACGGCAAGTGTTTGGCGGCAGTGTTTTAGAAAACGTCATCTGATAGAGTTTAATTAGCCACAGCAGAATGCGCCTTGGAAAGTTCTTCAGCGTACCAGGCAAATCCTCTAAAGGTGGATCGGCATACTGGCTTGTCTGCTCTTCTACGTGCTCACACATTGACTCTCAATATTCCAGCCCGGGTAAATACCTGTTCAAAAGTTTTATCTAAAGAGTCAGGTTCAACAACCAGACATGCAATGCGGGCGATTACCAAAAAATCAAACCCTGGTGCAATTCTGGATGCCATTCTTGTCACTCTGGACCGAATCCGACGTTTGCAGCGATTGCGTTCTACGGCACCTCCGACACTTCGACTGGCGATGACCGCATACCTGCTGGTCTCCAGCATGTTGGGCCTAACAACTAACACGAAATTTCGGTTCGAAAAAGATCTGCCCTCTCTACGGATAGCGATTATTTCCTGTGAACTCCGCAGTGTTGCCAGTTTCAAAGTGCTTGGCGTACCCGCTGCATTCTTATCTACATCTACCAGCGAAGACGTTTTACGTGGTTATTTGATTTCTTAGCCAATTCCTGACGACCACGCAGACGTCTGCGCTTCAAAACGTTTCGTCCGTCTTTTGTAGCCATTCTGGCTCTGAATCCGTGAACACGAACGCGTCGTTTTACTTTTGGTTGATAGGTCCTCTTTGTCATTTTCTTTATCCTTTCAGTAAATCCGGGTCATAATCACAGGCGTGTTACAACCAGGACTATTTTTCAAATCCATAACCTCTCAATTCTACCTTATTTACCTCTTCAGTCAAGGCGAACTAAGCTTGGCTTTCAGAACCTACAACACCGAGCAGATCGCCGTTTTGTTCGACACCAATAATTTCAACATCTCGTATCTTATTTACCAGCATCTCATTGCTGAAACATACCACTCGCTGATAATCTTCGCTAAAACCCCTGTAAAAAACGCCTTCTGACGAAATTTTTTTACTTTCAAACAGTACCTTTGCGCTTTGCCCCACTTTTCCGATCTTATGGTTGGCAGCCTGAGATTGAAATTGATCCAGTAAACGTTTTGTACGCATTTTTACGATAGCAGGTTTCACTCTATCAGACATGGTCTGGGCAAAAGTTCCTGGCATCGGTGAAAAAGAAAAAACATGACCGCCATTGAAATTGCATTCCTGGATAAAACTAAAAGATTCTTCAAATAATTCGTCGGTTTCACCCGGAAATCCAGCAATGACATCAGTTGTGATAGCAGTTCTTGGGCTGGTTTTCTTAACCATTTCGAGTACCTTACTAAAACGCTCCTGGGTGACAGGACGGCGCATCAGTTTGAGGATCACGTCAGATCCACTCTGTAGTGGTATATGAATGTGGGGCATGATGCGCGGACGATTGAGAAGGTCAACAAGATTTTGGTTGATGTCCCATGGTTCAATTGAGGAAAGACGGATTCTTGGAACCTCGCTGTGCTCAAGCAGGTACTCAAGCAGTGAACTCAAACGACTTTTAGGTTCCAAATCCTTCCCCCAGGAGCCTAACTGAACACCAGTAAGGACAACCTCCTTGATCCCCATATTTTCCAGCTGTCTGACTCTTTTTACAACGTTTTCGGGAGTTGTGCTGACTGAAGGGCCTCTTGCTATCGTCGTCAGGCAAAAACTGCAAGCATTATTGCAGCCATCCTGTACCTTTACAAAACCGCGAGTACGATTTCTGTGACCCAGTTTTGGTTTATGATCCAGCTCGACAAGAAGGTTTTCAGTATTTTTAAGCAGTATCTCTGGTATGGATTCTTTCTGGTTATTTAGATAAGTGTTGTCGCTGATTTCAAACGCTTCCGGCTGAAACATACTAACCCAACATCCTGTGCTTATCACTTTTGCTGGATATCTTTGTTTGTAATGTCGAATCATTTTCCTGGAATCTGCAGAGGCTTTTGCAGTAACACAACAGGTATTCACAATGATCGTGTCAGCTATTGCCGGGTCAGCAACTATTTTTGCCCCCTGATGAGCGAGGTCTATCGCCAACGCATCAATTTCCGCCTGGTTCAGACGGCAGCCAACCATATCAAGAAAAATTTTCATCAGGGTTTTATTATCACAAAATCGTTGAACACAATCGCTGCGTCTGCTGTCTCAAAAGTTTCAACAAACAATCCCGCATCACCATTGTTGATAGAGTCGTCATTGGCAGAAATAACAGTTTCACCATTGACAACGAGTTGTAATGTGTCATTTTCACATTTGGCTACTAAGGCATTAATGCCATCATCCATTTTGATGCCCTCAACGCGTAAGAATTGATCTGAGCCGAGCAACTCGGCGACTCCATCCACAACCCTTACAATGCCGGCATATCCATCGGCACTCACAGTAAACGCATAGAAATTGAACTTATCCTGAAACCGGCAGACTAACCCGAATTGAGTATCGCGCGCGCCGGTAATTTTCTGGGTCTCAACACTGATCACAACATTCGAGTAATTTAAGTTGGTCGTCGAGACTGCTCGCGAATCTGTCTGGTTTACAGAAATCATGTAACCACCAGACGAGTAGCCTTTCAACTCATAAGCGTTATTTATCACTTCCCAACCCGAGGAAGGATCAGTGAAGTCGTCTTCAAACAAAACCTGTCCGGATTCTTTACCGGGCAAAAGGTCCTGACTGATCTTCCCATTGTGGAAAGCTGAACAACCTGAAACAAGTAGGCACAAAATTAGTATAACTATGAAGCTTTTTCTATATGACATGTCTGTGATTATATAATGAAATCCCCGCTATGCCGTGTGCGAAATGGTTTTGAACCTGCAAAAGCAGGAGTTGGTTCTTCCTCCAAGATCGGTCTTGACTTTCGTCTATCACGTCACCTGGTGTGAGATCAAACCATTTGTGTTGGTGTTGGTACAAAACGGAATTACCGCATCACAAACACAGCAGGGTAACTAAAATATACCATAAAATAATAGTCAAAGTTTTGTTATAAATATACGCGGGACAACATTATGAAGCAGAGACTTTTCGTTGCAATCAAACTAAATCAAACCACCTTTGATGCTGTTCGCTTATTCCAAATGGAACTGAAAAAAGAGCTGCCTTTCAAGGGCATCCGCTGGGTTGATCCCGGTTTATTTCACCTGACACTTCAATTCCTGGGTGATACTGAAACAAATCAAATCCCTCGCTTAATTTCAAACCTGGAATCTGTTGGACAACAAATCAAATCTTTCGACTTGGTTCTCGATGGGGTTGGTCATTTCGGTTCTAAAAGCTCCATCAGAACAATTTGGGCAGGTACCCAACCCTCTTCAGCATTACGAAATCTATTTAACCAGGTGATCGAATCTACCGAATTTTTGAAAGTATACCAGCGCCCTCGTTTCTCCCCTCACCTTACCCTTGCAAGGGGGTCAGATTGGTTGACGGCAAAAGAATCTTTCCGTATCGTAGAAGTCCTCTCTGAAAGAAAAGCGACCGTCTTTGGAGTTACAAAAATTACTTCATTTGAACTGATCGAGAGCACTCTAAATCCGACTGGACCTGTTTACAAAACAATTGAGGTTATTAACTTGGTGTAAAATAACAAAAATAAGAATTGAGGTGATCTACTGGAACCAATCGAATTAGCCCGTGAAATTGTCAACATTCTCGAAGAGAAATTCGCTGAAGAAATTTTGCTATTAGACCTAAGGGGTCTTTCAGATTTTACAGATTACTTTGTGATCGCAACTGGCAGTAGCGACCGTTTATTGGATAGTCTGATTTCTGTCGTCAAAGAAGAAATCAAAAAAGAACAAGGTTACAACGCCATAGTCGAGGGAAGTGGTCAAACCGGCTGGGTCATCCTTGACTTTGGCTATGTGGTCGTTCATCTCTTCTCAGAAGCATTAAGAGAGTATTACGACCTGGAAAACCTCTGGCAGGACGCAAAAATCGTTCTCAGCGTTCAGTAACCGGCTTTACACCTGACAAGCCGTCACAATACTGTAAACGAGTCTTAACATCCTTCGCATTGATCGGAGTGTCAAACAGAAAACGTAACCGTTTTCCAGTTTCTGTACGTACCCGCAATTTTGTGTGTGGGATAGAACCTGGACATTTAATTTACATCTGACACAAGACTACCCGGTTAAAGAATATCTTCTAAAATTTCCTGTGCGTGGTCCTGAGGTTTGACTTTCTCGTAAGCTTTAAGGATTTTGCCTTCTTCATCGATGATGTAAGTTATCCGCAAAACACCTTCATAATCCCTACCCATATACTTTTTGGGTCCCCAGGCTTCATATGCTTTGATGACAGTTGTGTCTGTGTCTGAAAGCAATGGAAAAGGAAGCGAATATTTTTCCTGGAACTTTGCATGAGAACTAATGCTGTCCTTGCTAACTCCTAAGACGACCAAACCGTTCTTACGGAAATCCCCGAAACTGTCTCTAAAACTGCAGGCTTCTTTGGTGCAACCGGGAGTATCATCTTTTGGGTAAAAATAGAGGTCTACCTTTTTTCCACGGTAATCTGATAAATTGTGAAAGACTTCTTCCTGATCTTGTAAGGCAAAGTCTGGAGCTAAAACACCTTCTTGTAACATAGTTTCTCCTTATAAAAGTGGGTAAACGATTAAATAGCAAACTGCAAAATAATGTAAAAAAGCAGTGGCTTTGATGATTTGCCAATGAGGTTTCATCCCTCTTGCCATCCGAGTTAGCAAATACATACTAAAAACACCAATGATTGCGCTTATTAGAACTGGCAAATTTATGCTTAATGAATTATTTCGCAAAAAGAATAAAAAGAAAACCAGATATGTAAGAACCAACGTAACATTTTGAATCCTGATTCCATTTTCCCAACCAACTATGTCCAGGAGTGTTCTTTCCCGGAGTTTCTGATCACGTTCATATGCCTCAAACAATGAAGAGGTACTTGTGGCAATATAGAGGAAGAAAAAAGCCAAGGTCAATAAAATATGACCATTTGTAGGGTTTATATCTTGCATACCCCCACCAAATAACAGCATCAATGGTGAAACAATCATCCCCTCAATGATTACGCCATATGTTTTGAAGAGCATTTTTCCATTTCGCGAAATTGTCATTAGCATTAAAACGGTGATCAGGCTGATATAAACTAAATTCACCCCAATCAATTTATTGATCTTGAGCATGGTATAGATCAAAAAGAGATAAATTAGAAAAAGGATCAATGTCAGGATCATTAATTGACTTTTTTTGTTTCCACGTTCAAAACTGACCTGGCTATATGGATTGATTTTGGAGGTAGTCAAGTAACTAAAGAGCATCTGAAAAGCCAGAATGGTCAAAAAGAGCAGGAGACCCAGGATCAAACTGTTGAAATCAAAGCGGCCGTTTTCAAAGCCAGCAAAAATTGCGCCGACTAGGTAGGTTGAAAAGCTTGCGAAAATAAAAAAGGCGTTTTTCCTCAGTGATGAAAGGACGTTTTGCATTTCTTAAGTTTAACACAATCAAGCTTTATATATATCGAGGTTATAATTTTATTCAATGAAACCGGGGAAGCTTTTTCTATTCTTGATTGCGATTGTTGTTATTCTGATCGAGTTTTCAGAAGCGACTTTGACTGCTGATGCTCAAACTCCGACCCTCGATATTTTCGTCGCCAACACCGCCGAAGAATGTAGTGGAAAACCTCAGTGTTTCTATAATGATGCGCCAGATACACCGCAATCTGTGGCCTTAAACAAAGCGTTGAATTTTGCACGGGACAACTCTCTTGGTGGCGCGCGTATACACATTTTGGGTGCCTACAGCATTAAAACAGAAACAGTTACTATCGACTTTCCGGTGAATATAATCGGAGAAGGTTCAGGTTGGTTGAGCACCTCAAGTGGTATTTGCGACGACCCTCTTTTACGAATCACATCTGAAGTAAGCATCCAGAATCTAATTATCACTGATGGCGAATGCAATACGACCTCACGGGATCTTATAGAAATTGATAGCAACTTAGATGTTGTAATCGAAAACTCAACACTTCA
This sequence comes from uncultured Anaerolineaceae bacterium, assembly GCA_964647425.1. Taxonomy (GTDB): domain Bacteria; phylum Chloroflexota; class Anaerolineae; order Anaerolineales; family Anaerolineaceae; genus Mesolinea. The sequence continues at coordinate 34,124 of CAZYIJ010000001.1, forward strand.
ATATGGAAATAACGCAATTATTCGTAGAAACAACCTGGGAAACCTGACAATTCGATTTAGCGAGATCGTAAATAATAACGGCTACGCGCTTTTAAACGAAAATTCTGAGGTTACCTCCGAACTCCTGATGACGGCGAATAACATTTTCAACAATGGTAGCCAACCGCAGGTGATCTGCCAAAACAATAACAATAACGTCAATCACAATTTTTGGGGAAACGGTATCTCAGCGACTCAGGCTACACAAGGGTGCAATGCAGACGACACCCATATGTTAGGCGCGAAAATTGTCAGTTCCCAGAAAGGTGTTCAAGCTGAACTGCAAACTTTAAACTCTGTATACCCGACCACTGACTTCTACGGCTTTTCTGCAAAGAGTAACGCTGATCTCGAGCTTTATGTAGTAAATCATGGCGATTCCATGCCATTTCCTGACCGTGTGGTTGATGAAATGACTGCATGTGGAAATTACTTTGATATTTTCCTTGCCCAAAACAGCCAGGCTGACAGCCTGACAATGCGCTTTTCTTACGCTGCAAACCAGACCTGCCAGAATGCAATCCAAACGATATCCCTGTGTGGTTCCGGGAACATGAAAACCTTTCCGCTTATGTGGCAAGATATAAAAACTGGCGTTACAGCTGGCTGGGACAATGTTGGTGACAATCCGGGTGGAGATATTTTTCCTGGACAGGAAGTTCGCTGTAATCTTCAACTAAAAAATATCGAAGTAGAGCTCGATAATAATGGCCGCCCAAACCTGGAAGATGATCTTGCCTTTACACCTTTCGTTGTAGGCTTCGATATCACCGCAGTCACTGTCCTAAAGCCTACTGAACAATCGAACGGAACGGTAATGGTCAGTTGGAGCACAAGCAGCGAGAGCAATACCTCTTCCTTCAAGGTAATGAGATCGACCGCTTCGACAGGCCCCTGGATTCAGATCGGAGAAGCCGTGCCGGCTCTGGGAGGCTCTCTTGATGGGCGCTCTTATGTTTTAGAAGACAGCCAAACCTTCCCTTCAACGACCTATTATTACCTGCTTCAAGTCATTGCAGAGGACGGTACCACTCAACAATCCATCGGTCCTGTCCAATTGAACACCTTGAGCCCAACTGCCACAAAGCGCCCAACTTCCACCCCTCGCCCTACCAGCACTCGTGTGCCAACCAGAACTCCCACACCATTCCGAACGGCTACTAACGCGTTTCGCACTTTTACACCCACCCAATTTACTGTCACCGTGGCACCACCTGAAGTTGTTGAGCTGACAGGTACTGCTACACTTGAACCTTTCGAAAAGCCAACCAACTATCAATCAACTGAAACAAAACGCCCAACTGTTAACCCAGGAGCGCTACTGGAAAAAGACAAAGATCAATCCGGTAATAAAAATGGCGTGTTGTTTGTTCTGGGTACAGTGATTATTGTTGGGATTGTTATGTTTTATCTATACTTATCGAAGAAATACCACTAATTTTTGACTTTTGTATTCACTTATGCTATTCTATCTCCCATCCGTAATGAGGTGATAGGGAATGCAAAAAGAGCGAGTATCGGATAATGTATATTGGTTTCAAAGTGAAGTCTACGCACAAGTAACAGCTGGCGTCATCATTGGTCCACAATGGGCAATCCTGATCGACACCTTGATGCCAGAAGAAACTCCCGAAATTAAGAATTTTATTGAAGATGAGTTGATGGTACCGGTTCGGTACATCGTGAACACTCACCATCACGCAGACCACTGTTGGGGAAATTGTATATTTCCAAATGCAACGGTGATTGGGCACGAGCTGTGCCGTGAGTTAATGCTCAATCGTAGTCAAAGTGCATTAGCAGAAGCAGGGAAAGACAATCCTCTTTTTAGAAGTCTTTGTATCAAGGAACCTCAAATCACGATCTCCCAGGGATCTTTGTACTTACGTATTGGAAAAAAACACATCAAAGTATTCTCTACTCCCGGACATTCTGATGATTGCGTCTCGGTACTGCTTGAAGATGACCGCATCCTGTTCAGTGGAGACGCCTATCTTCCCATCCCTTACTTTGTTGGCGGTGATATTGACGTTATGACTAAAACCATAACCGAGATTGGGAATATGGGGCTTGAAAACATCATCCAGGGTCATGGCGATGTCGTTTTGCGTGGAGAAATAGATGAGATCACCAACAGTCACCTTGACTATCTGAAATCGGTGCGCAAACTTGTTAAGACAGCTTTTAGACGTCGAGATCCTTTGGAATTTTTACGTATGCAATCTGTGGAAGACAGCGGAAAAACCAGGATCAGTATGGGCGGTCTTGCCCAGGATCTTCACATTCGTAACTTACAATGGCATTATTTAACCGAATTGAAGAAAAAGAAAGAAGAATCAAACAACTAAGCTGATTACGATCACCAAAATTGTTACAAATGACATCAATATCGGTTCTGGATATTGATGTCATTTTTTTTCTGCTTTAAATTGGCTTAGCCAACTGGAAAGACTGTAAAGAATCCCAGTTAATAACAACCCGTATTGAATTGGAGGGATGAAAATGTAATGTAATCCCACCGCCAATTGAGTGACAATCCAGGAGACCAATAATGCCAGTAATAAGTTATCCCCAAAACTCTTTTGTAAGCTTAACAAGCGAAAAGAAACAAAGAATGATGAAAGAAATAGCAATAGAAACTGGGCAATCATTCTGATACTGCTGTTCTTCAGAGCAATTGTCAACAAAAGAAACAGACCAAAAGAGAAACTGTTGACCAAAATTGAATATCCAAGCGACGTAATCCCTGTTTCCTCAATCAAAACGTATTCTGCTCTGAACAAGAGAGCGACAATAATGTAGCCTGTCAGAAAAACTACCCACCAGATTTGACTCCGAGCTGACTGCCTAAGAACAATAGCCAGGATCAAGGTCGAAATAAATGGTAGCATAAGGTGAGGAAGAATTCGTAGAAAACTCAACTTCTCATAACTCCAAACTGGATGCGTCAAGAAAACCCATACGCCACCAACGGCTGCAAGCAAAGCCAATAAAGCAGGGATAGCGTTGAAAAATGAAAGCTGAAATCGAATGCCAAGGATATTTAGCACTGAGGCTTCTACCTTGACCGGAAGAAGATAGACCATGGCAAACCCCAAAGCGAGAAACGCCAGGACGATGCTAAAGCGGTTCAGATAAAGACTACTTTGACCTTCATTTTGCATAGCAAGATTTTATCACGTGCCATAAAACCCTTATTTCAATCAGTGCGTCACTAAATACCGTGTTTTGGACACTCTCATGAAAAATCAATGGTTTTTTTGGTCTGTGGGAATTTCCAATAATGCAATAGGTGGTAATTCTAGGGTTAAATGGTATAATTTTAAGGTTATGAGATTCGTACTTCCTGCTAAAAAACAGCCCAAAGTAATCGATGCATTCAAGGCGGGGTATGGCACCCTTTCCAGCCATCTTTACTTGTTGTTGTTTCCGATTTTACTCGATGTTTTCTTTTTATTTGGAAAGCGCTTATTAATTGCCGACCAAGTAAAAGCAATGTTTAACAATGTGACTTTGCCTTCATCATTATCAACAGAAATGCTGAATTCGTGGGATGAAGTGAGTAGCTTAGCGTTCGAGATTTTTAAGAATTTTAGTCTGACAGCGTTCTTACGAAGTTTTCCAATTGGCGTCCCGAGTTTATTAGCATACCGACCAATGGAGGTCAATCCTCTTGGCACGTTTTCTACGGTTCAGGTTGCATCACCTGGCAGCACAATAGTCTATATACTCGGTTTCTCACTGATTGGTTTTTTACTTGGCACACTTTTCCTTTGGCTGATCCGCAATTCTGTCCTTGACAAAAGTTCAACACAAACACCAGATCGATTACCGCAACAACTAGTTTCACTATTCACCATTCCAGTGTTTGTTTTTTCGTTGGGCATTTTTGTTCTTTTGCCGATCATTTTCCTGATATCAATATTCAATTCTTTTCTGCCTATCCTGGGTCCATTAGGCTACTTTTTACTCAGTCTTGGCATAATTTCATCGGCGATTCCTTTGTTTTTCACGCCCCACGAAATCTTATTGTCCGGAAGCAATTTTGTGAATTCTGCTAAAGAGAGCATCCGAATTGTCAGGCCTACCAACGGTAAAACCTCAATTTTTATCATGCTGGCCTATCTGGCTACATATGCCACAAATTTGCTTTGGCAAATACCGAAAGACGACTCCTGGATGCTGGCAGTTTCCATCCTCGGTCATGCGTTGGTCACAACGCTTATATTTTTGGCAAGTTTTCACTTCTATATCGACACGCGCGACTGCGTGCGAGATTCAATAATTACAGAAACACCCATTAACGAACAATTGGGTAACTGAGCGGAGAATTATCTTGAAAAATACTAATTTAGGCAAATACGAGGCAGAAGCCATCCAAATTTTGGAAGGTCTTGAGGCAGTTCGCCGTAGACCTGGCATGTATGTTGGTGGAACCGACCAAAAAGCATTGCATCACCTGATTTATGAAGTAGTAGACAACTCGATCGATGAAGCACTGGCTGGCAGCGCAACTGAAATAATAGTCATCATTCACCCGGATGAAAGTGTCACGGTCAAAGACAATGGTCGTGGTATTCCAGTAGGCATTCATCCAGAGAAGAATATTTCAGCGCTCCAGGTTGTTATGACTGTTCTTCATGCAGGTGGAAAATTTGGCGGCGGAAGCTACAAGGTATCTGGTGGCCTGCACGGTGTCGGTGTCTCTGCAGTGAATGCATTATCCGAATGGTGCGAAGTTACTGTTCACAGAGACAACAAAATCTACTTTCAACGCTACGAAAAAGGTATCCCGCAGGGCGATGTCAAAAGCGTGGGGACGTACAAAGGCGATGAAACCGGCACCTCGACCACGTTCCGTTTCGATCGCTCCATTTTCCTGGAAGAAGTAAGTTATCGTTTTGAAACCCTGGCTCAGCGCTTCAGGGAGATGGCTTTCGTCACACGTGGCATTAGTATTAAACTCATCGATGAGCGAACCTCAAGAGAAATGACTTTCCATTTTGAAGGTGGAATCGCATCTTTTGCCCGGTACGTCAATCGAAATAGAGAGGTCTTACACCCCATGATCTTCGGTGAAAAAGAGATCTCCGGAGTCAGCATTGAGTTTGCAGTTCAATATACTGATACATATTCAGAATCGATTTACAGCTTTGCAAACACGATCAACACTGGTGATGGCGGTACCCACCTGACCGGTCTGAGAGCTGCCATTACCCGCAGCATTAATGACTATGGACGCAAATCTGGCAACCTAAAAGATACCGACCCGAATTTCAGTGGAGAAGACACACGTGAAGGTCTGACTGGCATCATCAGCATCAAACACCCTGATCCTCAATTTGAGAGCCAAACCAAAGTCAAACTTATGAATGCTGATGTTCAGACTTATGTCCAACAGGTCGTTGGTGAAACCATCTCCACCTTTTTGGACGAAAATCCATCCGCAGGTAAAGCGATCATTCAAAAGTGTCTGACTTCAGCTCGTGCCAGGGACGCTGCCAAAAAAGCGCGCGATCTGGTCATCCGAAAATCTGCACTTGAATCGATGACACTGCCTGGAAAACTTGCTGATTGCTCAGAACGCGACCCGAATAAGTCAGAATTGTTTATCGTTGAGGGTGAATCGGCAGGCGGTTCCGCCAAGCAAGGACGTGACCGTCACTTCCAGGCGATTTTGCCGCTGCGCGGTAAGATCCTGAATACCGAACGTGCCCGGCTCGATAAGATTTTGGGCAACCGTGAAGTCCGATCATTAGTTTCTGCACTCGGAACTGGCATCGGTGATTCGTTTGACCTCAAAGGTTTACGTTATGGCAAGGTAATCATCATGACTGATGCGGATGTTGATGGTGCTCATATTCGCACACTCTTACTTACCTTCTTCTTCCGTTACATGCAGCCGCTGATCGATGAAGGTCACCTTTATATTGCCCAACCACCGTTATATCGCATTGGCTACCGAAACCAGACTTCATATGCTTACAGCGATGATGAGATGGAACGGATAGTAAGCAAAATGGGCGGCAAAAACAAAGTTTCTCTCTCTCGTTACAAAGGTCTTGGTGAGATGAACCCGGAACAATTGTGGGAAACCACCATGAACCCGGAAAACCGAACCATGCTGCAGGTGGATATTGAGGACGCTGTTGAAGCAGATCAAACATTTGACATGCTGATGGGCTCCCTGGTGCCGCCTCGCCGGCGCTTCATCCAAACCCACGCCAAAGAGGTACGCAACCTGGATGTCTAACAAAGTTTATCGCCTGCTTAAGCAGGCGATATTTTTTGAATCATGGTAAGAAAAATAATTCACCTTGACCTTGATGCCTTCTTCTGTTCCGTTGAAGAGTTGCTGGACCCTTCTTTGAAGGGAAAAGCTTTTGCTGTAGGTGGCAGCCCTTCAGGTCGGGGAGTAATTACCTCAGCATCTTATCCTGCTCGCATGCGCGGCGTACGCTCCGCCATGCCCACCAGGGAAGCACTCAAGATCTTTCCAAATTTGATCTTAGTGCGAAGTGGATTCCGCCATTACAGTGAATATTCCAATAAAGTTATGGATATCCTGCGTGACACCACCCCAATCGTTGAACAAGTTTCAATCGATGAGGCTTTTCTGGATGTCAGTGACATGCCACAACCGATAGGTTCAATTGCACTCGATCTGCAAAAAAGAGTGCTCCAGGAAACTGGCTTGCCTTGCTCGCTGGGCTGTGCTACCAGCCGGCTTGTCGCAAAAATTGCCAATGATTATGGCAAAAAACAGGTGAAAACTGGTCGATCTCCTCAAAAAATCACTGTGATAGAACCAGGAATGGAAGAAGAGTTTTTGGCTCCTCTGGATATCCAGGCACTTTGGGGTATCGGCCCGAAAACTGCTTCTCACCTGCGTCAGCGTGGAATTACCACTATTGGTAAACTTGCAGCTCTGAGTGATGCCGATATCAGTAACTATTTTGGACATCACGGCGAGTCAATGAGACGCAGGGCAAAAGGGATTGACAACTCCCCCATCCAAGCAGATAGTGGCGATCCGAAATCCGTTAGTAATGAGATGACATTCCATGAAGATCAGGATAATATCGAAAATTTGTTAAAAATCTTGCATGGTCTTTCTGAAAAGGTTGGCTCACGGCTGCGGAAGGCTGAATTGGCTGGCAGTGTCGTGCAGATCAAGATCCGTTATTCCGATTTTTCAACCTACACCCGTCAAACGAGCATGAAAGAATGTACTAACCTTGATCAGGATATCTTTGAGGAGGCTCAACGTCTGTTTACAAAACATTGGATCAGCGGAAGACCAGTTCGCTTGCTTGGTGTGGGAGTCACCAATTTGGACAAACCTCATCGCCAACTCTCTTTGTGGGATGACGAGAGCAATAAAAAAGAAGATCTGACTAAAGCTGTCGATGATCTGCGCGAACGCTTCGGGAAAGACATCATAAAACGAGCTGATACACTGAAATCAAAAAATAAGAATTAATCGACATAAATTCCTGACTCTCCTATTCTTTTTCGTTTTCTTCACTCACAACGGCATTTTTATTATGAACATTTATTCCGTTCTTATCAGAAAGATTTGGTATAATCGCATCCTACGCCAACGTAGCTCAGTCGGTAGAGCAGACGCTTCGTAAGCGTCCGGTCGGGGGTTCGATTCCCTTCGTTGGCTCTTTTTGTTTTTTAGCAATAGCCTACCCTCTTGTCCATGCTGTTGTAACTGCCACTCAAACAATTCGATCAGAACATTAATAACAAAATCAAAAGGAGCCTCAATGCATTGGTATTGTATCGATGGTTTGACAGATGTTTTATTACATAAGACCTTTCGAATTTTCAAGGCAGAGTCATTCCAGGAAGCGGCAAACAGTTATCACTTTTTTATGGATCGTTTTCCGCTGATAATCATCAAGGACACCACGAGAAACTTTTATATGGTTCCAGTTGAAATGGAGCGCTGGTCGTTCGACGACATTGTGGCATTAAGTCAGTATCGGGTGAAAGAATCCCCGTCAGATAATTTGTAGGTTACCCAATAGATATTAAAAGAGTTGTGTGAATCAAACCACACAACTCTTTTAATATCCAGGTGATTTATGCTAATATCATCCGGCTGTCGATCGCTATGACACCTTCACCTTTTGGGTAGACGATGAGCGGATTGATTTCAATTTCCTGGATTTCAGGGTGCTCCATTGCCAAATAACTGAGCTGGGCAATAACACCGCATAGCGATTCAAAATCAGACACAGGTGCTCCACGATATCCATTGAGCAGTTTGCCTGCCATGGTCTCGGCTACCATTGATTTGATATCCTCTTCTGAAAGTGGAGTTACCCGGAACTGAATATCTTTCACTAATTCAACCATTGTGCCGCCCATACCAAACATCATCAATGGTCCAAAGGTCGCATCTCTGCGCATTCCTACAATCACTTCCACGCCCTTCTCAGCCATTTTTTCAACCATTCCGCCAATAATGTCAGCCGAGGGTTCATTAGTCCTGATTCGTTGTATCAATTCTTCATATGCTACGCGCAACTCTTCACTATTTTGTAAGCTGAGTACAATTCCACCCGCATCTGATTTGTGAATCAGCCCTTCTGACACTATTTTCAATACAACCGGAAAACCTATCTTTTCTGCAACGCTCACAGCTTCATCTGCCGACTTTGCCAACCCCCCTGGAACATTTGGGATACCATATGCATCCAGTAGCAATCTGGATTCATACTCCCCGATCACTTTACGATTTCCGATTGCAGTTATAGACTCTGCAACCTTTTCTGTATCGGCAGCCTTATATGTCACTTCTTTAAATATGTCTTTTAACAATACTTGTTTGTAGTCCCACATTCCCTTCAGAACTGGTCCAACCTGGTCAGGAAAAGTATAAACAGGCACCTTATTCAAATTGAGGATTTGCTCAGACTCCTTTGTGCTTCGCTCGCCCACCAGGCAGGTTAAAAGGGTCTTTTCTGTCTGCTTTCCAATTTCAACCCAGGCTTTTGCTACGCCCGCTGTGTCCACCAAGGATTGAGGCACAAGGATAGGCAACAAAACATCCACGCCTTCATCCGTATCCAGATTTCCCAGGCTCCAGAGGTAATCCTCGGGGCTTACAGAGCCCAGCATATCAACCGGGTTGGAAACCTGCGCGCTGGGATTCAGTTTTTCTCTCAAGCGGGTTTGAATTTCAGGTGCGATCTTTGCCAGTTCAAAACCATTGAAATCAAGGCTGTCGGCTGCCAGAGCGGCTGCCCCACCAGCATTGGTGGTAATAGCAACCCGTTTACCTCTTGGCAGAGGTTGGCTGCCCAATGCCCAGGCAAGGTTGAACAACTCATTAATAGTTGATACTTCAACTACACCAGCTTGTCGCAAGGCGGATTGATAAGCAGCATACGAGCCGGCCAATGAACCAGTGTGAGAACTGACTGCTTTCGCGCCTGCATCATTTTTCCCTGCTTTCAGAAAGACAATTGGTTTTTTCTTTGAGACTTCTCTGGCAACCTTCATAAATCGTTGACCATCAGAAAGTCCTTCGACATACATAGCGATAACTTTTACGTTTTCGTCCTCAGCGAAATACTCGAGCATATCAGTCTCAGTCACATCCATCATATTTCCCAAGCTGGCAATGTGAGAAAAACCGATATTGGAATCTACTATAAGATCGATCACACCACCGCAAATTGCGCCGGATTGGGAGATGAAAGCAATTGGTCCGGCCGCTGGTACACCTTTGATAAAGGTTGAATTCAGTCCAGTGCGAACATCGAGTGTGCCAACACAATTTGGACCAACTACACGCATTCCGTACTCTTCTGCCAGTTTTTTGACCGATTTTTCGAGCTCAGCGCCTTCGGGACCCAACTCTTTGAATCCTCCGGTAATAATTACGACCGTCTTAATGCCGCGTTCTCCAATTTCCCGCATAGTTTCCATAATGATAGTCACAGGAAGCACCACTACCGCCAGTTCTACTGGATCAGGCACATCCGCAACAGAAGCAAAGGCTTTCTTTCCCAAAATCGATTCAGCATTAGGGTTTACAGGATAAACCTCACCCTGGTAACCATTTGTAAGCAGGTTTTCAAGAATTCCGTAACTTAACTTTTTTGGGTTGGTCGATGCCCCCAAAATGGCGACGCCCCTGGCATTGAAAAATGAACTGAGTGATGATGACATTATTTCTCTCCTGGTAAATATTCAAGTGGATTATACCAATCTCTCCGCCCTTCACGCCGAATCAGATGAGGCGATGGATGGTGAGGTGGATTGAAAGCGATTTTCAACGTTATAATTCTGAAAGAGAATGGAAATATTACTGCAGTCACCCACAGCAACACAGGAAAAAAGCGCCGATTTCATTGCTTATCCCAGCCTTTTTTTACATGGACCGGCATCTTCCGGCAAGACCAGCGCTTCACTCCTTCGTTTGCAAAATATTCTCACAACTCAACCAGAAAATTCCAGTAAATCTGTGCTTGTGCTGCTCCCTCAAAAAAGTTTGGCAAAGCCTTACCAGGATTTACTCAAAGAGTTCAAGCTATCACAGGGAGAAAGCGTAAGCATTCAGACCATGAGCAGCCTGGTGCGCAGAATGATCAATCTTTTCTGGCCAGTCATTGCCAGCCACCAGCTTTTCAAACATCCTTATGAATCGCCTCGTTTTCTGACACTCGAAACTTCTCAATTCTACATGGCGGAAATCGTCGAAACGATGATAGAACAGGGACGATTTAATAATGTCACCTTGCCGCCTTTCAGGCTCTTTAGTCAGATCATTGATAACTTGAATAAATCCGCGCTGATTGGCTTTCCTCATACAGAAATTGGGCAGCGTCTTTCTTCTGCGTTTATCGGAGATTCAACCCGACAGAACGTTTTCAGTGACGTTCAGGACGCGGTCAATCAATTTCGCGCGCTTTGTTTTGATAAAAACCTGGTTGATTATTCCCTTCAGGTAGAGTTGTTCTGCCAGGTCCTCTGGCCAAACCAAACTTTTCAGAAGTACATTTCCAACCAATACGCTCACTTAATTTACGACAACGCTGAGGAAGATCCTCCCTTCGTCCACGATGTTATTTCCCAGTGGCTTCCGAGCTTTGAAAGTGCTCTCATCATATATGATGACCAGGCAGGATATCGCAGCTTTTTAGGGGCTGATCCTCGTTCTGCTTATGCACTCAAGAACCATTGCCTGGAATCTCTGTTCACAAATGAAAATCTGGTCAGCTCTGAACCGCTCCAGGAACTCAAACGCTGTTTCCACGATATTAAAAGTTGCCAGCCAAGTCCAGAATTGATCAATCAAACCGTAGTTTTCCCGACAAAGCGTCTGAGATTCTTCCCGGAATTATTAGATGAAGTGACGCAGCAAATTGAAGATTTGCGCGCCTCGCCTGAAGGAAAAGAAAAAAAGATAGCCATCCTGGCACCGTATTTGTCAGACAGCCTGAGATTCTCTTTAAAGCACAAACTGGAATCGCTCGGTCTCCAGGTTAGCGTTCAAAAACCATCCTCGCCTCTTACTCAAGATCCAGTAATCAAAACTCTGATCATTCTTTCCAAGTTCGCGCACCCAACCTGGGAAATGAAAGTCAGTTTCCTCGACGCCGCCATTGCTTTGACCAACTCAATCGATGGTTTCGATCTCAACCGTGCTCACCTATTACTTGGCAAATTCAATCCTGAAATTCTTTATCTTGAAGCTCTACCTGAGCCAGTTAAATCCGATCGTATCGCTTCAGAACTGCTCGAACGCTATCGGCGGTTGCGCGATTGGCTGCTTTCAACAGATCCGGCAGAACCACTTGGTAGTTTCCTGAGCCGCTTGTTTGGAGAGGTACTCTCCCAGCCAGGTTTCAGGTTTGAGAACGTTGTTCAAGCTGGAATAAGTACCGCAATGTTAATGGAATCGTATCAAAAGTTCACCCTAAGCCTGGATGAAACGACGCAGTCGGATCAAAAACTCGCCGGCCAGGCATTCATAGGTTCAGTCGATTCAGGGCTGATTGCGGCATCTTATCTCTCTGAGTGGCAAAGCCAGCCAGGCGATGACATTTTGATTGCCCCGGTCATGAGTTATTTGATGCGAAACGAACCGGTGGACTACCAATTTTGGCTCAATATTGGCAGTAAGGGTTGGTACGAACGCCTTGAACAACCTCTCACGCATCCCGTGGTCTTGAGCCGTCATTGGCAAGAAGGCAAACAGTGGACAGCTGATGACGAAGTTTCTTACAACCAGGCAAACCTACAGCGCATATTGAGTGGTTTACTCTTGCGCTGCAAGATAAAGGTATTTGCGCTAACTTCTGACTATAACGAAGCCGGCGTGGAAGAGAGAGGTCAGCTTCTGACTCTCTTTCAAAATCTTTTACGTAAAGTGATACGAGGCAAATATGAGCAGTGAACCTCGTCTTCGCACCTCACAAGAACAAGTCATGACCTATCGCAAAGGTTTGATGGGCATATCTGCAGTACCTGGCAGCGGCAAGACCTGGACACTCTCCAATCTGGCAGTCAGACTGATTCTTTCTAAGGATTTAGAGCCTGACCAGGAGATCCTGGTGGTTACCTTCTCAAACTCCGCCGCAGATAACTTTTCAAATCGAATTGGCGAACAGCTGCGTGCAAACGGATTGATCGAAGGCTTCGGCTATCGCGTGCGCACTTTGCACGGTCTCGCTAATGACATTATCCATGAACGCCCTGAACTTGTCGGTCTATCAAATGAGTTTGGAATCGTTGACGAAGCAGAAACCAATGAAATCATGAAAGATCTGGCTGCACAGGCTATGGAAAATCACTTTGACTTCCTAACCAGCCTGATCAGCGAAGACATCAACGAAAAGAAACGGGAAAGCATCATCAAGACTGATTTTCCGGAATTTCTAATGAATCTGGCAAAAAACTGGATCAAGACTGTAAAGGATAAACAAATCACCATCAGCCAGCTGGAGCAGTGGCTTTCTGAACCCGACACCAACCCGTTGATGTCTATTTGTCTCGGGATTTACCGCGGTTACCAGGCAGCCCTGAACTATCGCGGGGCGATCGATTTTGATGATCTCATCCGTTATGCCCTGGAGTGCTTGCGACTTGACTCAGATTTGAGGGCTCAACTTCACCATCGTTGGCCATTCATTCTTGAAGACGAATCCCAGGATTCAAGCAAACTGCAACAAGAGATCCTGACTACTCTGGTTGGAGAGGATGGCAATTGGGTGCGGGTCGGTGATCCAAACCAGGCAATTTTTGAAAGCTTTACCACGGCTGACCCCAACCTGCTGAAAACTTTTGTTTCGCGCGATGATGTGCGGTCTGTTGACCTGCCTGTTTCGGGTCGTTCAGCTCCCAGCATAATCGATCTGGCAAATTCGATGATCGACTGGGTTCAGACTTCACATCCAAATTATGCTATCAGAGACGCCTTATCTGAACCTTTCATTCAACCAACACCGCCAGGAGACCCTCAGACAAATCCGACCGATCTGCCAGACAGCGTTGTCCTATTTGATCAACCAATGACATCTGACCAGGAGCTTGTTTACTTGAGCAAGGCCATCAAAGCATGGCTGAAAGGAAACCCCGATAGTACCGTTGCAGTTTTGACTTACCTCAACAAACGTGCATCGGATATCGTAAATTTCTTAAAAACTGAAAAAATTGAAGTCAGCGATGTTTTAATGAAAGTCCCTGAGCCTACTCGTCTCTCGGCAGGTGCGGTCGTCTTGATCTTGAAATCTCTCTTTGACCCCTTGAATCCAGGTCATTTGGCTCGCTGTTTCGAAGTTTTTTTCCGTCATTACCAGGACAATCCAGACCTTGATAAATTAGTGAAGACAACAAGCAAACTAATCAGAACCCTCGAAAACACAGAGGATTATCTTTATCCAGACAAAAAAGACTGGATTCACAACCTGGAAGATGAAGAATTGAATCAAAATTCACTGGAGATGTTGAAAAGCTATCGCCAGGTAATGCGCCGATGGCATGCTGCAATGATCTTACCGATGGATCAATTGGTCCTGGTGGTCGCCCAGGACCTTGTGCTTGAAAATTCTGAAATCGCTATCATCCACAAACTTTCAGGATTCATAAAGTCGCTTTTGGAAAATAACCCTCATTGGACTGATATTGATGTATTGGATGAACTTATTGGGATTTCCAAGAACAACCGTGGGTTTGCCACATTCAGCCAGAAAGAAGATGGTTTTGACCCGGACAACTACAAGGGCAAGGTGATAGTAGCCACAGCACATAAATCCAAAGGGCTCGAGTGGGATAAGGTTTTCCTCAGTTCTGCAAACAACTACGATTATCCTGGCGGCGAATCGAATGAGTCTTATACTTCAGAGAAATGGTTTATCACAGACCAGCGCAACCTGGAAGCTGAACTTTTATACGACCTGGAATCACTGCGTGCTGAGCATTCTGGTGGAATCATGCTGCGCGCATATGATAAACAAGATGCGCGTAATGATGTTGCCCGCGAACGTTTACGCCTTTTCTACGTTGGCATAACCCGCGCAAAAAAATCGCTTACCATAAGCTGGAACACTGGAACCAGAAATAACCTACGTGCTTCTCTTCCTTTTCAATATCTTTCGGGCTTGGTAAACAATGACTGATCTCATTTCTTCGGACTTTACCTTTTCGCAGAGTAATTTGCAAACCTTTACTTATTGCCGCCGCCGTTTTTATTTGCGGTACGTCAAAAAATTGATTTGGCCTGCACAGCTGGTTGGTGATGACCAATACATTCAGGATCGAGAGGCTGGTGTACGGTTTCATCGGTTGGTGCATCAACATTTCCTGGGGTTTGATCCTGCGCTGCTACAAAAGGTCGCAGAAGCAGATTCTGACCATAGAGTGGCAGAATGGTTCGAAACCTTCCTAACCAGCCCAATTTCTCGTATCGAAGGCAAACTCATACCCGAAACACTGTACACAACCAATATTGCAGGTTATTCGTTAAGCGCAAAGGTTGATCTGTTGCAAATCGACGCTGGTAAGGTCACAATTTACGACTGGAAAACCTCCAGGAAATTACCCACGCTAGCGATCTTGCAAAAGCAAGCTCAAAGCAAAGTTTACCCTTTGGTCATCTCCAGAGTATTTCAAAAGGACCTGGATGCATTCAAACCGCCGCTGTTATCAATGGCGTATTGGGAAGCCAATTTCCCTGAGCAGACCATCGTGATCAACAGCTCCCAGGCTGATTGGGAAAAATATGAAATCGAAATCACGGCGTTAATCGATTTGATCCTTAGCCTTGAAACAGAAGAATTTGTCAAAACGCCGGAAATTCGCAAATGTGGTTGGTGTGAATATCGCTCGTATTGTCAGCGAGGAAACGTCGCCCAGGACTGGGAAGAACATCCGGAATCAGATTTTATTGATGATGAAATAAAAATCCCCGGCGATGCTGTTGATGCCTGGGGATCAGTGTAAAATTATTGAAAATATATGGGCAGAACAGGGCTCGAACCTGCGACCTCATCTGTGTAAAAGATGCGCTC
>CAZYIJ010000002.1:0-8687 GCA_964647425.1 uncultured Anaerolineaceae bacterium
TTGCTTACACCCTGGCAATGCTGGGTGGAGAAGCTTGCCTTTTTTCTACGGCGGGACAAGATTTTCCTGAGTACGCGAGGCGTTTGGAAGCGGTAGGTGTGGATACCAGCTGTGTCAAGATCATCCCTGAAAAATTTACCGCCTCCTTTTTTGCGACAACTGATAAAAACAACGCTCAGATCGCCAGCTTCTACACGGGAGCGATGGCAAACGCGGCCGAGCTTTCTTTGCGCGAGGCTCCCTATGAGCCTGACGACTTTGTCATGATTTCACCTACCGACCCTACCGCAATGGCTCGATACATCGAAGAAGCGCTGGAACTGGGCTTGAAAACCTTGTTTGACCCCGGTCAGCAGGTGATCAGTGTTGATGCCGCGCTTTTGCGCAGAGGGCTCGAAACCGCTCACGGTCTCTTTGTCAACGAATACGAATTTGAACTGATTCAAAAGCATACTGGCTACAGTGCAGAAGTTTTGCTCGAAAAACCAGTCTTTAGTGTGATAACCTTAGGAGAAAATGGCGCTCGTGTGCATTCTTCTGAAGGAGATGTTTACGTTCCCGCTCTAAAGAACCTGGATATTAAGGATCCTACTGGTGTTGGAGACGCGTTCAGAGGTGGGTTCCTGCGAGGGTATCTGGCGGGATTGAGCTTGAAGACTTGTGCAGAGATGGGCACAATTACTGCGGCAGCCTGCATCCAGGAAAATGGCACCCAGGTGCATCATTTTACCTGGGATAAATTTGTAAATGAATACAGAAAACACTTTGATGATCAGGGTGAACTGGATACAATTGGAAAATAAACTATTTGGGAGTAATAAATGGATAATTACAATATTAAAGACCTAAACCTGGCCGAAGGCGGTCGAAGAAGAATGGACTGGGCTGCGCATGAAATGCCGGTATTGGCATCCCTGGAAGAGCGTTTTAGAAAAGAACGTCCTTTTGAAGGCATCCGCATGTCTTGCTGTATGCATGTGACCACTGAGACCGCCAACCTGATGCGTGCCATGCAGTCTGGCGGGGCTGATATCGTTTTGACTGCTTCCAACCCGCTTTCCACCCAGGATGATGTGGCAGCAGCATTGGTTTCTCAATATGAGATCCCGGTATTTGCAATCAAGGGCGAAGATGACAAAACCTATTACAAGAATCTTCATGCAGCTTTGGATCATGCACCCCATATCGTTATGGACGACGGCGCTGACCTGGTGGGTACTATGCACAAGGAACGCCGTGATTTGATCCACAATATCATCGGCGGTACTGAAGAGACAACCACAGGTGTTGTTCGTTTGCGCGCGATGGCAATGGATAAGGTGCTGGAATTTCCGATGATGGCAGTGAACGATGCCATGACCAAGCACTTTTTTGACAACCGCTATGGTACCGGTCAGTCGACCATTGACGGAGTCATTCGGGCGACCAACGTGCTCTTAGCCGGCAAAAACTTTGTTGTTGCCGGCTATGGCTGGTGCGGACGTGGTTTGGCAATGCGCGCTCGTGGTATGGGTGCCAATGTGATCGTAACTGAGGTGGACCCGATGGTGGCATTGGAAGCAGTTATGGATGGCTTCAGGGTCATGCCAATGGTGGAAGCTGCTCCGATTGGCGACATCTTTATCACAGTGACTGGCGATTTGAATGTAGTTGACAAGCATCATTTCGAAGTCATGAAAGACGGTGCACTGGTTGGAAACTCCGGACACTTCAATGTTGAAATCAACATTGCAGCCTTGGAAGAGATGGCAGTCAGCAAGAGCCGGGTACGTCCTTTTGTTGATGCTTACGAAATGGCTGATGGACGAATGATCAATATTCTCGGAGAAGGACGCCTGATCAACCTGGCGGCAGCGGAAGGTCATCCTGCTTCGGTTATGGACATGAGTTTTGCTAACCAGGCTCTGAGCGCGGAATACTTCTTGAAGAACAGAGACAGTCTTGAAAAGAAGGTCTACAATGTTCCGGAAGAAATCGACCGGGAAATCGCAAGGTTGAAACTGAACTCGATGAATGTCAAGCTCGACGTTTTGACCCCCGAACAGGTGAAATATCTGAATTCCTGGGAAGAAGGAACATAAACTGAAGTTTGTGCAATTTAAAACCCCTCAGATTGAAATGAGGGGTTTTTATTTTTAAATGATCGAACTCAGTTGGAAAAAAGAGGTGCAAAGCGATGAAGCAATCTCACGATGTGCGTTGAAAACCCTAGAAGTGGTTTCTAAGCGAAAAGAGCCGGATTGCCTTCGGCAATCCCGGCCTACGAAAAACGAAATTTCGTCGAGTAGAGCGACCAAGCAATCTTTTAGTGTGTGCTGGAAACCCTAGAAGTGGTCTCTCAGCGAAAAGAGCCTTCGATCTTTGCGAGGAGTGAAGCTACGAAGCAATCTCTCATATTTAAAAGAGAGATTCTTCGCAAAGGAGGTCCAAATTGACGATTAATAATGGCAAAGCACCTCGAAGTGGAAAAACTTGTTTGCTGATTAAAATAAAAAAAGCCGACTTCAGTCGGCTTTTTGTTGGGTAAATATCATTCTTCGTCTTCGATGCTCTCATCGTCTTCGCTAGGATCAAAGCCCTGTTGCAGCAATTGTTCAGATTCTGCCAGGCCGCGAACAGTTTCTTCAATTTCCTGGCGGAGGTCGGGGTTTTGGCTGAGGTAGTTTTTGGAAGCTTCCCGCCCTTGTCCGAGACGCTGGTCTTTATACGAGTAGAAAGAACCGCGTTTGTCGATCACTTCGAGATTGGTTGCCAAATCCAGGATATCACCCGACTTGGAGATGCCTTCGTTGTACATGATGTCAAATTCGGCAGTGCGGAAAGGTGCGGAAACCTTGTTTTTGACGACGCGCACACGCACACGATTGCCAACGATCTCAGCGCCGACTTTGATAGACTGCACCCGACGTACATCCAGGCGGACAGAGGCATAGAACTTGAGTGCATTTCCACCGGTGGTGGTCTCCGGGTTACCAAACATGACGCCGATCTTCTGGCGCAATTGATTGGTGAAGATAACTGCGGTTTTGGTTTGATTGATGGCGCCTGAAAGCTTGCGCATAGCCTGAGACATTAAACGAGCCTGAACGCCCATGGTGGCGTCACCCATGTCACCCTCAATTTCTGAGCGGGGGACAAGGGCTGCGACAGAGTCGATTACAACCAGGTCTACTGCACCCGAACGAACCAGGGTTTCAGCAATTTCGAGCGCTTGTTCGCCAGTATCGGGTTGGGAAATGAGAAGCTCTTCAACCTTAACACCGCAACGAGCTGCATAAGTTGGGTCAAGCGCGTGTTCCATATCGATAAATGCAGCCGTGCCGCCTTGTGCCTGGCATTCCGCAACGATATGTTGACAGATGGTGGTTTTACCGGAAGATTCTGGACCATAGATCTCGGTGATGCGTGCTTTTGGAATACCTCCCACACCAAGCGCCATATCCAGCGACAGAGATCCTGTTGGGATCGAAGCAACTTGCATATGGGTGGCTTCACCCAGGCGCATAATTGAGCCTTCTCCGTATTTTTTTACAATATCGTGCAGGGCACGATCCAGAACGGCCTTTTTCGCTTCATCGAGGTTAGGATCAGAAGCGTTCAATTGATTAGTAGTTTTTTTCTTGGTTGCCATAGTCACTCCGGTTAATAGTAGCTCTCGTTTAAATATAGCACAATTGTTCGATACGTCAAGAGTTGCATACGTTAATTGATGCGACGGGCTTCAAGGTAAAAACGCTTATCCTTGGCGTGTCCCATCGAAAAAGTCTTCCTGGGCAAAGATCCATCCAGGATGACCGATTTGAAAAAGTTATCCTTTTTGAGCGGCGGTAAGTAGAAGCCAAAATTCCCAGGTTCTTGGCTGAGCTTGATCAGAACATCATCGCCATGGACATAATCGATCTCAGCGTCTTTCTTTCTCAAAAGAAAGGCGTCAAGAAATTCTTGAATGCTGCCTGCGGCGAGATTCTGTTTGGGTGCAGTTAATTCGATCACCCTATAGCCTGTGTCGGTGAGCATGCCAATTCTTTGATTTCCCTGTTCGGCATTCAATACCATTTCCTTCATTGCATCGAAATTATCAACGGTCTGAATTTTATAATTCGGATCAAAGTGTTTGGTGACCAAATAGCCGAAACCCTCACCGACATTGAACATCACGCGGTGGATTGGTTCAAATTTTAATGAAGGATCATGCAAATTGACCAACTCTACCAGGGCATAACAGGCAGGATGGTCCATGCCAACGTTCGGCTTTACTTCTTCCCAAATGCTCTTGGCAGTGGCGAGCGAGTGATTGCCATCTCCGACGGCAAAAAGCAGGGGGTGGGTCATATCGATATCGCCATAGCGTTCCTGGTACTTATTGGGGGTGAGCAAGTCGGCAAGGTTATCAATAACCTCATTTAGAGTCCCGGGATCTTTGATGAAATGACCGGTGATGTGACCACTGCCTTCCATCAAATCAAAATCATAGGCAAGAGGGAGGGTTTCTTTTTGCTCAAGCAGAGGTGTGAGCACAGAGAATTCCGGATCGTCGTAGAGAACCAGGATGTGAGGCAGTTCCAGCGGCGCGCCGCGGCGCACCTGCATGCGGGGTGGAAGACGATCTAAAATTGTGCCTTCGGTTGCTCGCACCAAAGACTGGGAACCTTTATTGAAATTGTAAGTTTCCAAGTCCAACGCGACTACCAACCCTGTTTGAATGGAATCACCAACCGATCTTTCTACCAGAACAAAGCCTTTGTGAGCTTCAAGTAGGTCAGCCTCAAGGTACTCGTGCATCTTCTCTTGTGAAAACTTGATTCTTTCTGTTTTGTCCGGCTTTGTTAACCATGCTTCGGGCAGGATCATGTGGTAAGTCGATGGGGCGTTTCCGACTGTTGCAGAAACACGATCCCAATACTCAGGCTGTGAGGTGAATTGATCACAGGCAATTACTGCCCATTTATGAAGATCAACTTCCTTTCCTGGCAGGAGAATTTCTGGGATATGGATACCAATTTTTTCAGCATTTGTCATAGGAAAGTCCTTTTTTAGGTGAGTTTCCCATATTGTAACAGAGCTGATTGAAAGATTGGGCTACTTCTTCTCCGGTAAGTAAACCAAACCGACAGTTCCAGGTCCAGTGTGAGTCCCAATGACCGGGCTGATTTCGCCGACAAATTCATTCTTGATTTTGAATCGCTGACGGGCAGTGGCGGCAATCTCATCGCTCAATTTGCTCGAATTTGCTGAGAGTACGCCCAGATATTCCATGCGACCTTGTTTGCCAAGATCTTCTTCGGCAATTTCAAACACTCTTTTTATTGCTTTTTTGAATGTGCGGACTTTTTCAAGCGGCTGGATGGCACCATTTTGAAGTTTGAGGATTGGTTTTAAGTTCAAAGCAGTCCCCAGGAAACGCGCTGCGGCACCAATGCGACCGCCTTTGTGGAGGAACTCGAGTGTATCAACTACAAATAGGGTCTGGATGCGTTCAGAAATATCGATTGCAAGGTTTTTGCATTCCAATAAGGTGGCACCTTTAAGAGCTGCGTCTGAGGTCATCAATGCCATAATCGCCAAAGGCATCGAGGCTTGAAGTGAATTCAATACAATTAATCGGTCTTTAGGAAGACCTTCAGCACCTTGAATTGCAGAGTCGAATGTGCCAGAGATTTTTGATGAGATCACCATCGTCAGAATATCGTAATCTTGATCAAGCAATTTTTGGTATACATCAGCGAACGCGCCAGCGGAGGGCTGGGAAGTGGTGGGCATGGATTTCGATGTTTTCAAGCGCTCGTAAAATTGCTGAGGGGTAATGTCAATACCATCCAAAAAGGTCTGACCATCCCAGTTAACAGAAAGAGGTATGATGGTGAGCCTTTGCTGCTCGGCGATGGACGGGGGAATTGCGACAGTGCTGTCAGTAACGATTGCGACTTTGTTCATTTTGAATATCTCCTGATTGACTAAAACACCAATTTGCCAGGAGAGTTTCATTTCCTGCTAAACCCTCATAGCATTTTGGATATCTTGAAACTTTTTATCAATTGGCGTTTCCTGTGTTCTTGCTGACGATTAGTTAGTATTTATTAATGGCAATGGCTTTGCGAAAATGAATATTCTTGAGGTATGATAAGAAAAAAATTGAGAAGCATTTATGTTTGAGAATCTATCTGAAAAACTTACCGCAGTTTTTGATAACCTGAAGCGGCGGGGAAAACTGAGTGAAGACGATGTCGACCTTGCTATGCGTGAGGTCAAATTGGCTTTACTCGAAGCTGATGTCAACTATGCCGTGGTTCGCTCTTTTACCAACAGAGTCAAGGAAAGAGCGATTGGGGTAGAGGTTTCGAAAGCACTCAACCCAGCCCAGCAAGTTATAAAAATCGTCAATGATGAGTTAATAAATACGCTTGGTCAACCAGTTGAACTGAACCTGAAAGGCGAAAGACCCCATGTGTTAATGCTGGTTGGGCTGCAAGGTTCGGGTAAAACCACGGCAGCAGCGAAGATTGCCAAAAAATTACGCTCTACTGGTGAGAGGGTAATGATGGTTGCGGCTGATATCTACCGACCGGCAGCAATTAAACAATTGCAGACGCTGGGTGAGCGGATTGATGTACCAGTTTTCACGCTGCCAGGTGCAAAACCTATCCAAATTGCCAGAGAAGCCAGGCAAAGTGCCCGTAATGGGGGCTATAGTGTGGTGATCATTGACACTGCCGGGCGTTCACAACTGGATGATGAGTTGATGAATGAACTGGTCGGGATAAACCAGACCGTGCCTGCCAATGAAATCTTGCTGGTAGTCGATTCCATGATTGGTCAGGAAGCGCTCAATATTGCCAAAGGTTTTCAGAAAGAAGTACCAATTACCGGGTTGGTATTTACCAAGATTGATGGTGATGCCCGTGGTGGTGCCGCGATTTCGATCCGGGAAGTTACTGGTATACCAATCAAGTTCTTAGGCACAGGTGAGGCACTGGATGCCCTGGAGGTATTTGACCCGACCAGGATCTCCAATCGCATCTTGGGAATGGGAGACATGCTTGGTCTGATCGAAAAAGCAGAGGCTGCCTATAGTGGCGAGATCGATGTAAAAGAAGCCGAAAGAATGCTGACCGGTCAGTTTACGCTCGAGGATTTTGCCAAGCAGCTGCGCCAGATGAAGAAAATGGGTCCAATTTCCCAATTATTTGGTATGCTGCCAGGACAACTTAGCGCGGTAGCTAAATCTGTGGATCCCCAGGAAGCTGAAGGTCAACTTAAAACTGTCGAGGCGATTATCAATTCCATGACTCCTGCTGAAAGACGCGATCCAAGATTATTGAACGCCAGCCGACGGCGCAGGATAGCAGCTGGATCGGGAAAAGACGTACAAGATGTCAATCGATTGATGAAACAATTCCGCGATATACAAAAGTTAATGAAGTCTTTCCAAAAACCGGGTGGTCGTGGTAATATTGATAGGTTATTTAGATAATTACGGATTTGGATAAGGAAATGCCCCTTCAGCATCTCTCAACCTTAGACTGAAGCCGGATTAATTTTTAGGAAAAGAATTTAAGGAGCAAATTGTAAGATGGTACGTATTCGCTTACGCCGTGTGGGTTCAACCCATCAACCTCATTATCGAGTAGTTGTTGCCGATAAAGAAAGCCCCCGTGATGGTCGCTTTATCGAGATTATCGGTTCATATAACCCCAGGACAGAACCTGGCACGATCGAATTGAATGAGGAAAGAGTATATTATTGGTTAAATGTTGGTGCCCAGCCTTCAGAATCCGTTCAGAAACTGTTTAAGATTGTAAAACTGGATGAGCGCTTTGAACGATTCAAGGGCGGCGAAGACCAAAACGCACTGATCGAAGAAGCCAGCAAGGTTTACCAGGCTCGCGCTTCAAAGATCGCTGCAAAGTAACATAAGAATCAGTGAGGATAAGAGCATGGCTGAAAACAACCTCCGCGGTCTGTTGGAATATCTGGCGAAGTCAATTGTAGACAACCCGGACGATGTGACTGTTGAGGAATTCGAAAACGGTAAGTCTGTCCACCTTGACCTGCATGTGCACTCCGAAGACATCGGAAGAGTGATCGGCAAGCACGGCAGGGTTGCCAATTCAATGCGCGCGATCTTACGGGTTGTTGCAGCAAGAAATGGCAAAAGAGTGGAAATGGACGTCGTTGACCTTGACTGATCCAAATCATGACTGAGTTCAAATCAAATGTAGCAGGCTCGTCAGCTCAAAACGAGCCTGCTTATGTATTAATTGGCAAACTCCAGAAATCCCATGGAATCAAGGGTGAGATCGCTATGCGCGTTGTCACTCAATTCCCGGAGCGAATCCATACCGGCAAAAGCGTGTATTTGGGGGACGACCACCAGGAATTTGTAATACGTTCTATCAGGTGGAAAAATGAACTGATGCTGATTGGTTTTGTTGGGTTCGATAACCCGGAAGATGCCTCCAAACTTACAAATCTGGAAGTTTTTTCTCCAACACAAAAGTTACCCAAACTGCCGAAAGGCAAGTACTATCATCACCAGTTAATTGGGTTAAAAGTTTGGCAGGACGATGAGTTTCTCGGTGAGTTGGGCGAAATCCTTGAAACCGGCGCGAATGATGTTTACGTGATCCAGGCTGAGGGCGTTCAAGAACTGCTTATTCCTGCTATCCCGGATGTAATCAAAAATATTG
>CAZYIJ010000002.1:8697-21422 GCA_964647425.1 uncultured Anaerolineaceae bacterium
ACGCTTTCTGGTTAGCCTTCAGTAAAGTACGCGGCATCGGCGCGGTACGTTTTCGTAAATTATTGAATTTTTTTGGTGACCTTTCGTTTGCCTGGCAGGCGAATCGCAGCGAATTGATCTCCGCTGGTCTGACCGAAAAGTCTGCAGACCTGGTTCTGGAGACCCGCAAAATAATTTCACCTGAAAAGCTTGAGAGTGATCTGCAAAGAAAAGGGATCAGGTTTATTACCTGGAATTCTCTTGGCTACCCCCATTATCTGTTGGAAATTGCACAACCACCACCCGTTCTATATTTTATTGGCGAAATCTTGCCAGAAGACGATTTGGCGATTGCCATTGTTGGCACACGGAATGTGACCAAGTATGGAAAACAGATCACGCAAGACACGGCTGCTTACCTGGCTGGAAATGGGATTACAGTCGTTAGCGGACTGGCAAGAGGTGTGGATGGGATTGCCCACCAGGCAGCAATTGATGCCGGCGGCAGGACCTTTGCCGTTTTAGGTTCGGGGGTGGACGTTATTTACCCGCCAGAACACCGGAAATTGGCACGGGAGATCATCCAACACGGTGCTTTGATCAGTGATTATCCGCCAGGAACCAAACCCGATGGCATTAATTTTCCACCCAGGAATCGAATAATATCCGGTCTTTCCAGAGGAACTGTGGTCGTTGAAGCTGGTGAACGCAGTGGAGCACTGATAACCGCAAAATTCGCCTTGGATCAAGGTCGTGACATCTTTGCTGTACCAGGCTCAGTCTTATCCCAGATGAGCAAAGGCACCAACCAGTTGATCGCAGAAGGGGCAACACCGATGACCAACCCGGTGATCATCACTGATACGCTGAATTTGGCTCGTACAGGCAGAGAGCGAAAAACAGAACGAGTTGAAATCAGCGCAATCGAGGAAAATATCCTTCGGGTATTGGGTGATGAAAGTTTGCACATCGATGAAATTTGTTCCCGTACTTCTCTCTCTATCGAAAAATTGACCGCCGAATTGACCATGATGGAGCTAAAAGGTATTGTGCAGCGTGAAAACGGCATGGAATACCAACGGATCAAAAAATGGGATATAGGCTAAAACCTTTCGCAAGCTGCCCTTGACAAGATTTTGAATATGGTATTATAGTGCCCGGCTAGTGTGGGAAAACGCAGCCAGGAGAAATTATTATGGAAGCTTACTGTCTAAAATGCAAAGAAAAGCGAGAAATTGCGGAACCTCAGGCGGGGTTTAATGCCCGAGGTGCTGCAGTTACGACTGGGACTTGCTCTGTCTGTGGGACGAAGATGTACCGCATTGGTGCGACCCCTGCCCATGAAGGGCTTGAAAAACCAGTTGTAACAAAAACCCAGACTAAATCTAAAAGCAAAAAGTCGGTTTCAACCAGTAAGGCTTCCAGCAAGAAAAGTACAAAGAAAACCACTAAAAAGGTGACCAGTAAGTCTGTTAGAGCTACTGGCAAACCATTGGTGATTGTTGAATCTCCCGCTAAAGCCCGAACAATTGGGCGTTTTTTGGGCAAGGGCTATGATGTGGTGGCTTCGGTTGGACATGTACGTGATCTTCTTAAATCACAATTGAGCGTAGATGTTGAGAACGGATTTGAACCCAAATATCGGGTTCCCAACGAGAAAAAAGAAGTCGTCAAAAACATAAAAAGCCTTGCAGATGGTACGAAAAAAGTATTCATCGCAACTGACCCTGACCGGGAAGGTGAGGCGATAGCCTGGCACTTGATGGAGTCTGCTGAAATCGACCCCAAAAAGACAGAACGTGTAGTCTTTCATGAGATCACACAAAACGCGATCGCGGAAGCTTTCGAAAACACGCGAACTATCGATATGGACCTGGTTGACGCTCAACAAGCACGTCGTATTTTGGACCGCCTGGTTGGATATAGCGTATCACCGATCTTGTGGGCGAAAGTGAAAGGCCGGCTCTCAGCCGGACGTGTGCAATCGGTTGCTCTTAGACTGGTGGTTGAACGAGAAAGAGAAATTGACGCTTTTATTCCCCAGGAATACTGGTCGATCCATGCTCTCTTCAATCCTGATGAGACAGATAGACAATACCTGGCAAAATTAGTAAAAGTGAATGGGCAGAACCTGGACATGGGTTTGGAAAATGAAAGCCAAACGATGCAGATGGTTGAGCAAATGAAAAAAGCTGCCTACAAAATTGGCAATATTAACGTTTCAAGCAAATTGATCCGCCCAGGTGCGCCTTTTATTACCAGTACACTGCAGCAGGAAGCTTCGAGACGGCTGGGATTTTTGACCAGAAAGACAATGTCGATTGCCCAACAATTATACGAAGGGCTCGACCTGGGAAATGGAGAAGAGACCGGTTTGATCACTTATATGCGAACCGACTCGGTACATGTTTCAACTGAATCAGTCAAGGAAGCCAGAGCCTACGTCAGGCAGCGATTTGGAGAGAGTTATTTGCCTGACAAACAACCTCAGTATCGAACCCGCGCAGTATCAGCCCAGGAAGCTCACGAGGCAATTCGACCGACCTCGGTTAATCGGACACCTGAATCGCTGAAAAAACACTTAACCCGGGACCAGTACGCCCTCTATCGCTTGATTTGGCAGCGTTTCGTAGCCAGTCAGATGAATCCTGCTAAGCTTGAAATCACAACCATTGAAGTTGAAGGTCAAGCAGATAATAACGTTTATACCCTTAAAGCTACCGGAAACCGGGAAGTGTTCCCTGGTTTTCGTGCCATCTATCGCTATGAAAAAGCTGATGATGAAAATGGAGAAGAAGAATTGGTTGACCTGCCAATTGACGTTTTGGAAGAAGGCCAGAAACAAAATTTACTTCGACTTGATCCTGCTCAACATTTTACCCAGCCACCTCCCCGTTTTTCTGAAGCGACTTTGATCCAGGCGTTGGAAGAAAATCAGATTGGACGCCCATCAACTTATTCCCCGATTATTTCCACCATTCAGACCAGAGGGTACGTTAGCCGCGAGAACAAACGACTTTTCCCAACTGAAATCGGTTTTTTGGTCAATGACCTGGTGGTTGAGTACTTCCCTGGAATTGTAGATTTGCAATTTACTTCAAAGATGGAAGATGAGTTAGACGAAGTGGCAGACGGCAAACAAGCCTGGGCAGACGTAATCAGTGAGTTTTATACACCGTTCAGCCGTGAATTAGAAAACGCTAAAAAACACATGCCAAAAACGAAGATCAAACCTGAGAAAGTAGGAAGGGCATGTCCGGAGTGCGGTGGAGACCTTGTTTTCAGAAATGGCAAGTTTGGAAAGTTTATCAGTTGTAGTAATTTCCCTAAATGTCGATACACCGAACCCTGGTTGGAGAAAATTGGCGTTGCCTGTCCGACTTGTGGGATAGGGGATGTAATAGAAAAGCGCTCCAAAAAAGGCAGGAAATTTTACGGCTGTTCCCGTTATCCTGATTGTGATTTTACGTCGTGGGATAAACCGACTGGAAAAGCTTGCCCGAATTGTGGGCACGGCTTGGTTGAAAAAGGAAATAAGGCGATCGTCTGCACCAACTGTCACTCACGCTTTCCAAAAGAGGAATCAGAAGAGTAAAGTTTTTATTGGTACAAAACGTGCACCCAATCAGGATAGACGTTCTATGCTGAGAGGTGCAGGTTATGGAAAACTTAATCGCTTTCGTTAAAGAAAAATTACAGGTACCAAGGAATCTGGCGATTGCCTTTGGTATTGTTGGATTCCTGATAGGAATCTTTTTCGCTTATGTGCTGGTACCAATACAATGGACTGACGCATCAGCGGAAAATCTACGTCCTGATCTGCGCGTAGAATATCTTCGCAATGCAGTCACGACTTATACACTCACCGGAGACAAAGTTAGAGCCCTGCAAGCCTTCGCGGAACTTGGAGACAAGTCTGAAGAAACGCTTGAGGAACTCACAAACAATCCAGGATTCCTGAATGTCGAGCAGATTCAGCGCTTCAGCACAGCAATCAATGCGCCTATACCCACTCCAGACAGGGTTTTGGCAACTCCGGCAACCACCTTGCAGGATGGGACTGAAATCCTTGTAGACGGTGTCAGCGCTGAAGAAAAGACCAATTCTTTGCTCTGGATCGGATTGGGACTCTTGGGTGTTCTGATCATTGGTGTTGGAGCAGCCTATTGGTTCTACTTCAGGGAACACGGCTTCAATTTTGGGTCAAAAACGCCGGCTGAAGTCACATCGGAAAATAAGACAACTGCTCCTGCTGTGAGACGACCGGTGATACCGGCTGCTGTTCAAAGACAGCCAGTAAAAGAGGTGGAGGAAGCAAAACCTGCCGCCCAACGTACTTCCATCTTTGCCAATGGCAATAATAACGGCAACGGAAAGAACAATGGCAATGGTGAAAAGCCAATTGCACAATTCATGTCAAGTTACATGTTTGGCGATGATCGTTATGACGAATCTTTTACATTTGATGCGCCTAATGGAGCCTTTTTGGGTGAATGCGGAATCAGCATCTCCGATTTAATTGGGGTAGGTGAGCCGAAGAAGATCTCTGCTTTTGATGTCTGGCTTTTTGACAAAAACGACATTCAAACTATCACTAAAGTGATCATGAGCAAGCATGCCTACAATGATCCTGCCATTTCTCAACGTCTGGAAATCCGTGGTGAACCGATTCTGGCTGAACCTGGAAAACTTTTCCACCTTGAGACCGCAACTTTGAGGATGGAAGGGCGTATTGTGGATGTTTCTTATGGCGATTTGCCTTTGCCAGAAGACAGTTATTTCCAGAGGAATACGATCGAATTGGCAGTCTATAGAAAGTAAAGGGTCTGAACTTTTCAGACCGGTTTTTGACTTCAAACCCTATTGAAAATTTCAAGAATAACAAACAAAGCGAAGGAAAAACCTTCGCTTTGTATTTTTCAAAAATAATTTGCTAATCCAATACTTAGAATAACGCCAATCCGTTATTTCGTTTACTCAATTTTGAGGATTTTGTAGACGATTTTCTTGCCATTTGGCAGGGTTACTTCTGCCAAATCCCCAACCCTTTTTTCAATCAAGGCGGAGCCAATTGGCGACTGGTAAGAAATTTTCTTATTTTTGAG
Source organism: uncultured Anaerolineaceae bacterium (assembly GCA_964647425.1). GTDB lineage: Bacteria > Chloroflexota > Anaerolineae > Anaerolineales > Anaerolineaceae > Mesolinea. Next base: position 13,782 of record CAZYIJ010000002.1, read on the forward strand.
ATCAGCTTCACTAGCCCCTACCAACGTCCAGGTTTCTTCAGATTGACCTTCTTCCTGGATTGTGACTTGCTTTCCAATCTGTACTTTTTTATTATCCAGGTCGACCACGTCAACAATCTCAGCACGAGATAGAATAGCTTCTATCTCCTGGATGCGACCCTCCAGAAAGCCCTGGTCTTCTTTGGCGGCGTGGTAATCGGCATTTTCTGAGAGATCTCCCATTTCGATTGCACTCTTCAAACGCTTGGAAATGGCGTCTCTTTTAGGACCTTTTAACTCAGCGAGTTCTTCTTCTAATTGTGATTTGCCGGTAGGTGTAAGGAAAATTGGTTGTTTCATATTCTCTTTCAAGGTAATACTGATACGTCAAAAAGACGTTGATATTCGTCAATGGCAAAACGGTCGGTCATGCCTGCAATATAATCGCAAATGGTGCGCTCAAGTCCACGATCTGAAATTAACTCCTGAACAGCTGGGGGCAGGGCGCTTGGAGTTTGAAGATAAGCACTAAAAATTCTGGAAAGAATCTGCTCAGATTTCTCAGCCATACGAACTACGCGATAATGGCGATAGAGGTTATTAAACAGGAAATCCTTCAACTCCCGATTTCTTCGATACATATCTTCACTAAAGCCAACCACATTATAAGGCAGCTTCTGTAATTCAAGAGCGGTTTTGATGTTGCTCTTGCGTAAATAACGATCAATAGACTGAACCAGATCTGTGATCTCGAAGTTTATAAGCCGGCGGATGATCTGATGGCGGGAAAGCTCATCCAAAACATCCGTTCTACGACGACCAATACTTTCGTTAATGATCTCCCAAATGGCAATCCCTTCCAGCTGCGAAGGGGTGATCATCCCGGAGCGCAATCCGTCATCCAGGTCGTGACTGGTGTAGGCCAGCTCATCAGCAACATTGGCAATTTGGGCTTCCAGATGACCGCGTAATTCAGGGTCAAAGTCCTGGACATCAGACAGGTCGTATTCGGTTTCATGCTTGACCATTCCTTCCAGCACTTCCCAGCTCAGGTTTAACCCTACAAAATCAGGATAGCGGTTTTCGAGCACGGTCACAATCCGAAGGGAATGATGATTGTGATTAAAACCACCATGGTCACTCATCATTTTAGCTAACACGCTCTCACCTGAGTGACCAAAAGGCGGATGACCAAGATCGTGGGCCAGGCAGATTGTTTCAACCAGGTCTTCATTTGCACCAAGCGAGCGAGCAATGGAGCGACCAATCTGGGCAACTTCGAGGGTGTGCGTCAGACGGGTACGATAATAATCGCCCTCATGATTGATGAATACCTGGGTTTTATATTCCAACCGTCGAAAGGCAGTTGTATGCAAAATCCGTTCACGATCCCGTTGGAAGGGAGTGCGTAAATCAGCTTCTTCCTCCGGATATTTACGCCCTTTGGAGTTTTTGCTGTGGATTGCGTACGAAGCCAATTGTTGTGTTTCAAATTCTTCTAATTGTTGTCTTGTATAAATCATGTCAAACCTTGTAACAGAGTATAGTCCAAATGAATTTTTTCTCCAATTGGTGGTTTTCAGGAGATGATTGTACCTGAATGCAATCCGGAGAGGGCTTGAAAAAGCTCTCCTGGTTGGCTGGCACTGAAAATTTCGACGCTTGTTCCTGGATTGCGATTGCAAATTGCTTGCATCTGGGCGACTTTTGATCGCATCCCTCCAGTCACATCCTTGTTTTGCGAGTCCTTGAGATAGCTTTCGAGGGCAGCTAACCTGGATATGTGGGCAATAGGTTGTTGGTTAGCGGGGTAATCGGCAAATACAGCAGCTTCTTTGCCCGCCAGCAGAATACGGTCTGGCTTGAGGGTAAGGGCAAGGTGGGCAAAGAGCTCCTCGGTGGAAAAGATTGTACCGCACAGAACCTGATCAAAAACTACATCCCCGTAAACCATTGGGATCAAACCATTTGTCAAAGCATGCTCGATGGGTTCGGTATTCCAACTGACTACCTGATTCTGACGTGAAAGCAACCCTGCTGAAGGAGGAAAGGAGATCAATTCCAGGTTGACTTGCCTGCCAATATCAAGGACGATTTGATTTAACTTCCTGGCGCTTTCCCAAACTTCCCGGAAACCTCGCCACTCCTCCAAAGTACTGACTCCATTCCGCGTGCCATACTTTGCAGCGGCGTGATGCCCAAACGAACCCGAACCGTGCCCTAACACAACTCTTACTTCGTTATTTTGATCAAGATAGCGTTTTAGGTCTGAAAGCAGGATAAAAATTAAATCCAGCAGGGCTGTTTCTGCCTGGGATTTGTCGGTTATCAAAGAACCACCAAGTTTGAGAAAAACGAGTCTATTATTCATCTCAGATTTTCCTCCGGCTCGAGGCTGGTATAGAACGCTTTACCACCGGAATGTTCTTGTAAAATTTCTAACACAGGCTGCAGTGAATCTTCCTCGACCAACGCCAGCATATGTCCGCCTTTGCCGCCGCCAGTCAGTTTCGCAGCCATAGCGCCGGCTTCCCTGGACTTTGCAATCAAAAGGTCTAACTCGGGGCAAGAGAGCTCCAATTCTTCCAGGATAGATTGATTACGGTTGATGGCTGCTGCCAAACTGTTTGTATCGCCATCAAGCAGAGCTTGCTTTCCTTGAACAGAAAGCTGTCCGATTTCCTCCAGCTTTGGTTGTATTCTGGCAGGCTCTCTTTCTAAATCCTTTGCAAGGCTTGCGACTGTTGCCCAGGTTGATTTGTAAACACCACTGTCTGCAAAAACAAAGAAAAAGGTTTTTCCGGGTTGGAAAATTTCAATGTTCTTCCTTTTTTGGAATAGGATTGGCTTTTCATACGTGACCACCGTGTTGTCGATGCCGGAGGGTTTGCCGTGAACATAGGTTTCACATTCAAACGCAATCTTATTTACCGTTTCGAGATCCAAAGGATGGCCAAGGAATTCAGACAAGGCTCTGGTAGTAGCAACAGCCAGGGCAGCGCTGGAGCCAAGCCCGGAGCTGATCGGCAAGGTGGAGGTGATGTGGAGGGTGCAACTGGGGGGCTGCAGGATGTTCAGTTCGGATAGTGTACGACGTACAGCTTGAAAAACCGGATGATTTTCTGGCAGGGTGGTAAGGTCATGGTCAAGGTCAAGAAGAGGTGAAAACACCCTGATTTTGCCCGTTGGAGCGAGGATATGGGACTCTACAGTAACTTTTACTCTCTTGCTGGAAAGTGGAATGGCTATCGCTGGCTGATTGTGAACAACAGCATGCTCACCCAGCAAAATGGCTTTTCCACAGGCAGATCGACTTATAGCAGGCATGGTAACCTCAAAATACGATGTACAAAATCGCCAGAACCGAAAGCCCCCAAAGAACGATAGCGATTTGTAATGGGCGATCTTTCAAGAGAACCTCCTCGGGGGAAGAGGTGATCAGGTCACTTTGGATCAGGTAAAGATAACGAAAAATACCAAAAACGACGAAAGGCACTGTCAACATCATCGAAAAATTGGACTGACCGGGATGGGCAGAAAAAGTATAAAGCGTGTATGTGATCAGAATGGCGGTTAATATGACGATGATGTATTGGCTGAGGAGGGGAACTGTGTAGCCGTCCAGTGTCTTGCGGTGACTTACTGCGTTAGTTTCCAGAAGTTTCAACTCTGCCAAACGTTTGCCAAAAGCCAGGTACATCGCCAACAGCGTAGTGAGAATAAATAGCCAGGGAGAAAAGTAGGCAACCTGGATGACGCTCAAACCTGCCAGAACACGTAAAACGAAACCAGAACCAATAACCAATACATCCAGAATCATGACTTTCTTAAGCCACAAAGAATAGGCGAGCATCAATACCATGTATGCCGCCAAAATCAATGCCAGGCGAGGTGAAAGCAGGTATCCTCCAACCAGGGAAAGTACCAATAGAAAAATGCTGAAACCGATTGCTTGATTTTTGCTCAATCTGCCTGAAGCAATTGGTCTATTTTGTTTTTGTGGATGCAGCCTGTCTGCTTCAACGTCCAGCAAATCATTGATCGTATAAGTAACGCCGGATATAAGGCAAAACAGCAGGGCAGCTGCCAGAACCCGCAAAAAAGGGGAGAGCTGCAGGAATTGACCATCGAAGATCAAACCGGCAAAAATCACCAGGTTCTTCGTCCATTGCCTCGGTCGCAGTGTTTGAATCAGTGCCTTTACCATGGAATTATCTTATCACAAAGACGAGTGCTGAACTTGCATGTTCAATGAGGAAAGCCGAGCTTGTCATTGAGTAGACGTGAGTTGATGCAGAGTATAATTTTGTGAGGTGGAAAATGAAGTAAGCATTAATATAGGCTTCCCTAATGTATAATTGCGAGTGAGTTACCTATGGCAAAGAAATGTGAGCAGCGTCTTAATTTAATGATACGTTGGGGTGGAACAATCCTCTCGATCGGCGTCATGATTTATCTTCTTAGCCGGATTGGTTTAGGGGAGGCCTGGCAAGCAATCAGTCTACTGACAACATGGCAAATTTTGTTAGTATTGTTCCTTGTGTTCGTTTCTCGCCTGGCAACTTTTGGCAGGTGGTATACCTTGATTAAAGATCAGACTGATAAACTGAGTCTTACAGACACAATCAAACTCACTTTTGCTGGACTTTTTGCTTCAAACGTGCTTCCGACGACAATCGGCGGAGACGCGCTACGGATGGCTGGAGCAGTCAGGCTTGGCCTGAGCGCCAGCCTGGCAGCAGCCTCACTTGTGGTTGATCGTCTGGTTGGAATGACAGGTATGGCACTAATGCTTCCATTTTCATTTTCTGGGGTGAACGCATATTTACGTTCTCAGCATCTTTCTACCATGGCAGATAGCATGGCAATCCCACTCGTCAGCCAGTTCAAGAACGGAATCCGTAAGGTGATGGTAAACCTGCGCTTCTGGACAAAACACCCGTATATTCTACTCAAAGCTCTCGGGTTCACACTGATCCACCAAACAGCAATTTATATGATCATCTTCATCCTGGTCGAAGGAATGGGGGAGACGCTTAGTTTCTGGCAAATCGCCGGTATCTGGAGCCTGACCTACTTTATTACACTCTTGCCTATTTCCATAAATGGTTTGGGTCTGCAAGAAGTAACTATCACAAATCTTTTCACCCTTTTTGGTGGGCTTTCTCCTGCCACTAGCATCGGGCTGGCGGTTATTCTGCGGCTGGTATGGCTGATCGGAAGCTTACCAGGAGCTTTCTTCATTGGGGAAGTTCTGGCAGGAAAATCTCCTGCCGATCTGGAAGAGATCCTCCCAAAGGAAACGTTATGAATCCGAAAGAAACTCAAAAATTTCTTCGTCACTGGTTGCTTCTGCTCGGAGCAGCCTGTGTTTGGTTTTTATGGGACAGCCGATACGTACGCAACATCTGGTTTTTGACGATGTTCGGGGTTGGCTTGCTAATTGTGATATTGTTTTTATTTACTTGGAAACTTGAGTCAGGTTTCGTTGAAAAAATCCCATTACAGAAGAATGTTGCAGCATTATGGATCTTTTTTTCGCTGATTGTTATAGCGCTGACCTTGCTGTTTTTCAATTTACAGTTCCACGTCTTCAGCTATGGCAGTGGCAGATTTGTCTTCGCGGTTGGGGTTTCGGGTGTTTTTGCGCTGCTCATTTCCCGCACATCAAAATACTCTACTTACTTTGCTTTTGCCAAGTGTCTGTTGCTTTTTGGCGTGTTGCACCGTGTGGCAGCATTCATGCCGGAGATTCAGAGTGGTCCATTCGCATTGGGTTGGTCCGAAGGGAGTCGCTTTTATAACGCATCGCTCTTTGCATCAAAACGTTTGTATGGTTCGAAACTGCCTTTACCTGTGCTTCACCCGAGCCGTTACCTGATGCAGGCACTTCCATTTTTCTTTGGCATTCGATCCATCTTAGTCCACCGTGTCTGGCAAGTGGTACTTTGGCTCGGAATGACGCTTTGGTGCAGTTGGCTTGTGGTAAAGCGCTTCCATTTTTCTGCAAAAAATTCACTGCCATGGCTGACCGCGTTGCTTTTCCTATACTTTTTTCAAGGTGCGGTTTATTACCACCTGATGGTTTGCGTTGTATTTGTCTTGCTTGGATACAAAAAAGACAAGCCGCAAAGGACACTGATTTTTGTGCTTCTTGCCTCTGCCTGGGCGGGCATTAGTCGTGTCAATTGGATGCCCGTACCTGGTATGTTGGCAACCGCACTTTACCTGCTGGATACCCCCTTTGATGGTAAAAAGTGGGTGAAATACCTGGCTTGGCCAGCTGTTTGGGTGATTGGGGGCATGGCTTTTGCATACCTGACAAAACAAAGTTACATTGCGACCTCAGGTGAACAACCGGCCCTTTTTGATTCTGCTTTTTCCTCTGCGCTCCTTTGGGGAAGACTATGGCCTAACGCCACTTTTTTCCTTGGCATCATACCTGCAATCCTACTAGTGGTCCTACCAGGGGCTGCGTTACTTTGGCTGAAATTTCACGAAAGGAAGTTGCCCGTGTTTCACTGGCTGCAATGGCTGGGTTTAGCCGGCATCCTTGTCGTCTTCTTTCTAGGTGGGTTGGTGGTCAGCGTAAAAATCGGAGGTGGAGGTGACCTTCACAATCTTGACGGTTTTTTGGTCTTTTGGGCTCTGATTGTGGGCAGCATCCTGTCGATGAATTCATCATTACAGCGACCAACTGACACCTTTCAAGAACAATCAACTATGAGATTTTGGATGGCGATGGCAGTGATCATCCCAGTTTTCTTTGCTTTCATGCGTTCGGGATCCTGGTCTTTTGGTGCTGCACAATCCCAAGGTTCTGAGCTAGGCGATCTTAATCGTGCTATGGCTGTGCTTCAAGAAAAGGGTGGCGATGTCCTCTTTATCTCAGAACGCCAGTTAATAACTTTTGACGAGCTGGAACTGCAGGTTGTGCCCGAATATGAAAAAGTTTTCCTGATGGAGATGGCAATGGGCAATAACCAGGATTACTTGCGTGTTTTTTGGCAAAAGATAGAGGATCATGCCTTTATCGCCATTATCAGTGATTCACTTTCAACGAACATTCAGGAGAGTTCACACAGCTTTGCTGCCGAAAACAATGCCTGGGTAGAGCAAGTGGTTCTTCCAATTCTCTCGGAATACGAAGGTGTTCTGTCCTGGCGTAATGGTGGAATTAACCTGCTTGTTCCGCAGGGTGAGGAAGTATTATTTCAAGAACTTTTGGATTCACAGGTTCCAGTTAATTAATAACTTTCTCCGGTTCAATTCTCTCGCGGATGGCATAGGTTTTTTTGTCCTGCGATTCGTAGTAAGTACGCATGACCAACTCGGCGATTAGCCCCAACAATATTGCCAGAAAACCTAGAATAAACATCATCACACTAATTTGGAACCAAGGTGACCCTAAAACTGATACAGTGGCAACAATTCGCCGGATGGCGAGCCAAAGGAAAAGCGCTAAACTGATTGCCATAAGCCCCAGCCCGACCCCGCCAAAAAGATAGATTGGTTTTTGTGAGAATTTCATCAGGAATTTAACGGTAAACAGGTCCAGGATGACCTTTACAGTTCGTTCCAGTCCATAGTTGGCTTTGCCAAATTTCCGGGGGTGATGACGTACAACCACTTCACTAATTTTTCCACCTGCTTCTTTAGCGT
>CAZYIJ010000002.1:21432-35396 GCA_964647425.1 uncultured Anaerolineaceae bacterium
CGCCGGCCCATTTCACATAGGCAGGAATCAGTCGGTGCATCTCGCCGTAAAGGTTCATGGACTCCAGAATTTCACGCCGGTAGGCCTTGAGCGTGCAACCATAGTCATGCAAATGGACGCCTGTACTTGAGGAGATTAATTTGTTCGCAAGGTGTGAAGGGAGGTTGCGTGTTAATTGGTTATCCTGACGATCTTTGCGCCAGCCGCTAACCACGTCAAAGCCCTTATCCAGCTCATCCAAAAGTATTGGAATATCGGCTGGATCATTTTGAAGATCAGCATCCATCAATATAACAATGTCTCCGTCTGACTCGTTGATGCCTGCACTAATGGCAGCCGTTTGACCGTAATTACGCCGAAAAACAATAAGCCTAACCCTTTCAGGTGCTTGCTCGTGTAACTGACGTATGATTTGAACACTCGCGTCGCGACTGCCGTCGTCTACAAAAGTCACGTCCCAGTCCATCTTCAATGGCTCCACGGCTGCAACGATTTGCTCAAAAAGCTCAGGCAGGTTTTTTTCTTCGTTATAGACAGGGACGACAATAGAAAGTTTCATAGTTGCTCCAACAGAATATATATTCGTTTAATTATAACGGCATACCGGTTGACGGTATAATAGGCTATACTGGATCGCTTATGGAAAATATACGTAATTTCTGCATTATTGCCCACGTTGACCACGGCAAGTCAACCCTTGCTGACCGAATGCTGCAACTAACCGGCACCATCTCTGACCGTGATATGACCGAGCAGGTGCTCGATGCGATGGACCTTGAGAGAGAAAAGGGCGTCACAATCAAAGCCTCTGCCGTGCGCATGGTTTACAGTGACGATGCCGGTAAGGAATACGAATTTAACCTTATTGACACACCCGGACATGTTGACTTCAGTTACGAAGTCAGTCGGGCTCTGAATGCCTGCGAAGGTGCGGTCTTGGTAATTGATGCCACCCAGGGCATAGAAGCACAAACTCTGGCTAACCTATATCTGGCACTGGATGCCAATTTGGTCATTATCCCGGTACTCAATAAGGTAGATCTTCAGTCGGCCATGGTCGAAGAAGTAACCCGCGACCTCGTAGCACTTCTGGGTGTGGATGAAAGCGAAATCATTGCAATCAGTGCCAAAACCGGACAAAACGTTGAAATGGTTTTGCAGGCAATCGCAGATCGCGTTCCGGCACCAAAGGCAGATAAAGAGCAACCACTTCGTGCACTTGTTTTTGACTCTCATTACGATTCCTACAAAGGCGTGATCGCTTATGTGCGTATTTTCGACGGCAAAATCAACGCGAACGAAAAAATCATGATGATGGCGACGGGATCAAAGGTGGAACCAGTTGAAATTGGCGTCTTTTCGCCTGGAATGAAGCCGGTTTCGCTTCTGGAAGCTGGCGATGTGGGATATATCGCTACAGGTCTGAAAACCGTCCACGACTGCCGCGTTGGCGATACCATCACTCACGCGGTCAAACCGGCTGAGAAACCGCTGCCGGGTTATCAAAAAGTCAAACCGATGGTTTTTGCCGGAGTATATCCGGTCGAGGGTGAGGACTATAGCAACCTCAAGGAAGCCCTCGAGAAATTACAATTAAATGATGCCTCCCTCACTTACGAACCAGAATCTTCGGAAGCATTGAATTTCGGTTTTCGCTGTGGTTTTTTGGGTTTGTTTCACATGGAAATTATCCAGGAACGGCTCGAGCGTGAATATTACCTTGATGTGGTTTTTACTGCTCCTTCCGTTGAATATAAAGTTGATTTGAAGGATGGATCCACGATTATCATTGATTCGCCGGCAGACTTGCCGGATGAAGGAGAGATCGTAGAAATTTATGAGCCGTGGATGGAACTCGAAATATTCACACCGACTGATTACTATGGGGTGGTAATGGAACTGGTTAAACGCCGTCGTGGGATCTATGTCGACCAGGATTATCCAGCGGTAAACCGTGTTCAGCTCAACTTCGAGATCCCGTTGTCAGAAATCATTGTAGATTTCTTTGACCTGCTCAAGTCCAGCACGCGCGGATATGCCTCAATGGATTACAAGTTTATTGAATATCGTGCAGGCGAATTGGTGAAGCTCCAAATATTGCTTAACGAAGAGCCTGTCGATGCTCTGACAGCTATTGTTCACAAACAGGATGCCTTTCACAAAGGGCAAGCCTTGGTGAGCAAGCTCAAAGGAATCATCCCAAGCCAAATGTTTGTGATCCCAATCCAGGCATATGCCCAAGGCAGAGTGATTTCACGCGCAAATGTGAAAGCCTTGCGAAAAGACGTTTTGGCGAAATGTTACGGTGGGGATATTACCCGCAAGAAAAAACTGCTGGAGAAGCAAAAGAAGGGCAAAAAGCGCATGAAGATGGTCGGCAGCGTGCAAATTCCCCAGGAAGCGTTCATGGCGATCTTACGCCTGGAGGATTAATGCCCGACCCTACGGCAAAACCTGGTATCAACCGGTTCTTTAAGATTGGTATTCCCTTGCTCATAAGCACGCTTGCGATCTGGCTTGTTTTGCGGCAGTTGGATTTTCAAGCGGTTGGTAATGCTTTCAGACAGCTTTCACCAGGTTCGATTGCTGTAATTGTGCTTTGTTTTTCTATTGGATCACTTCTCAGGGGATTAACTTGTTGGATCATCCTTGGAGGCAAACTCAAGTATTCCAGTGTGTTTTGGGCAATGAATTTAGGGTATTTATTGAACACGATCATACCTCTCAGGCTGGGTGAATTCGGACGTGCAGCTTTTTTGACAGAAAGAGAAGAACATAAAACAAGTTACCTCGAGGCGTTGGCGTCAATTGTGGCAGAACGCCTTTTGGATCTGTTGGTCGGCTTTTCATTTTTGCTTTTCTGCTTGTTTTTCCTGATTGAAAATGTAACTCTTAATCGAATCGCTGGCATTGGAATCCTACTCTTGATAGTGGCGATCGTTGTCATTTTTTATGCAACCAGGAATAAAGATAGTGTCATACTTTGGCTTTTAAAACGCTTTAACAAGTCGGAATTTGTAAAAGAAAAGGTTATCAACAGGATTGAACAGCTTTTAACTGGCTTTCAGTATTTCACTAAGCCCGGGCGATTCGTTCTGGCATTTGTCATTCTGGCTGTCAGCTGGTCATTTTCGATGCTTGAATATTTCATTTTACAAAATGCTATCTTGTCAAATTCAGAGTGGTGGTGGCCAATGTTGGTGAACACTGCCAGCGCCTTCGTTAATGCTTTGCCCTCCGCTCCAGCTGGGTTGGGTGTGTTTGAAGCAGGTACGGTGGGATCATATGCTTTGGTTGGTGTAGCGAAAGAACCCTCATTAGCCATATCATTAGTTGTTCACAGTGTGCAGATTGCTATTCCGGCTATTTTGGGTGTGATCGCACTGATTTTGTCGGGGCAGAGCCTGGGCTCATTGATTGGCAAGGCAACCAGAATCCGGCAAAAAAAGGAGCTGCAATCATGAAAATCCTGATCTCCTCAACTTATTTTTACCCTTACAGTTCCGGTTTGTCGGTATATGCTCTGCGTTTAGCGGAAGGGTTGGCAGAGCTGGGACATGAAGTAGTTATTCTCACCTCTCAATACAAGAAAGACTTAGAGAGATTAGAAACCCATGGAAAATTCAAGATCGTTCGCGTGCCAGTGATAGCGAAACTTTCCAAAGGTGTGCTTATGCCCGGCTTGTTCAAAATTGCTTGGAAATGGATAAGATGGGCGGACGTTGTCAACCTGCATTTACCCCAATTTGAAAGCATTTTTCTCGTGCAGTTAGCTGGTAAAGCAGGCAAGCCTGTGTTGGTGACGTACCATTGCGACCTGGTGACTAGCAGCAGCGGGTTGCTTGATCGCCTGGCGGTTAAAGTCACAAGCTTGCTTGGTAACAAAGTCCTGGAAAAGGCTAATTTAATCGTCCAGAATTCACTCGATTATGCAGAGCACTCTCCAGTGTTGAGTCAATATCTTAGAAAAGTGATTGAAGTACCCACGCCAGTCAATGTAAAAACAGTGAGCGTGGAAAAACTTGATGTCTTCCGTGAGAAGTATGACATCAAAAGAAGTGAAAAGATTATCGGTTTGGCTGGAAGAGTTGCTTCAGAAAAAGGTTATGAATATCTTGCCATGGCTCTCCCAGGCATTCTGGAAATTTACCCCGAGGCAAGAGTGATACATGCCGGTGCCTGGCAATCAGTTATCGGAGAACAAACTTATCAAGCTCAGGTGGAACGCTTTATCAAGCCTTTTGGACAGAAGTGGATCTCGTTAGGCTATTTAACTGATGATGATTTTGAAACTTTCTTCGCTGCCTGTGATGTACTGATCTTCTCCAGTTTAAATGCAACAGAATCCTTTGGTATTGTGCAGATTGAAGCGATGACGCAAGGCACGCCGGTAGTTGCTTCTGATTTACCTGGCGTAAGACAACCAGTTTTGCAAACAGGATTAGGCAAAATTGTGCCAATCAAAGATTCAACCGCCATCAGCAAGGCAGTGATCGAAATTCTCGATAAAGGTGAAAAAGCCCGTTTTGTGCCAGCTGAATTTTTAGAGAAATTTCAACAGGGATCGGTCGCCAGGCATTACGAAGAACTGTTAGCGTTGTTGGTGAATAATGACTGAGCTTACCAAGAAAGAAATTGAGCGTATTTGCTCACAACAACTCTTCAATTTGCCCTATTTCAGAGGCATGCTTCGGGCAGTAGAGCAGAGCTTTTATGAGCAGCAGGAGCTTGAAGAACCTATTTATGATTTGGGAGTTGGTGATGGACATTTTGCCTGGGCATTATTTGAAGACCAAAAGGTCCTGGGCGTTGACCCCTGGTGGGAGCCACTTTTGGAGGCCAAACAAAGAAAGGTTTACCCACTTTTGGTGCAGGCAGAAGGGGCTCGTGTTCCCATTGAGAGTGGAAGTTTCAGCTCTGCGATCAGCAACTCGGTACTTGAACACATTCCTGAGGTTCAGCCTGTTTTGAATCAAGTAGCGAGGGTGCTAAAACCTGGTGGTAAGTTCTATTTTGCTGTCCCAAATCGCCGTTTTGTCACTGATCTTTGGGGAATGAAGATTTTATCTTTTTTGGGGTTGAAGAGATTGGCTTTAGCTTATTCCCGCTTCTTTAACAAGATTGCCCGGCATATAAATCTTGATCCACCTGAAATTTGGATCGAACGACTTAGAAGAGCGGGTTTTGAACAGGTGGATTATTGGAATTACTTCCCGGTAAAGGCAATGCATAAACTTGAACGAGGCCATGCTGCCGGGTTACCGAATTTGCTCTGGAAAAAACTGTTTGGAAAATGGGTTTTGTTCCAAACCCGCAGGAATCCTTTTATTCCCTTCGATGAGGTTGCCAACCTGGTAGAAAATCCTCTCGATGATGAGGGCACCTGTACATTCTATATTGCCAGGAGGCAGGCGTGAGGTTTTTACGCAAAATTTCTTATTATCTTTGGTCGATTTTTGAATTGTTGTTTGGCGTCAAAAATTGGAGAGTGTTATTCGACATTTTTCTGGGAAAACCTTTTATCGGTGTCAAATGGTTGGAATTACGCCGCGATAATTTGAAAGTTGGCGTCGGAAGCAAAATGGAAGCCTGGTCTGTCAAAGAAACCTTGATTGACCGATTCTATACCAAGCTGGGAACCGAGATCCAGAATGATTGGGTAGTCGTCGATATCGGCGCTGCTATTGGTGAATTTACGATCGAAGCGGCTCTTCAATTGACCGATGGCATGGTCCATGCTTTTGAACCAAATCCCGGATCGATCAATATTCTGCGCCAAAACATGCGTGCCAATAACTTGAAACATGTTGAAACGTATAACCTGGGTGTCTGGAGCGAGAGCGGTGAGATTCCACTTCATTTTTTGAATAATGAACCATTGCAGGCTGTCAGCGGCACTGGTCAAGCTGATAATATTCATGCTGTAAAAGAGACCAGTATTCCTGTTATTACCCTGGAGCAGGTGGTTGAGGAAAAAGTAGGCAAGAAGATTGACCTGATGAAGTTGGATTGTGAAGGAGCAGAATACGAAATCTTGCTCAATCAGGATCCGAAATTCTTCAAAAAAATCAACCGCATCATCATGGAATATCATGACCTTGACGAAAGGCGGAACTTTCGCGTCCTGACTAAATATTTCGAAGAGCTTGGTTATCATGTAAAGCGATATGACAATCGCGTTCACAAAAATCTCGGCTACTTATATGCTGACAGAGTTTCCCGGGTAGACTCCCGATAAGCGATTAAAATTATCTTATGGACCATGACCTGACAAATCCCGAAGAGGATCCGACAGTCCTTGAAGTGCTTCAGCGTTATTTCAATAAAGATGGAGAAGCGAATGACGGGTTCGATTCTGAAAAAATTGGCGAACAAAAGCGAGCTTCTGATCGGCTTGTTCCCTTTGCTTTGATTTGTTTTTTGACAGGTCAATTTCTGATTGAATTCTTGCGAGAGACTTTAGCGGAAATCGGTATTGTCTTGCTGCTCGCAGGATTTGCTCTCTCCGCATTTGCCTTTTTGCGCGAAAAAAAGTCAGCAACTTTTGAAAGAACGGTTACTACAGACGAAGATAGGCAAAACATTGTAAGCGTGCGCTTGGTTTGGCTGCTTGCGGCTTTTATTACGGCTATTATCGCCAGCCTGATGTATCGCCAAGGAAGCTTTAGTTTTCTTTCAGGGTTGCTTTGGATAGCTAGCATCATTTCAATCATTGCTGCCTTATTCCAGCCTAAAGCGATTCTCAAACCTAACTTCAAATCGATTTTTGTTGAGTTAACCTCCAAACCAAAAAAACTGATTGCTTATTTGCTTTTGATTGTTATTGTGCTTATTTTTCAATTTGGAAGACTTGAGCAGGTGCCGCCAGAGATCATCAGCTCCCAGGTGGAAGCGTTTTACACAGTCGATGGCATTAAAAATGGGGAGACGGCCTTGTGGTTCCCACGAAATGTGGTCAGTGAGCCAATCAGCTATTATTGGGCTGCACTGGTAAATTTGTTCAGGACGAATTTGTTGAACTTTACAGGACTCAAGTTTGCCTTCGCGCTGGCAGGCTTGGTGGCTGTCTTTTATATGTACAAGCTTGGCCAGCGGCTGTTTGATGAAAAAACCGGTCATATCAGCGCGCTGTTGTTGGGGGTTGGCTTCTGGCCGATCTTACAGCAGAGAGCTGTATTGGGGTTTGGGCTGGTGCTGCCGATCCTGCTGCCTGCGTTTTACTATCTGTTCAAATCGCTTCAGGAAGACGACCTTAATTCTATGCTGATCGCTTCAGTGTTGACTGGTTTGGGCTTGCTGACAAATAAGATTTTCTTTGTGCTGGTTTTTGCCAACTTTTTTATTGCAATTGTGTATTTTGTGCATATAGGAAGTAAAAAGCCCATAATATCACTTGCGTTGCGCATAGGCTTCGGATTGATAACGGGTGTTGTAGTAGTATTGCCTTTGATTTTCGTGGTTGCAGCAAGCCCAACCGCTTGGTTCTCACCAATCATAAGCCAACTTTCTTTTGAAAATAATCCAACATACAGCAACCCGATAACTACTTTTCTTAAAAATTTCGTGGCTGCTTTAGGGCTAATGAATTGGTCGAATCGAAACGGCTGGGTGGATGGAATTTCAAACCGGGCCGCTTTGGATTGGGTTACCGGAGCGTTTTTCTTGTTTGGACTTTGTGTAACCCTATTCCAGGATTTCTTCAAGAAGCGAAAACAAGCGATTTCATTACTTTTACTATTTTTTCTGATGCTGCTTCCATCAGCACTTTCACTTGCTCAGTCGATGGAGAATCCATCACTTAGCCGTGCTTTAGGGGCAGCCGTTCCCGTATTTCTGATCGCTGGAAGGGGATTTGCTTTTGCTATAGATCGGATATGGGCAAGTCAAACTGAATCTCGTTGGGTTAAACAAGCAGGCTTTGTAGTCATTTTCAGCCTACTGATCATTATTCGCAATTTTGGTTTGATCAACACTACCTATGTCAATAACTACGAAGCTTCTGCCTGGAATGCGTCAGATATGGCAGAGGTCATTCGTAATTATGACACTGGTCAAGCCAGGAATAGCCAGGCTTATATTGTCGGTTTTCCCCATTGGGTCGATGCACGATCGGTGGCAATCAGCTTGAACAGACCCTATACAAATCTATCAATTTTGCCGCAAGAGCTTAGCAGCACAGTGGACTTACAGACCGCAAAAATCTTTTTGTTACACATCACTGACGCTGAAAGCTTAGGTCAGTTACAATCTCTCTACCCGGGCGGCGTTGCCACTACTTACCAGAGCGTCCAACCGGAAAAGAACTTCATTATTTACATTGCGAGCCAATAACTTTATGGAAAAAAGTAGCGAGCAGAAAGTCCTGCAGAAAAGAAACATTAATCAAGCCCTGATAACGGTCTTTTTGCTTGTCGCATTTTTGATTTTGGGTGGATACTTTCGTTTTTTGAACCTAAACTGGGATGAAAGCTATCATCTGCATCCAGACGAACGCTATCTATCCATGGTGTTGAATAGTATTCAACCGGTTGAAAGCATCAAGGAATACTTCAATACCCAAACTTCGACTCTAAACCCGAACACACACGGGTATACCTTTTTTGTTTATGGCACTTTCCCGATATTTCTGATCCGGTACGTTGGAGAATGGATCGGACAAGTTGGTTACGACCCGATCACTTTGGTTGGCAGACAGCTCTCCGCTTTCTTTGATCTGTTCACGGTGATCCTGGTGTTTCTGACAGGGTACAAGCTATTCAATAAAAGGGTGGGGTTGATCGCGGCAGCTTTCTATGCCTTTGCGGTCTTGCCTATTCAACAATCTCACTTCATGACTGTGGATACCTTTACCAATACCTTTGGTATGTTGACCGTGCTGGCTGCGGTTATCCTATTAAAACGACCATTTGAATATGACACAGAAGATATTCGAAGTGTGCTGAGCTGGCGCAAAATTTGGCCGTATGTGCTTTTTGGTATGGGGCTGGGGATGGCGACCGCCTCAAAAATTAATGCTGTCTCGCTGGCGCTGTTGCTGCCATTGGCGGAATTGGCACGTTACTTACGTAGCGAAAATCGTTCTGAGAAAGTCGGTTTAATCAAGATTTTTGTTTTGATTTCACTTGCAGCGGTTGTCAGCTTCTTGACCTTCCGGATTTTACAACCCTATGCCTTTAGCGGACCGGGATTTTTTAGCCTGAAAATCAGTCCGGATTGGTGGAATGGTCTGAAAACCTTGCAAGCGCAAAGCACTGGAGAGGTCGACTTCCCACCAGCATTGCAGTGGGCCAGGCGTCCGAGCACTTTTTCACTTTACAACCTGGTAGTTTGGGGAGTCGGTTTGCCGTGGGGAATCATGACAGCATTTTCCTGGTTGGTTATGGCTAGCAAGATTTTCAAATGCAAAGACTACCTCCATCTTCCCCTGTGGCTTTGGAGCCTACTGTATTTCCTGTGGCAGGGGCTGGCGTGGGTCTCCGCTATGCGTTATCTACTGCTGCTTTACCCGCTTATGGCAATCTTTGCAGCCTGGGGGCTTGAACAGTTGCTCAGCAATAAAACAGGCTTCAAATTTAAGAGGCTGCTGATTTCCAGGAAGGTTCTGCAAACAGCTGGCGTTGTTGCAACCATTCTGATTTTGATTGCGACTGGCGCGTGGGCATTTGCCTTCAGCCGAATCTATACCCGACCGGTCACCAGGGTGGCTGCCACAGACTGGATTTATGAAAATCTGGAAGGTCCAATAAACCTGGTGGCTAATTCTGACGGGCTGGAAAAAAATATCCCGGTAGCATACCGGGCAATCAATACCCTAAACACAGGGCAGAGCCTTACATTGCTATACCAGGCAAAGGCAGCTGGTTTCCTGACAGATCTGACTTATCCAGTGGTGCAATCGGTCTCGAACACACTTGAAGGCGTGCAGTATCAGTTAGATGTGTTTGATGCACAAACGGGTCTGCCCGTGACGGAACCCCCGCTTGTCGCACAAAATCCTGTCACTTCAGAGGGGCAGACTCAATCTACGCTCTTGTTTCAATTCAATCCAGCGGTTTATCTGCTTGAAGACCAGAATTATCAATTTGAGTTGACCTTGCTTACTCAAGAAACCCAGTCTTATTTGAGCGGCGTGCCGGTGATGAATTTCTACTATGATAACGGGCTTACTCGCCAGGAAACCTTGCCAAAAATCAACGAGATGATCACGCCCGAGCATCCTTACCAGATGAGGGTGAATGTTCAGGCTCTTGAGGAAATTTTGCGTGTTGAGATTCCTTATGTGCTGGATGTAACTCAGAATGTGGGTTTAAAACAATTACGACTGACACTCACAGCTAATACAGCCGAGGGTCCAATCACTCGGATTGGTTATGCTTCGGATGATTTTCTGGGTGAAGGTTCACTTCGAGGTGAAAAGGCGGTTTTTTCCTTTGATGATCCCTTGACATTGAGTGGAGCCCAAACCCAGGATCTCGATTTGACCATTGAATTGACAGAAGGTGAAGGTCAGATAGCAATCAGCACGCCGGGTGTTGCCCTGGAAAGCAGTTGGGATGACGCTCTACCGCTGCCAAGACCTACTTTTGTGCCGTACCAGGACAACGCAGGAATCTTCAGAGGAGATTTGAATTTTGAGATGTATTGGCCGGATGACGTTAGCAAGGTTCAACGGTTCTACACTATTCTCAACCAGGCAGACTATATTTTTATCAGTTCCAACCGCCAATTTGGCACGATCCCGCGTGTACCAGAACGTTATCCTTTGAGTACTTACTTCTACCGGCAATTGTTGGGTTGCTCCGAGGATCAGGAAACGTTGGATTGCTACTACCAGGCTGAGTCAGATGGAACCAGTGGCAACCTGGGTTTTGACCTGGTTGCGACCTTTACTTCTTACCCGAATCTGGGTAGTCTTGAATTCAACGATCAATTTGCGGAGGAAGCTTTCTCGGTTTATGACCATCCAAAAGTGCTCATATTTGCGAAAAATGAAACTTACGACAGTGAGTTAACCTGGAATTCTCTTAACTCAGTGGATGTTAGAAAAGCAGTCTACCTGACACCCAAACAAGCAGATTCCTATCAAGCTGGTGGCACTGAGATAAACAACCAATTGATGTTAACCGAAGACGATAAGCAGACTCAACAAGCAGGGGGTACCTGGTCTGAGCTGTTTGACCAGCAGTCGCTGCTGAACCAACACACCTGGATCGCAGTAGTCGCCTTTTATCTTTTATTCTGGTTATTGGGACTCTGTGTTTTCCCAATCGTAAGGTTGGCACTGCCCGGCTTGAAAGACAAGGGTTATGCCTTCGCCAGGATAATTGGACTGCTCCTGTTTGTATTAATTGTATTCAATCTAGGTTCAGCCAAGGTTGAAGTAACCAGAGGCATGCTTTGGATCGTTCTGCTGGTTGTTGTTGCTGCTTCCTCATTCGTGGCTTGGTTTACAAGGAAAGCTCTTGTTGAAGATTTTCGTGCTTTATGGAAGCAGATTTTGATCGAAGAAGTCATTTTTCTGATCGCGTTTGCCTTCTTCCTCTGGATCCGATATCAAAACCCGGATCTCTGGCACCCATGGCGGGGCGGCGAAAAACCAATGGATTTCAGCTATCTCAACGCGATCATCAAGAGCAGCACCTTTCCCTCCTATGACCCCTGGTTTGCAGGTGGGTATATTAATTATTACTATTACGGCCAAGTTCTGGTGGCGATGCCGATCAAACTGCTGGGAGTTGTGCCGGCTGTTTCTTACAACATCTTGATTTCCCTCTGGTATGCGATGCTGGTAATTGGTGCGTTCAGTAGTGGATGGAATTTTGGGAAAGCGGTTCTTGAGAGAAATCCGGATGAGAAAGAGCGCTTGTTTGGGCTGGCGTTTTTGGCAGGCATAGGCAGTGCGGTGTTCCTGGCATTGGTTGGCAACCTCGGTGAGCTCCATGTGATCACTGGTGGCTTGAAAGCATTGGGTTCAGCAGGTGTCAGCTTGGACGGTGCCACACTCAGCCAAAAATTGGTCTGGCTGTTTAGAGGAATTAGGCTACTGTTACAAGGCGAACCTCTCCCAATAGCTGCTGGAACCTGGTATTGGAATCCGAGCCGTGCCATCCCTGGTGAGCCGATCACGGAATTTCCTTTCTTTACGTTTTTATATGCCGATTTTCATGCCCATCTGATTACCATGCCAATCGTGCTGGCAGCAGTTGCCTGGTGTTTATCCCTTGTGATGATGAAGAAGCGCGAAGGAAATTTGGATTTGAGGGTTGGGAATGGCATCGTCCCAATATTATTGGTTGGGGCAGTGGTTTTAGGTGCTTTGCAGCCCACAAACACCTGGGATTATCTTACTTTTACAGCGCTTGCAATGGTCGCACTGGTTTTTGTTGGATGGCGTTACTTCCCTGAAGCGAGATGGCGATTTTTGCCAGACTGGTCAAGGAAGTGGGTTTATCCTGTTATCAGTGCTTTGGGGTTATTCTTATTGACCCGCATTTTTTATCATAATTTCAATCGATATTTCTTCCCAGGGTACAACTCAGTTGGATTTTGGAGTGGAGCCAGAACGCCCTTGCCTTCTTACATAACCCACTGGGGTTTGATTCTTTTTGTGATCACCTGTTGGTTAATATGGGAAACCTACCAATGGATGGCTTCAACCCACGTCTCTGACTTGGAAACTTACAAACATAATCGCAATCTGGTGGTCGGATTAAGCGTGATCATCGTGACGGCCTTTCTGCTTCTTCTCTTGCTCAAAGTGACAGTAGCATTGATAGCTCTGCCATTGGGTGTTCTGACACTCTTCCTGCTTGTGACAAGCAAAGACGATGTCAAACGCCTGGCTTACTTCATGATTGGTACCGGATTGGTGCTCACTGTTGTAGTCGAGCTGATTTACCTGGTGGGCGACATCGGACGCATGAACGTAGTGTTCAAACTTTACCATCAAGCCTGGATGCTGCTGACTCTTCCAATGGGGTTGGCAGCCGCGACTCTATGGCGTGATCTTTCCCACTGGAGAACGCGATTTCAGATCGCCTTCCAGGTTGTTTTTACTGTTTTGATATTCATCAGTTTGCTTTTCCCTGTTTTGGCAACCAAAGACAAAATTACTGACCGAATGGACCCTGACGCACCGCAAACCTTGGATGGAATGAAGTATATGGAGACATCTGAGTTTTATGTTAACGGGGTTGTAATGGACCTGGGGCAGGATTACCGCGCGATACAATGGATGCAGGAAAACGTAGTTGGGTCGCCGGTCATTCTTGAAGCACAGGCTTACGAATATTACTGGGGAAATCGCTACACGATCTACACCGGTTTGCCGGGAGTGGTTGGGTGGAATTACCACCAGCGTCAGCAGCGAGCAGTTTTACGAAATAATGCTGTTCAGGAGCGGGTCGATGAGGTGAACGCTTTCTACCTCAGCCTTGACCGGGAATTTATGACGAACTATTTAGATAAGTACAATGTGGAATACATCATTGTAGGGCAGCAGGAACAGGCATTTTATCCTGCTGAAGCCTTGGAAAAATTTGAAACTTATGACGGAACACTGTGGGACCAGGTTTATAGTGAAGCCGATACTGTTATTTATAAGGTCAGATAAACCATGATCGATTTTCTGAAGTGGTATTTACTTTTGGAAGTTATGGGATGGGTGACCCTGCCAGTAACCTGGTCATTTTTTCAGAAACTGCGCTCGAGAGGGGTATATCTCTCCAAAGCGATTGGATTGCTACTTTGGGGGTTTATCTATTGGTGGTTAACTTCGCTTGGTTTACTTAAAAACGACCTGGCAGGAGCACTGGCAGTCCTGAGTGTTTTATTGGTTTTAAACATTTTTGTCACCTGGAAGATTGGATTTTTGACCTTGAGGGATTGGGTCAGAGAAAACCGCAAAACCATTGTCACAACTGAAGCGGTCTTTTTTGTTGCTTTTGCCTTTTGGGCTTTGGTGC
>CAZYIJ010000002.1:35406-40707 GCA_964647425.1 uncultured Anaerolineaceae bacterium
AATCCGGATATCATCCATACTGAAAAATTCATGGAGATGGCTTTTATTAACGGCATCCTGAAATCACCTTCCATGCCACCAATAGACCCCTGGCTGTCGGGTTATTCGATCTCATATTACTATTTTGGCTACCTGATTTCGGCCTTATTGATACGGGTCAGTGGGGTAGTCGCATCGGTGGGTTACAACCTGGTTTCTGCTTCATGGTTTGGGTTGACCGCTTTAGGCGCATATGGAGTTGCCTGGGATTTGTTGTCGGGGAAGAAAGAAAATGAGCAAGTAGCTCAAGAGGTTTCGAATCGAACCTATTCGTTAGCTTTGCTTGCACCTTTAATGATCCTGATCATATCCAACTGGTTTGGAATCCTGGATGTTTTGCATGCAAGGGGTTTGGTGAGTGCAGATTTCTGGCAGAAATTGCAAATCCCGGCCTTGATGAGCGAGCCATTCAGCCTCTCCTGGTTCCCAAACCGGGGTGGCTGGTCTTGGTGGCAAGCCAGCCGGGTAGTTCAGGATTTCCGGTTGGGTAGCTCGATGATCGAGATCATCGATGAATTCCCATTTTTTACCTATTTACTTGCAGATATTCATCCTCATCTGTTGGGAATGCCTTTCGTGCTGTTGGCAATCGCCCTGGCGTTAAACGCTTTTCAGGGGGGATGGGAGGGGAGCCTTTCTGCTCTAGGTCGCATAATTCCAATCAACTGGAAAAACGGTTTGCTGGCGGTACTTACATTAGGAGGTATTGCTTTCCTAAACACCTGGGATTTTCCCTTCTACCTGTTATTGTTGGCAGTCGCGTTTGTATGGCGGCAGGCAAGTTTGAGCGGTTGGGACGAAAAACGTATCGGACAGATCGTCATATTCTGCCTGGTCGGTGGTTTGTTGAGCATTCTTGCTTACTTGCCGTTTTACCTTAGTTTTTCTTCGCAGGCAGGCGGATTGTTACCCAGTCTGGCGTTCTTTACCCATGGCATTTACCTTTGGATCATGTTCGGTCCATTGCTGGTGCCGATTTTTGCCTGGCTGGTCTACCAACATATTCGGGCAAAACGGATGCCCTCGCTTCAGGCTTTGCTAGTGACCAGTTCCCTTTTTGCGCTGCTTTTCGTGGCAGGCTGGGGGCTGGGTTGGCTGGCAGGTAGATTTGAAAATTTGGGACCTCTTCTCAATTCCTTGCAAGGCGCTGTAGATAACGGAAGCCTGCTCACAGAATCGCTGCTGGAGCGCTTGAAACATCCAGGGACTTTTCTGACAATGTTTTTCCTGGTTTTACTGGCTGTCGATTTTTTTGTTCATAAGGTCAGAAACTCGACAGCGTCCGTAGCTTCAGGTAATGTGGAACTTACGGACCAGAAGAATTTCACGACAGAAACTTATGGCTTTGTTTTGATGTTGGTTTTGCTGGGCGCGCTGCTTGTGATCGTGCCGGAATTTGTTTATCTGAGAGATCAATTTGGCACCCGCATGAACACCATATTCAAGTTTTATTTCCAAGCTTGGATCTTGTGGTCTTTAGCCAGCGCATATTTCATCGCCAGATTGCTGCAAACAGAAAAACCGCAGACGAATCGGCTGTTTGCACTAACGATTATTGCAGTCGGGTTGCTCTTGCTAGGACTCTCGCTCACGCAAAAGAATGATTCTTACCAACCTGGTTTTGGCAGCAATCCATTGGATTATCTTTACTTAATTATCCCTCTTTTGTTTTTGATCTGGGTATTAATAAGTCTGATCAAGAAAAAATTTGCTGCTGCATTAGGGGTATTATGCCTGGTAGGTCTGGCAGCAGGGTTGGTATACCCGACCATAGAGTTATGGAATAAGACCGAGGGCTTTCAACCCCGCGATGGGTACTCGCTGAATGGCAAGCAGGATTTTTATCAGTATTCCCCCGATCAAATGGCAGCGGCGGAATGGTTGGCGGATGCTCCCTTGGGCGTCATGGCTGAAGCGGTATCGGAAACCGGCGGTAGCTACACCACCTACAACATCATTTCGACTTTCTCAGGAATGCCAACGATCTTAGGCTGGATCGGGCATGAATCACAATGGCGGGGAGGGTATGAAGAGATTGGATCCAGGCAGTCAGATTTAAGAGTGCTGTATAGCACTTCGGATTGGAGCCAGGCTCAAACCGTGATCGACCTGTATAATATACGCTATGTCGTGGTTGGTGAATTGGAACGCCAAACCTACCAGGTTGATGAAACAAAATTCGAAGAAAACATGAATAAGGTTCTCGATACCGCTACAGTTGATATTTATGAGGCAAAAAATCCGTAAAATGTACGACATCAAAGCAAGCAACGACGAATATATCAGGCAGGACCGGTTAAAAATTTTTTCAATGTGGTTCCTGCTTGCTTTTGCGGTTGGCTTGATCTTGAGACTTGTACTGCTCAATACAATGGTCTATACACAAAACGAATTGGTTTTGGTAAACCAGGCACTGCAGATTTCCCGAAGAACGAGTGCGGACACCAGCATGGTGCCTGTGTACACGGGTCTGACAGGATGGTTGTTTTTCCTGTTTGGATCGGGCAACTTGCTGGCCAGACTGCTCCCCGCAATAGTTGGAGCAACTTTAGTGTTGCTGCCATGGGCTTGGAGAGACCGTTTAGGCCAAAAAACCGCACTAATCTTGAGTTTTGGCCTGGCTTTTGAGCCAACGTATCTACTTTTTTCCCGCGCAATCCACGGAGGGATTTTTGCGATTGCAGGGCTGTTGTGGGCTTTTACTTTCCTGAAGAAAAATAAGCCGCTGCTGGCTGGAGTGTCTTTGGCTTTTACATTGTTGAGCGGCTCCTCATTTTGGTACTTAATTCTTGTCATTGGCTTGACCTATCTGATAATGAGGATTGTCAAACCAGATTCTGCAAAGGATCTTTTCTCATTCCAATTGCGCTGCGGTAAGAGAGCTTGGATAAGTCTTGCAGCTGGATTCGTGGTAAACAGTGTCTTGATATTGACCAGTTTTCTGCTTGATCCATCCGGATTGGGAGGAATTGCTAGCGGTATTATTGGTTTTGCTGGCAATTTTGCCCAGCTCTTCGACAAGCCGATATATCATTCAATATACTTGCTAATTGCGCATAGCTTATTGCCGTTGTTAGTATTCTTACTTGGGTTTTTTGCCTTTCGAACAACAAAACAAAGCAATTGGTATCGAATTGGGGCGGTTTCGATTTTGATTTCGTTAACAATTGGTGCATTAATCTCGCGCGATAGCTACGAGCTCCTGCTTTGGCCTGTACTGCTAAGTTGGATAGGCGGAGCGATTTGGCTGGGCAAATTGAAAATCAGCCTCAAGCAATCTTGGTTTTCAACGGCTATCTTGATGGGTTTTGTCCTGGCGATTTTAATCTATCTACTAGTGAATATTGGACGCCTTGCTGGGTTGCCATTTGGAACGCCGCAATTTTGGAGCATTTTCCTGATGATCATCGTAGGAGTCATCTTATTGGTGTCCTCCTGGTGGTTGGTGAAGTTTGGTTGGTCAGAAGGGAATGGGAACAAGATATTCCTGGTTACTCTTTTGCTCTTTTTAGCAATCCTAACCTTGGGCGACAGCACACGCAGTTTGCATTCCGCCCAACAAGTCCGTTCCATCGAATACCTGGATAATCAACTGGTTTTACCAAACAATGATATTGAATCTATCCTGGCTGATTTCGATCTGACTGGCAAACCTTTACATCAATCAGGGGATTTTAGCCTTATCGATTTGCCGGAAGAATTTTCCTGGTACTTCAGAGAATTTGCTCTAGAAAGAAATGATCCTGAAACTTCCGTGATCCTGACCAGGACCAGCGTTATGCCTGACCAAAATGTTGAATTTCGGGGTATAAATGTCGTTTTAGAAAGAACAATTGACTGGAAGAAAGATTCACTCACAACTTATTTGCAAGCTTTGATTGGAAAACCACCAAAGTTTGAGAACCAAAAAGGTGTTTTGTGGGTTCGGACAAATTTATTTACAGGAGCATCCCAATAGCATGTGTGAACAGAAAATTCAGAATCCTCCAAGCACCATCGCAATCGATGGACCTGCTGCCTCCGGGAAGTCGACCATTGGCAATCTTATTGCCAATAAACTCGGATACATAAGCCTTGACACAGGCATCATGTATCGAGCGGTTGCATTTAAAGCTTTGCAGGAAGTTGTGGATATTTTTGACGATGCGGCTGTCAGCAACCTGGCAGAGAACGTAAAGATTGACATTCGACCTTCAGTTGAAGAGGATGGTCGTCAGTTTGACGTGATCATTGACGGAGAAGATCACACCTGGGACTTGCGATCTCCTGAAGTCAACCAGGTAGTTTCTGAGGTTTCAGTTTACCCACGTGTCCGCAAGGCAATGACTGAACTTCAACGGGAAATCGCTAAAAATGGCAGGATAGTAATGATCGGTAGGGATATTGGAACAGTAGTTTTACCCAATGCGGAAATGAAAATCTATCTTGAAGCCAGTGTTGAAGTGCGCGCTCAGCGCAGATACATCGAAGAATTGGCAAGAGGAAAAAAGATTTGCCTGGATGAGATCGAAGAATCGTTAAGACACCGGGATGAAATTGATTCAAGCAGGGCAGTAGCCCCCTTGCGACCAGCAGAAGATGCTATTTTGGTAAATAGTGACGACATGACCGTTTACGAGGTTGTTGAATTCGTCTTGGAATTGATTGCTAAAAGATAATATTAATTAATATCCTCAACTGTCAAATAGCAGATTGCTTTGCTGTATTGCTAAAAAATGACTTCAAGTGAATTGGAGGCAGCAAAGCAAACCGTTTCACCGTGATAAAGGATAATTTTTGACTTGACTGTCCAATCAGCTAATAACTAGTAACCAAGCCCTGCTGCCTACCGACTAGCACTCACAGGTACAGTAGGACTACACCGACCACTGTCACCAGTGCGCCAAGAACCTCAAACCACTTTAATTTTTCCCTGAATGCCAGCCAGTTAACTGGGATGACCAGAACAGGCATGATCGACATAATAGCTGCTGCAACAGCTGCCGGCGCGTTTTGGATAGCTAATAGTGAAAACCCGACCCCCAAGACAGGTCCAATCAAAGCCCCGGCAGCGGTCATCCACACGGATTGCCTATCACTGAGAAGTGCACGCAGCTTTTGCCAATGGTTACCTATCAGAAAGAACAAGATAAAACCAGCGATGGAGGCAATAATTCGTATCTGGGTGGCGGCGAATGGGTCATAATCCCCCATGCCCTGTTTGCTCAGGATCAGCCCAACGGATTGACCGATTGCTCCCATCAGACCGCAGAAAACCCCATA
>CAZYIJ010000003.1:0-36463 GCA_964647425.1 uncultured Anaerolineaceae bacterium
GCGATATATTTATCGAAATCGCCCAGGATTTCCTGCATTTCTACAGGATCATCAGTGCCAAAGTATTCTTTTGCTAAACTGCGGCGATAGAAGAGAGCACCAGGGGTAGCCTGATAAGCGTAAGCTTTGTGAATGCCATCAGCCATACCGACTTCGTACACAAAGGGATACATCTTCAATTCGTCAGCATAAACCTGCAAATCGCCAATGTCAGCCAGGAAATCGCTTTCCACATAGCTTTTCACAAACGCAGCTTCGAGAGCAACAACATCCGGAACATCATCGGTGCCCAGGGTTGCCAACAACTTGGTCTGATACTCACCATTGGTCATGGGGATCATGGTGTAAACAACATCCACATCTGGGTGAGTCTTTTCAAAGGCTACAGCCATGGTGAGGATTTCGTTAGTGAATGACCAGACATTCAACACGGTTTTATCGGTTGCTACTGGTTCTTCAACTACGGGTTCTTCAGCTACAGGTTCTTCAACTTCAGGTTCCTCTGCAACTGGTTGATCGACAGCAGGAGGTTCTACTTCTGCTGCGGGTGTAGCACAAGCGGAGAGCAGCATGCTCCCAACAAGTATTACGGACAAAATTACTAATAGACGTTTCATTTTCTTTCCTTATCTCCTTGAATTTTTTAAGTGTTCTAAACAACAACATTTTTTACGGATTAATGTCTGATTGCACCTCCTGTTTTTACGGACGCTTTGAGAGCGCTCTCTTTACTTTCATCCCCCTGTATGGATAGTATGTTGGATTTCTTTGAGCCGCATGAGTCTCGAACGATCAATTCAGTATCGAGAATCAAACGCTTGGCTGGTCTTGTACCATTTTCGATTAAATCGATAAGCAGATCAACTGCTTTGATACCAAAATGAGTAATGGGTTGATGGACAGTGGTTAACTTGATCGGTAGAGTGGATGCAATTGGAAGATCATCGAATCCGACAAAAGCAACATCATCCGGAATTTCCAAACCCGCTTCTTGCACAGCTCGCATCGCACCTATAGCCATGACGTCGGATTGAGCAAAAATTGCGTCTGGTCTGAAGGGCAGCAATTTTTTCATGGCATCGTAGCCGCTGTTTTCAGAAAAATCGCCTTCGGCGATTAAACTTGGATCGATTTCCCTGCCTGCTTCATCCATTGCCTGTGTAAAGCCGGTTTGCCTGTCAACCGCTGCGGTGCTGTAAAGACCTCCCGTTATCATACCAATTCGCTTGTAACCGAGGTTTATCAGGTGAATTGTGGCTTTTTTTGCCGCCCAAACATTGTCCACATCGATGTAATTCACCAATCTCTCCCCGTGAGGTTTGCCAAAAACCAGGCAAGGGACTTCTGAATTGACCAGGCGCTTAAAAATCTTGTCATCAGAAGTACCAGATTGAATCAGAATTCCATCTAACAACCCCCGTCTTGAGATGCGAGGAATAATTTCATTTTCATCTTCCTGGTTTCCCACCAGGAAGAGTGAAAGAGTCAAATGTTGATTATTGCAGGCATATGCAACACCCTGCGTAAGTTGTGGAAAGTATGGGTCAGTGAAGAAAGCGCTCGTAGTTCTTGGAATTACCAGGCCAATCATATTGGTACGCTGAGATGCCAACGATCTTGCAGCCGCATTGGGATGGTAGCCCGTGTTTTGGATGATTTTTTCTACTCGCTTTCGAGTAGCCGAGTCCACGTTTGGACTGTTGTTGACAACCCGTGAAACGGTCGATCTGGAAACACCAGCTAATTTTGCAATATCCTCGAGTGTTAGATCATTCATTTCGTCAATTCGGTGAGTAACATATGAACAATATACATTTTGGGAGCGCTCTCATAGGTATTATAGTGTATTTAAACCCGGCTTGTCAATAGGTTAAAACAAATTCAGAATGGAAATATGGTTAAATTTATATGGCTACCTTTTTTTAAGGGGATAGAATGGTCTATGCCGGCTACCAAATCAGATGGGGCGGAGGAGTAAATTTCCGGAAGTTTTTTTGTAGCGCTTTACGAACAATATTTATCTTGTTATTTACAGCTGTTTTGTCAGTCGGGTTAGGGCTTCCAGTAACCCTTCCTCACTTTGCAGGCTGTGTGGACCTCTTGCACGCCAAAGTTCCTCTCCTTGTTGGTCGAAGAGCAGAGCGTAAATATGGTCTTCGTCTTGCATCGTCAGCGCTTCCCTAAATTCATCCTTATTTAGGTACAGTGTGATCGTACGTTCACGGGACTTTGTATTGGGAATCCCAGCACGCATTCCTTCGTTGATAAAAAAGCGCGAAAGCGTGTTCAGTGACCGGATAGTCGGCAATTCGTAGTAAACAAGCCCGGGAAATTGCGCTTCCAGTCTCTCAGCCAGCGGGATCCAGCTGTTGACCTCCGATTGGTGCCATTGTTGAAAAGCGACAAAGATCAGGTTATGTTTCCCCTCAAAATCCTGTGGGAGAGTCAGTTTTTCTCGTTGTAAATTCGAACCATTAACAATTGGAAAGCGCATTGGACCACCTTTTGAAATCATTAACGAAATTATAGAACATTCTAAGCAGGAACCTTAGGGGAAAGGTTATATATCAGTTAATTCAATCCACAGACTGACCCTTATAAGCTTGCAGAACTCGCTTCCGTGCCATTGCATGGTCAACGATAGGAGCAGGATAGTCGCGACCAACAAGGCAGCCCACCTGTTTTTGCATATCAAGCGGCATTTCCCATGGGGATTGCAGGAATTTGTTGGGCACTTGAGCTAATTCGGGCACCCATCGACGCACATAGTTGCCTTTAGGGTCAAATTTTTGCCCCTGCAGGACGGGATTGAAGACCCGGAAATAAGGCGCAGCATCGGTGCCGGTGCCTGCCGTCCATTGCCAACCGCCATTATTGGAAGCCGGGTCACCATCCAGGAGTTGCTGCATGAAGAAGCGCTCGCCCTCCCGCCAATCGATTAAAAGATCCTTGGTCAGAAAAGAGGCTGTGATCATACGCGCCCGATTGTGCATCCACCCGGTCGCTTTCAGCTGGCGCATGGCAGCATCCACAACCGGGTAACCGGTCAGTCCAGCTTTCCAGGCGTTCAGGGCAGCCGGGTCATTGACCCACGGGATTTGCCGAAGGGCTTCTTTGAAGGCTGTTCCGCGGACAAACGGGAAGTGGTAGAGGATGGCAGCATAAAACTCACGCCAGATCAGTTCGTTCAGCCAGGTTTCGACCCCTTCACGAGCTGTCGTTGTCACGGCGGAATCCGATGCCTGCCGGGCAGCCCAGGCTGCTTGCCTTGCGGAAAGCATCCCCAGCCGCAAATAAGGGGACAGTTGCGATGTGCCTTCCAGATCCATGCGATTGCGCGTATTGGCATACTCAAAAATTTGAAAATCTGTAAAACTGGAGAGCCTTTTTTGGGCTTCCTGCTCGCCCGCCCTGAAAGTACTTTCGGATGGGTGGGATGGCTGGGTTGGGATTTCAAGGCTCTGTAACTCAGGGACGGTTGGTAGGTGGTCTGGCGCGGGCAGAGGAGAAGCCACTGCAGGAAGGCTTCGCCACAAGCGGCTGAAAGGAGTGAAGACTGTGTAAGGTTCGCCATTGGCTTTGCGGAGCATCTCAGGATGATAGACCGTTACCCCATTCACCAGCTGCAAAGGAAGATTGAGCGCAATTTTTTCATCGCGTTGAATGGCATAAGGCGAATAATCGTCTTCAGCGAAAATGCCTTCAACCTGGTTTTCATTGCAAAGAGCGCTCAGGACCTCAAGCGGGTCGCCCTCCCGGAGGATAAGCCTGCTTCCGCGCTCCAGAAGGCTGGTTTCCATGGCACGCAGACCGTCTAACAAGAAAGCCAGGCGGGCTGGACCGACAAAGTCAGATGACAACAACCCTGGATCCAGAATAAATACCGGAATAACCGTGTTCGCCTGGCGCAGCGCTTCTGCCAATGCCTGGTTATCACTCAGCCGCAGGTCCCGCCTTATCCACCAAATTGCTCTATCCATTATCTTAACCCTCCTATCCCTTGTTACCTTCTGCCATCCGTTCGTTTTCGGTTTATACCAATATTACAACATATGTGTCTGCTATTGGCAAACAATTTTAAAATAGGGATCAGGGCAGCATTACAGGGGGTTGTGGGCAATCAAATTAACTCATGAATAAGAGCTGGTTGAGGGTTGATCAGTTGGTACTAAATGCAGTATGCAAGATCGATGTGCAGTTAGACACGAAATCCTCCGCAGAGAGTGTATGAAGGGATAAAATTGTCCTATGGAAGAAATTCTTATTGCACCATGCGGTATGAACTGCGCTTTATGTGCCGCCTATCTGTTCAAAAAAATGGATTTGAATAAGAGAGGTTTTCACCGCACGTATTGTCCTGGCTGCATACCCAGGGGCAAAAATTGCACCCATATGGCCGATGCCTGTGAGTTACTTGGGAATGGTTTGGTTCGTTTTTTTTTTTGAGTGTGAAAGCTATCCCTGTAAAAGATTGAAAGCTCTGGATAAACGCTATCGCACCAAGTATCACATGAGTATGATAGAAAACCTGAATTCAATAAAAGAGGATGGCATGAAAAACTTCCTGGAAACCGAAGAGCAGAAATGGCGCTGCCCAAAATGCGGGGGCACCATCTGTTGCCACAACGGGCTGTGCCTGGATTGTGATCTCGAAATATTTCTGGAGAACAGAAAATACCATTGGAACGAACAAAAGCCACATTTAAGATAAAAGTGAGCCAGATTATGCAAACACTAAACGATGCCATCAGGGAATATACAGCACAATTGCAAAAAGGTCAGATCCAGGAGGCCTATAAAGGCATTATGACCTTCATGTCCGGACTCAAAACTTACCTCCAAAGCCGTCATAAGCAATACACAACCACTGGGCTCTATTTTGGCTACATGGACATGACCTACTTTGCCTTTACGCCGCCAGAGTTGAAATACCGAAATCTCAAAATCGCAATCGTCTACCTGCACGAAGAAAATAGATTTGAATTGTGGTTAGGCGGCACTAACAGGAAAGTGCAAGCGCAATACATCGAAATATTTAGAGAGAAAGATATTGCACCCTATAAGCTTTCCCAGGTCAGCCCGGGTGTGGATTCAATTATCGAGTTGATTGTTTCTGAGCAGCCAGATTTTGATGATGCCGATACATTGATGCAGATCATCGAAGAAAACACTGTTGAGTTCGCGAATCGAATCATCTCCGTATTGCCAAAGGGTGTGTAGTCTGTATAACGGCTGGAGGCACCCTTAGTAGGCAATAGAGTCTCAGCCCTACAAAAAAACAGACCCTGATGGATGGAAAACCTCAAGCCTTCTTTACCCCATCCTCGCTCGAAGATCCCTGGAGCGCAGCGGAAGGAAATGGGGGATTGAGGGGGTGGGTTTTTGTACTCCGAGGGTTGATGGCGTTTTGAAACCAAGCGATATTGAATTTTGTTCTTAGAAACCTGGAAATAAGTTTCAATACCCAGAAGGGATAATACAATATTCTAAGGTGAAGGTAGATCTTTGGACGGTGTGGATAAGGAAAGCGTAAAAGTACTGTTTAACTCAAGCAAATTGAAATTCGACTTTGACGATGAAAAAGTAAACGTTGAAGACGTCGAAAAAGCCATCACGAAACTAGGCTACGAAGTTTTAAAAACTCAAGTCAAAGCGGTTTAAGACCAGCAACAAGTTTGGAGCAAGAAGTTATATTCTTGCTCCTTTTTTTATGCTTTCAACAAACAGTTTAATAAGGCTTAAAGAGATTTGACGTAGTTTACCAAGGGCTCAATCGACTCGCGAGAGGAATGATCATAAGAGTTCTTCATTGCAGCGATCATCGGGTCCTGATTCCCATCCTTGTCCTTAATCCTGCGCATTACATTTCGAACCATGGTCATGATCAATTTATCGAAACCCTTCATCTCCTCATAATTGAAACCGCTTTGTAAGTAGAAAAAAGGGATCCCTGAATTTCGCGGGACATTCATATTTTGTACTCTGTTAATTGCTTCAATCTCATCTGGTGGGGTTGCACCAGTCGCGAAAATTACCAGTCTTGTATTTGGAAGAGACACTCTGGTTTTGTTCAAAAACTTGATCCCACCAATTTTTCCTGCACGCACACCACCCCCAAAAATGATCACTTCATAATCAGAAAGATCGACCATATTGACGTTCTCTAACGGATATTTCTCACAATTTAATTCTTCCGCGATCCAGGAAGCATACTTCTCAGTAAAACCAGTTTTCGATTTGTAAATAACCACATAATTTCCCATGCTGTACCTCAATAATTCTGAATAACTTGGATCCAAATTGTCATTAGTGACAAGCCGATGAAAAGCACCCTATATCAAGCGCTTCATACTAATTATACAGTGCCAGAGTAATTTGTTGTGATACTAAGCAGATCTTGATAAAAACTGTTATACGCCGAAAATCCCGGTCAGAACAAACACAAACATTGAGCCTGCGATGATCCCCAAAGCGGTATAGTTTTCATTCCCATATTTACGCGCGGTTGGGATGAGTTCGTCGAGAGTGATAAACACCATCACACCCCCTGCAAAGGCCAGTGCTGCCGGAAGGAGCTCGGTAAATCGCACTAAGAACATGCTTGCCAACAAAGCGCCTGCTGGTTCTGCCAAACCTGATAAAAAAGCTACCTTTAGGGCATCTCGCTTACAGATGCCGGCTTTGCATAGCGGTAAGGCTGTGGCAATCCCTTCCGGGATGTTATGCAGTAAGATAGCAACGGCTATAAAAAGACCAAACTGGGGATTGTGAAGGTAGCCAGCACCAACAGCAATTCCTTCAGGCAAATTGTGAATAGTAATGCCGATCGCCAGTAGCAAACCTGTATTGACCAGAGAGCGATCAACACCTTGTCCGTTCCCATTCAGGAATTTTCGCTGTCGTTTTCGCTTCCTCTCTATGTCTTCATCCTCACAGTTGCATGCTTCAAGTGCTTCTTGTTCCTGCCTGATCTCCCGTTCACCAAAGCGAATGTGTGGAGCATAATTATCCAAAACAAGCATAAATACCGCTCCCAATCCAAAGCCGATAGTTGCGGTATACCAGTTCGATAATTCGATAGACTCCTGAACTAACTCAAGAAAAGCCAAACAGATCATCACTCCTGCGGTGATTCCCATCAAAAATCCATAGGATCTGCGCCCCGGTTTTCGGATGATCGCAATAAGACCGCCTAGACCGGTGCCCAAGCTCGCCATTAGGCTAAGCAAAAGTATATTTACTAGTGGATGCAAGTTTTCAAACATAGTTTTCAGCCATCTTTATTCTTAAGCCCGTGAATTATACTGGATTATTAGATAGTGCAATAGAACTTAAACAAATCGAAGGGGGTACAATTCTTGCACATTCCTACGCAGGGATTGACAGCCTATGATAAACATCCTCGAATTTGACCCGGTAATCACGGTGTTTCCTTACGCGCTTTTGTATTATGCCCTGCTGCTGGTTTCCAGCGGTCTCGCTCTGCTTGCCTCTAACCGGTCAACAAGGACCAATAAAGCTGCCCTCCAAACGGTCCTGGTTATCATTTTCGTCAGCCAACTGGTCCTCTTGACGGTCAATTTACTTGCCTATCAGGGTTTTCAACCTCTCAAAGCGCTTTTTCCTCTGGCACATCGAATAATCAACTTGATTATCCTGCTTTGGCTGATCTGGGCACTCTTTCGATGCCATGAGCAAAGTTTTCCTCATTGGCTGCCAATTGCGCTTACAGTTGCTGTTTTACTAACCGGTGTCCTGTTCAGCTTGTGGTGGCTGCCAAATGCCACCTCAGAAGACTTCAATCATCACTGGATGGATAACATCCTGGTTGGTTTCAACCTTGGGCTGATCTTGTTGAGCGCAATCGTCTACTACGCCCGTTACCGCAGTTGGAAGGTAGAGACCTGGCTGATTTTGGCTATTGCCGCAGCTGGTTTTATCCTCTACCTGTTATTACCCTCGCCTGAAAACATGCCAGCCGTAGTTATGCTGAGCCAGATTCTCTATTATCCTCTTTTAATTAGTCTTTCCTCCCATCGGGACCGATCTGACGCTGACCTCACCGAGCCAAAAACGGAAGAAGATGGTCAATTGAGAGCGAACATAGCCGATGCTTTCCTTAAAGTCAGCCTGCAGTCTGACAAGAACCATTTGGTACAAGCTCTTAGTCACAGCCTGAGTCTTTATCTGACAGCCGATTTGCTGGGTTTGGTTCACTACGAACCTGGAGGCAGCCAGGCTACTCTTGAAAACACCTATGACCTGATCAGAGAAGACCACATCCAGGAAATAAGCCTGTCCACCAACCAGATGCCTGTCCTGTTCGGGAAGTTCGATCAAGGCGAAATTGTTATTTCCAATCAGGAATCAGAGCTCAAGGCAGAAAAGAGCTATCTGATGGAAGCCAGCGGCTATAACCAGATTGGCAACCTGCTGCTTTACCCTCTCAGTAAGCCACCAGATCAACCCAGGTGGGCGTTTTTGGGTTTATCTCCTTATACCAATAAAGTATGGGGACTAAAAGATATTGCACGTCTGGACCGTTTGCGAGATAACCTCAGCAGAGTGCTCGAAAAAGCAGGTCGACTCGAACAGGATGCCCGTCAAATTGGTGCCTTACAAATCGAATTGCGTCAAAAAGAGGAAGAAGTAAACCATCTAATAACCAGTTTCGATGAAAGTCAGTCACAACTGCAAAGTTTAAGAAACGAAATTTTGCAAACTCAAGCTGCCTGGACTGAAGAAGTAAACTTGTGGATCAATCGTCAAAAAGAACTCGAGTCTGAACTTGAAACACTTCAACAAACGATCGAAGAAAATAAAGAAAGTGTCGCGGAAGTTGACCTTCTGAAGCAACAAAAGCTCCAACTTGAAGAAACCATTGTCAGGAACTCTGAACAAACCGCCCAACTGAAAACTGCAATCGACCAAGCCAGTCTTTTGCTGCAGAAATTGTCTGATCAAAACGAAGATTCAAGTCAGGTCGAAGAGAGCAAAGGTTAGAAATTTATGCGATTCAACAAACACCAATCTCTAACATTAACTGTTATTTTTATCCTTTGCATGTCTTTCATCGGCGTAATTCTGGGTAGTGTTGTAATAACCGCCATGGCACACTCTGAGAGTTCGCCCTGGTATATCAGTCTCAGTGGCATGGAGCGTACCGCCACACCCTTTCAACCGAATTCTTTTGCCAATATTCTCGAAGATGGCAGTATCGAACTTATCCCGCAGCCCATGTTCACCCCCACACCGGTGCCTGTCATCCCTGAGGGGGAGTTGCCGGAAAACCAAGTGAACATTTTGATGCTCGGTGCAGATGACTTCGGAGCGAATAACTTCCGCACAGATGTAATTATGCTGCTCTCGATCAATCCGAAGCATCAGACTGCCAGCCTCATCTCTTTCCCTCGGGACCTTTACGTCACGATCCCGGGTTATTGGTCCAACAGGATCAATACTGTCTGGCAATTAGGCGGTTTCCCATTATTGCAGGAAACTTTTCAAGTTAATTTTGGCTTCCGACCGGAATATTACATGATGGTGAACTATAACGGTTTCAAAGATGTGGTCAACAGCATCGGTGGAATTGACGTAACAGTCAGTGAAGAGCTGCAAGACAGCTGTCAGATCGACCCGAGCGGCTGGTGCGTCATTGAACCAGGCGAGTTGCATATGGATGGCGGCACCGCCCTATGGTATTCCCGTTCTCGAATGACTACCTCCGATTTTGACCGCAATCGTCGGGCACAGGAAGTAGTGATGGCGATTTTCAAAAAGGCCGTCAATCTCAATATGCTCGTCAAGGTGCCCGAATTGTATGGCTTGTACCGCGAGTATGTAGACACCGACATTCCTCTCACACAGGTTTTATCACTTCTGCCAATGGCTAAACCACTGATGAATACTGAGAATATCCGACGGTTTTCAGTCAGCAATGAAATGGTGACTAACTGGATCACGTATGAAGGTGCCTGGGTCTTGATGCCAAATTATTACGCGATTTCGGATATGCTCAACGAAGCCCTTTATCGCAACGAGTAACACTCATTTTCCACAACCCCCCAGCCATTTGCGGATATGGCTGGAGGGAGTAATGCAATTACATTTTGCCATTACAACATCATATTGAACACAAAAACGGAAGGACTATAGTCCTTCCGTTTGAATATCTTAATTCACAATGTAACTAGCTACGACTTACCCCTCATACGTGGGTCAAGCACGTCACGCATCGCATCACCAACAAGGTTCCAGCCCATGACAAACAACGTCAATGTGAGACCTGGGTACACCACGATGTAACTATATCGATCCAGGTTGGTAATCCAGTTTCTTGCAAAGCTCAGGATCTGTCCCCAGTCGGCGTAACCTACCTCGGTGCCAATGCCCAGGAAAGACAGCGCGGCAAAACCCAACACAACATCACCAATGCCAAGACTTGCCAGAACCAGTGTCGGGAAGATGGCATTCGGCAGGATGTGTTTGAACAAAATGCGGTTTTTCTTCACACCCGAGACTTGGGCTGCCAGCACAAAGTCGCGTTCTTTGATAGACAGGATATCAGCGCG
Source organism: uncultured Anaerolineaceae bacterium (assembly GCA_964647425.1). Lineage (GTDB taxonomy): Bacteria > Chloroflexota > Anaerolineae > Anaerolineales > Anaerolineaceae > Mesolinea. Next base: position 10,572 of record CAZYIJ010000003.1, read on the forward strand.
AATGACACGGGCGTAACCCATCCACCCAAAAGATATCATCGCGATGAGCGGTGGCCACAAACTACGCCCGAGAACAGGTGTCAGAACGGCCGAGAAAATTAGCGCCATCATGATGTACGGAAGTGTCATAAAGATATCCGTAATCCTCATGATGACATTGTCCACCCAGCCACCATAATATGCGGCAACCGAGCCCAACACCACTCCAATAATGACCGTCACAGCAACAACCAACAAACCGGTTTTAAAAGCGGTGCGGGTACCCCACACAATACCATACAGAATATCATATTGACCTTGGGTAGTGCCGAAAACATGTGTCATTTCAGTCTTCCCGGTCAATGGCTCATACCAAAATGGCAATTCAGGAACTTTCTTATTCCACTCAGCTCCAGGAGCCTTGGGCTCACCGCTGTAACCATCGCGTGGCATTTTGAAGGGGTCTTTATCAACAGCAGGCATGATGACAGGAGCAAAAATTGCCATCAAAATAAAAAACAGGATCAAAATAAAACCAATAATAGATGCTGGCGTTTTAACTAAGCCTTTGACAATTCGATAGTTGTCGGTTCCCAGCACTCTTTCCAGCCAGGTGATCTTTCGGTCACTATGCACCTCATCAAGCATGCGGTTATCACCAGTTGGAATCAATTCAGGTTGTTCAGTCATCTGGACTCCTTATGCAAGACGGACTCTGGGGTCAATAAATGCATAGACAACGTCTATGACCAGGTTTGAGACGATCAGGATCGAACCACTGAAAATTGCCAGACCAAGCACCGTGACAACATCCAATTGGGCTGCCGCGTCAGCGGCTGCTTTACCGATTCCAGGGTAATTGAAAACCGTTTCGGTGATCACGACACCGCCCAGCAAACCAACAATGCTGGAGCCTGCCATGGTCACGATCGGAAGCATTGCATTTGGTCGGGCGTGTTGATTGATAACGGTTCTCTCACTCAAACCTTTGGCTCGCGCGGTGGTTACATAGTCCATACGCAGTGTCTCTAACATAGAGGAACGTGTCACACGTACGTAAGTTGCCCAGTTGATGTAAGACAAAGTGAGGATGGGCATAATCATATGCCTCATGGCATCCCAGAATATATCAAACCGCAGATTGAGCAAGGCATCGATAGAAAGTAAATGCGTATATTCTTTGATTTCACCCGCAAATACGAGTCGACTCACCCAATCCGACATTTTGCCAGGAAAAAAGAGTTGCGGACCAGCGTACAGAAGCATCAGCAGTAGCAAACCAAACACAAAGGTTGGAAAAGAGGTGCCAATGATACTGTAAACCCTGGCAGCCTGGTCTATAAATTTATTTTGGTTCACCGCAGCCTTTACACCCAGCCAGATACCTACTGACAGCATTGGAAAAATGGTCCACAGAGCCAGATCAACCGTGTTTGGAAAACGGTTTTTTACGATATCAATTACATCCTGCGAAGCGGTACGAGAGTAACCGAAATCGCCAAACAGGATGCCGCCTTCACGTTCTCCAGTGACAGGGTCTTTCACGCCGAAGAGCCAAATACCATACTGCGTCAGGAAGGGTTTATCCAAACCGTATCTTGTGATAATGCCTTGGATTTGCTTGTCATTCTTGGGAAAATCCCTAACGTATAGCGCAGACCTTTCGACTGGACCAAGCAATTGCAGCATGCCAAAGATGATCAGCGTAACTCCAATCAATAACAATGGCACCATCAGCAAACGACGAATGATGTAATTGGTCATAAAGTTTCCTCACAGTTCATTTTGCCTTCGGAACAGGCAGAAATAATTTTCAGCTCATTCCGAAGAAAAAATGACTTCGGATCTGCGGGAGCTCCGGAGAGCTCCCGCAGTACGGGTCTAAGTTACAAATTATTCGACAAAGAAGTTGAAGATCAACACATCTTGTTGTAAAGCAGGGCGTCCGTAATACAGACGCAGTGGTTGACCATTGCCTTCTTCGCAGCCTTCCGTGCTGAAGCGATCTAAGCCGAGCAAGGAAGTATCAACAGCGCAGACAGGGATTGGATCGTCATAGGCATTGGTGTCGGGGTTGTAAATTGCAATCTCACCGACCAATTGATCCACCTGGGGTCGCATAGCGGTATCGACATCGATGTAGTCAGCCTCACCAGCCTGGAGCATCGCGAAGCGTGTTCCAAATTCAGGTACGATCTTAATCGCGACACGTTCGGTCTTGGCGGGTTCGCCCCAATAACCATCGAAGGCGGTCAAAACAATTTCCTCACCAGGAGTCCAGTGATCCAACTTGTAGGCGCCGGTACCATTCATGATCTTGCTGAAGGGATTGTCAGCGGAGACCATACCGTAGGTATTCTGCCAGGTATCGCATTCACCATTCCAACCACCGTTTTCAACAACCCATTCCTTGTCCATGATGGAACCCCAACCCTGGGCAATAGTAGCCAACCAGGGACCCCAGCCTTGTGCAAGGGTAATGGTTACAGTGTTAGCTTCATCATCAGTTGCGAAGTGGGAGTAAACTGTCTCGCATGCTCCAACAAGTGTTTCAGGAGGATTAGCGACGAGAGTTTCACGGCTGTCAGCGGAAGCAAAGTCATCAACAATACCAGTGATATCATCGATGCCAACGCCGAGGATAGGCTCAGCCAGCAGCCACTGGGGTGAAGAATAACCACCCTGCAGCAGACCGCGGACAAAGGAGTAAACCACATCTGATGGGGTCAGATCGCCACCTTCGTGGAATTTGACACCATCGCGAAGTTGGAAGGTCCATTCAGTACCGTCTTCGGAAACTTCCCAGGATTCGGCTAATTGACCAACAAATTTGTCTGTCGCAATGCCATCGTAGTATACGAGAGTCTCGTAAACGTTCTGGATGATTTCACCACTGGCAGTATCGTAGCTCAAAGCCGGATCCAGGGTATCTGCATCACCGATGCTGGCATTCACGATTGTCGTGGGGTCAGCGCCGCCGTCTTTGGATATGGTCTTGTAATATTCACCTGAGAAAATCGGGTTTGTAACGCGACCAGATAACCAGGATTGTTCGTAACCGTGGGTGGTAACAAGCACCACTGGGATACCAACAGCTTCATCGAAGTAAAGTTTATTGAACTCCTGATAGACGGCATGACGTTCTTCAGGATCCACCAGGGTTACACCTTCGTCCAGTAAGGCTTTGAATTGGCTTCTCAGATCTTCTGGGAGGTTCTGGCGAGCACCATAGGTGCCGGTGGTGTAGGGTTGATACCAGTTGTGGGCATCATGAATATCTTCCAGCCAGCCAGCAACCATGATGGGGAGTTTATGGGCTCGTTGAGCTGCCAGGTAGGCAGGCCAGGGCAGACCGAGAACTTCAATGACAAATTTCTCATTAATCTCGGCCAGGTTGTTTTGCAGGATTTCTGCATAGGTCTGGCGGGTGGCATTACCAGTGTTGTAACCCATCTGCAATCTGAAACCCATTTCCCAGATGTCATCAGGATCTTCACCAGCAGGAATACCATCTTTGTCGACATCAGCCAGTTTGAATTCTTCAGCTGCCTTTTCCAGGTCCAAAGTGAAATACTCAGCGTCCATGTCATAACCGGGCATACCGATCAGGGACAGAACCTTGGACTGAATAGCTTCGCCCTGATAGATTTCATCAATGACAGCATCCCAGTCAAACGCGTATGCAAAACCGCGGCGAACGTGAACGTCATCGAAAATTGTGGGGGGAGCGCCGTTGCCGTCGAGCATATTGGAACCCAGATATTGACTTTGAGAAACAGGTTCCTCTACTACGGGTTCTTCAACAACAGGTTCTTCCACTACAGGTTCTTCTACCTCGGGCTCCTCTGCTACTGGCTCTACCACAGGGGGTTCTTCAACAACAGGGACTGCAGTTTGGCATGCTGACAAAAGCATGCCCAGAACTAACACTAAAGCAAGTAAAACTGAAAACTTACGCATTTTTCTCCTCCTTGAGAGAACTTTTTTTTGGTTAAACTTGGTTTTGTCAATCTTTTATATTGAATTTTCCTCAGTTAGCACCTCCTTTGAATGAGTGGGCAACTCAGCCTTAAAGCATTCAACAAAATGTCCGGGTAAGATCTCACGAAATTCAGGTCTACCCCGTTCACATTCCTGATCTGCTAGTGGGCAGCGTGTTCTGAAACGACAACCAGAAGGCGGATTAGCCGGTGATGGCACATCCCCTTCCATAACGATACGGGTATGTTTGCGATAATGCTCAGGGTCCGGTACTGGAATAGAAGAGAGCAGGGCTTTCGTATAGGGGTGCAGTGGATTATTGTAAATCTCATTGCGATCCGCCAATTCAACGATGATGCCCAAATACATGACCGCAACGCGGTCGCTAATATGACGAACCATGGAAAGGTCATGGGCAATAAATAAGTATGTCAGGTTGAGTTCTTTTTGCAGATCTTCAAACAAGTTCACGATTTGTGCCTGGATCGAAACATCCAGCGCAGAAATTGGTTCATCGCAGACGATAAATGCAGGGTTCAAGGCCAAAGCGCGTGCGATACCAATCCGCTGGCGCTGTCCACCAGAGAATTCGTGTGGAAAACGATGGATAAAGTCCGGGTCCAATTTGACCAGGTTCATCAATTCCTTGACACGGTTATCAATTTCTTTGCCGGTTGCCAATCCAAAAGCCACAAGGGGCTCGGCAACAATATCACGAACAGTCATACGCGGATTCAGGCTTGCGTAAGGGTCCTGGAAAATCATCTGGATTTCCTGGCGCATTAAGCGCATCGGTTCTTCTTTGAGACTAACAAGATCAGTGTCTTTAAAATAGATGTGACCGGCTGTAGGTTTGTAAAGTTGTACGATAGCGCGTCCGGTCGTCGTTTTGCCACAACCAGATTCACCGACAAGTCCGAGGGTTTCGCCCTGTTGGATCGCGAAAGAAACTCCATCCACCGCTTTGACAGAACCGACCTGCCGGCGAATAACGCCACGATAGATCGGGAAGTGTACTTTTAGGTCTTTTACTGTGATCAAAGATTCGTCATTATTCTGCATCACGCACGCTCCCATCCTCAGTATTCACCCAGCAAGCCACCCGATGGCCGTCCTCGATCTGTATTAATGGAGGATTTTCCATTCTACATTTCTCCATCACCCATTGACAACGTGGGGCAAATGGGCAAGAGTGAGGTTTCTTGTAGAGCATCGGAGGCATTCCCTCGATGGAATAAAGGCGTTTACGTCCTTCAGCTTGAATCTGAGGCAAGCTGTCCAGTAAACCAATCGTATACGGATGCGAAGGTCTTTTATACAACTCATCAATCAAGGCTTCTTCGATAACAAAACCACCATACATTACGTTCACGCGGTGAGCGATACTCGCAACCACACCCAGGTCGTGCGTGATCCAAATGATTGCCATACCAACTTCTTCACGTAAGCGGATCACTAAATCCACAATCTGCGCCTGAATAGTTACGTCTAAAGCAGTGGTGGGTTCATCTGCGATAAGAATCTGGGGAGCACAACTGAGAGCCATGGCGATCATGACGCGCTGACGCATACCGCCAGAATACTGGTGCGGGTAATCCTTCAAACGGTCAGCAGCTCTTGGAATGCCTACCTGCTCGAGTAATTCGATCGAGCGTGCACGCGCCTGGTCCTGGCTAAATCCCAGGTGCAACATCAATGGTTCAGCCAATTGCTTTCCAATGGTCATGACCGGATTCAATGAAGTCATCGGGTCCTGGAAAATCATTGAAATCTGACCTCCCCGTACGTGACGAATATCATCATCGCTAATTTGGAGCAGATCTTGTCCCTTGAACATGGCAGTTCCAGCAACGATTTTGCCAGGGGGTTGTTGGATCAGGCGAAGGATGGAAAGCATCGACACACTCTTACCGCAACCACTTTCGCCGACAATTCCCAGTGTTTCTCCTTCATTTAGTGTGAAATCGACGCCGTTGACAGCATGAACAATCCCTTCGGGGGTGTTGAATTGCGTCTCCAGTCCTTGAACATTCAGTAATTCATTTGTCATCAATTTGTCCTTAATTGAACTGTATTAGGTCTTTGTGATGGAAAATGTGACTATATTTTTTTAAATTATTAAGTTCACCAGAAAAATTTACTGGTCCGATTATATCATTTTTATAAAAGTCAATTCTATTACTCTTATGGGATACATGTGCAAATTGCTCATTACGGTTAAATTTTAGATGGGTTATTTCGCAGAATGTAGGTTGAGAATACACAAGGTGGCAGAGTGCGTACCTGCCGTTAAAATCGACCAGAACCTTCATTAATCCCAAATAATTATCTGCTGATACCAGCGTAAGGGAGTGCGGTTGTAACACAAGATCGTCTAAAGGACGGACAATGCTCAGGTGCATTTTCCTGGCTTCCAACTTGTCAACTTCCTGGTTGTAGTAGGTCGCTCCATTTTCCAAAAGGGTGTCTATTGTGACAATTGGTTCTCGAAATTTGTTCGACATCAGCAAATCCCCGGAAAATCCTGCACCAGTCATAATTGCCATACAAATAATGAAGGGGCTCAACGCGCCGATTACACTTGAAGAAGCCAGGCTCTGGTCTATCAGCAGATTTTCCATGATCCCACATAAGACACAGGAAAAACCAATCGCAAAAATCCCATAAAACCAGAAGTGACCGATGTTTGTCAATTCTTCAAATTTTATGACAGGGATAAACTCAGGAAGCAGTTTCGTCGTTAGCAAGGGAACAAGCTTGATTGGAATATTGATAACCAAATAGGTAAATAGAACTGATAACCCACCCCAAAGCACCAAACTCAATAAACCATTCTCGAATTTTGCTGTCAAATAACCAGCCAAAGTGGCTAAAGGCACACAAATCAGAAGCGCAGGTAGGATTTTTACAAAGGGCAGCGAGTAATTATACCGGACCAGGATAGTGGCATCCATCCCCCAGGCAGCCAGTGTGAAAAATAGTCCGGCAAGTAGTCCATAGACAATCCCAAGCTTTGTTCGCCTACGCGAAAAATTACCAGCCATAGTACAAGTATAACTTAAAATTGCACTAGCAGACTATAAACGCGTTGGAAAATTTTCGATTCTAAGTTTGTTAATTGGACCTGGCAGGTGTTTCGTTTGACAAACACGCTTACAAGGACTACACTTAATTTCACATTTTTCGACTATACGAAATTTTGGAGTCACTATGAAGCAGAAAAACGAAGCAATCAACGCACACATATCGGAGAGCACACTGCTCCAACCTGCGATTCAAGCCTGGAAATACTTTTTGAGGGACCAAGGTCGCTCACACCACACACTCAAGGCATTTGAAGCTGACATGATGTTGCTGGAAGAATTTATGCCTACTGACAAACAAATCGGGCAAATCTCCACAAAAGAACTCGAAGATTACCTGACCTGGCTCGAAAAGGATCGCGGAGTGCCATGCAGTCCGAAGACGCTCTCCCGTCGAATCACATCATTGAAATCCTTTTTCCGCTGGCTGTCTCAGAACGCAGTTGTTTCTATCGACCCCGCTGAAAAATTGATTCAAAAAACTGTCACCAGCCCCCTGCCAACGGTACTTACCGCCCAGGAACTAAAAGTTGCTCTCGAAGCAGCTGATTCAATCCGTACTTCTGCCAGCGCTGACCCAAGACCCTACGTTTTGATGCTCCTGGTATTGGAAACCGCCTTGAAAAAAGGCGAATGCCTGAATTTAAAAACCAATCATCTTGAGATAAGCAACCCTGAGGAAGCTTACGTCTTCGTACGATATCCCAATCAACGCTATCGTTTCAAGGAACGCAAAATCTCGGTTTCGCCGGAATGGGTGGACGCTTACAATCAATACGCAGAAAAATATCAGATCAAAGATCAAGTCTTTCCCTGGTCTCAACGACGTCTGGAATATTTGTTGGAAGACGTCACCAACGCCGCGAAGATGGACAAACATATTAGTTTTGATATGCTGCGCTGGACCAGCGCACTCAATGACTTCTCTAACGGAGTCGAGCAGGATAAGATCCGTCAGAAACTGGGAATCTCAAAAATTCAATGGCGTGAAGTAAAAAGCAAACTGCGCAACCTCGCTTCGGAGTATGGATACACACTTCCAGAAGTTGAAGAAAACCAGAGCTAACTTGCGCCCTAATCATAGAGAAACAATGAAATATACAACTCGTAACGAACGCAAACGCGGTTTTCCATTTGGTTGGATACTGCTCTTTATTAGCCTGGCTTTGCTCGCAATGGCAGGCATCAGCATCAACAAGATGCGCGATGGTCAGCCTGGTTTCATGACCAACCTTTGGGAGAGTGAAACCAACCTTGAACCCGACCCTTACCTCGACGGCAGCGCCCTGACCCTGCCAGTGCCCGGTCATATTAAAACTGTGATGCTACTGGGTTCTGACTATCAACCCACGATTGGCTTCCGCACTGACGTAATGCTGCTGGTTGCAATGAATACCAAGACCAGCGAGTTTCATCTGTTGTCTTTCCCTCGCGACTTATGGGTCAACATCCCCGGAGTTGGTCCGCAGCGTCTCAACACTGCCCTGCCTTTTGGCGGAACAGAGCTGCTCAGCGATACGCTGGCGCTTAATTTCGGATTCAGACCCGACAATTTTGCCATGGTGGATTTTGACGGCTTCAAGTACATCGTTGACGTGATGGGCGGCATTGACGTTGATGTTGAGAAACGTATGGAAGATGAATGCTGGCTGAATGATACTGGCTGGTGTGTGATTGAACCCGGCAGGCAATATATGACTGCTGGTGATGCCTTTTGGTATGTGCGCGCCCGTAAAAATACCTCTGACTTCGACCGCAACCGCAGACAACAGGAAGTCATCAAAGCAATGGTCAGCAAAGCTCTGCGACCATCTGAATTGCCCAACCTGGGCAGGGTTTTGAATGCCGTCAGCGATACAGTTGAAACAAATTTGAAGATTTCGGATATGTTCTTATACGTCGTTCCGTTATCCAAATTCTTCGATGGGCCAGATATCACCACCTACCAGATCACCCCTGCAGAAGCCGTACCTGGTATGACCGATGGCGGTGCTTCTGTGCTTTACCCGGATATTAATGCAATTCAGGCAATCATTCGACAAGCACTTTGGATTGATTAGGGATTCAAGCAGGTGGAATGAGCTGGAGGTGCAAAACCTCTACCTCATCTCCAGTTAGACGCCAGGCTTGAGAGATTCTCAAGCCAACAACCCATAAAACAGACCCCGCACTGCATACAACCGGCCATAAATTCCGGGCAGTTCGGGGGATTTTTTGGTTAATTAAGAAATCGCTCATTTTTTGATGCTTGTGCACCATACCAAGCGGTGACCACCTCTCCCCCACAATAGGTTGCCTCACCATTAAAGGCCACTCCAGATCTGCCGGGTTCAACCAGGCATGCTCAGGATTTTGCTTGATTTCTGGTGAAAGGCGATCGTAGTCATTTTTATCAATCAGCTCAGCTTTAATCTGCCAGCCAAACTGAAGTTTAGCATTTTTCTTAAGGGTAAGCTTGAGGGGAGCGGAATCGGGCAGTTGTGGATGATCAGTCTGAGGAAGTTTAAAGTTGCCCAGGGAAAGCAAGAAAGTTTCAGGTTGGTTTTGAATCAGGATGCCGGCTTTAAAATCCGCCCTTGGCGTGATTTCGTCAATGCTCTTTTTTGCTCGTTGTAATTCCGGAAAACCAAGATCACGCAACCCAGGCACCAGGTGGTTTCCCGCCTTCATCAAGAGCCGGTATTGGATTGCTTCGTCCAATTGCTCCCATTTGGCGCGGTCAAACTGCAATGCTTCGTTTCCATATTTATTGACAAGGCAATTTTGCCAGGAAAGTTCGGTGATTTTTTCCAACACCTGCCGATCAAGGTCGATTACGGCCGCGTTCCTTGCCAGGATTGTGCGGAAGGAAGGTTGAATTTTTTCGATTTGCGGGATCAGCTCATGTCGCAAGCGATTGCGATAAAACCGCAAATCCTGGTTCGATTCATCCTCGATCGGCTCAAGCTGATGTCTCCCGCAGTATTCCACGATCTCTTCCTTGCCTAATCCCAGGAGCGGTCTCCAAATGGGAATTTCTTCGGAAAACTGGGGAAGGGCCTCAGCCGGGGGCATACCGGTCAAGCCGTTAATCCCACTTCCTCTTAAAAAATGCATCAGGATCGTTTCAACCTGATCGTCCTGGTGATGGGCGGTCAGGATTGCCTGTGCGTTGTACTTTTGGGCCATGGCAGTTAAAAATCTGTAACGACAAAAGCGGGCAGCTTCCTCCAACCCCATTTTGTTCTCTTTGGCAAACTGACGCACATCACCTGAGCCAAGTTCCGATTCCAAACCCCAATTTTGCATGCGGGATATAACTTCTTTGGCTTGTTGGGCAGAGACAGGTCTGAGTTGGTGATCAAAATGAGCAGCAACCAGCTCTAAGTCTGATTGGAGCAGCAGATGAACCAAACAAAGGCTGTCAGCTCCACCCGAAACACCAATTACAATCGGTTTTTTGAGGTCAGGCTTGAAAGTTTCAAAAAAATCCGCCAGAAATTGTGCGCCATCCATGGTGGAAATTATAGCTTAAGCAAACCTTAAAAATTGCGTGAGGTCAAAAATGTTTGCAGTATACTTTAGTTATGTCCCAGAAACCTTTTGTGATTGGTTTGACCGGAAATATCGCGTCAGGGAAGAGCGTCATTCGCAACTACCTGGCAAACTTTGGCGCCTACACAATTGATGCCGATCTGACCGCGCAAGACAGCTATTTGCCGGGAACTAAGGGCTATCAAGCTATCCTGGAACATTTCGGCGAAGACCTGTGCCTGGCGGATGGTCAGATCAACCGCAGTAAATTGGGACGAATCGTGTTTGCCGATCCTGCTGAACTAAAAATACTGGAGGAAATCGTCCACCCCCACGTCACCCAGGCAATATCGAAACAGATCGAGGACTTCAATCGCCCATTTTTAGTAATTGAAGCAATCAAGCTGCTTGAATCTCAACTTGTTGACCAATGCGATCAGATCTGGACAGCAGCAGCAGATAAACAAGTGCGCTTTGAGCGCCTGGTAACTAACCGCGGACACAGCGAAAGCCTTGCCTGGAAAAAAATCAATGCTCAGGCACCACAAGAAGAAAAAATTTCGCGTTCTAATACCGTGATATGGACTGATGGCAGCTTTGAGGAAACCTTCAAGCAAACAACGCAGGCACTGAATGAACTGGGATTGCCCCTGGTAAGACAGATTACTCAGTCTCCTCTTGAGTTGCGCTCGATTATGGAAAGCGAGTTACCAATAGCCTGCGATTTATTTTCTGCTGGCACGCATCAAGAATGGACTTGCGATCGAATTTACCAGGTTCTGGCCTCAAAATTAGTTCCGATACTAACCTGGGAAGATGAAATGATCCAAATCCGAAGGCTCAGTACCCGCCAAGATCTGGCGCTGCTTACCCACCAATCCCCTATCAAAACAGAGCAAGCCCCGAACCAGGATGTTTTTCCCTTGCTTGAAGCCTGGCTGCAAGGCGCATACACACTCTTAGCAGTCTCTCACGAAGTGCTGTCTTCTAAAGAAGCCTGGCAATGCGGTTTCCTGCCTGGTGAAGACGTCCCGGATGAAATACCCCATTCTACTTACATATCTTTTTTGAAAGAGAATGGATTAATGCCCGGGGAAGTCTGGGTTAAGAATATCCCCGAAACTTGATAGCCATTTCTTTATTCGTTTTTCTAAAGGACGACCGTGACCAGTCGTTTTTTAGTTTATAAGGTTGTGATCAGATTTCTTGCCTGGTAGCAACCCTACTCCATGCAAAACACATTAATTTCCCAGAAACGCTTGTAAATTTTTGGGCAACAGCCTCAAATAAGGTTATACTTAAATTCGTATAGCAGGTAAAGAAAATGCAAGAAATTTGGAATAACCTCATGTTCATTATGGAGCGGTTCACCTGGTCCAGTGTTTTAGACATTCTCCTGGTGACCATATTCTTCAGTTTGCTGCTCTACCTGCTGCGTGATACCGATGCCCAGACCCTTTTAAGGGGCGTGTTCCTGATCGTCATTCTGGTGTTTTTCCTCACTTCCCTGGTGAACCTGCCGGCTTTTTCATGGCTCGTGCAAACAGTCTCCCCTGCACTGATAATCGCGGTGCCAGTTATTTTTGCCCCGGAAATCAGACGTGGGCTGGAACGTATGGGGAGCATGGGAGAATTGCGCTTCTGGCGCAGTCGCAGAGGTACAAAAGCTTCTTTGGAATTAGAAGAAACCCTCAACGCGATCACAAAGGCTGTCATTCAACTGTCAGAACGACGCCACGGCGCTCTAATTATTCTGACTCGAAGAGAGATGTTGGACCGTTTCTACAAGAATGGGGTCATGCTAAATTCGGATGTCAATCCCCAGATCCTGCTGCAAATTTTCTACCCCAACACTCCGCTGCACGATGGGGCTGTGATCATCTTTGAGAATCGTATTAAAGCTGCCGCTTGTGTTATGCCTCTTTCCAGTAGTGGCGTGCTCAACAGTACTGCTGACCGTTCGTTAGGATTGCGGCATCGAGCTGCCATGGGTATCAGCGAGGTAAGCGATGCCTTGGCAGTGGTGGTTTCAGAAGAAACTGGCACAATCTCGATTGCCCATCGCGGCAGACTTATTCGACGTCTGGATGGTGATCGCCTGCTCAACAGTATGCGCGCAATTATGGCAACTGACCAACCTATCAACACCAACCGCCTGAAAATGCTTTTAAAGAAAAATAAGGTTGAAGAGCCAGTGGAGGAAACAGAATGATGGACTTTCTTAAACGGGTCTTCAAACTGCTCCCTATCTTTTTCACAGCCTTGATCCTTGCTGTAATCGTGTGGGTATCTTCGGTGAGCTCCAGTGATCCCAACGAAGTTGTTTCGTATACCACCCCGGTTCCCCTGACAGTATTGGGGCAAAACCCGGATTTTTTGATCACAGAGCAAAGCACTTCTAACCTTACCATCACCTTAAGAGCACCACGGTCTGTTCATGAACAAATTTTACGAAATTTCAACCAGATAACTGCTCAAATCAATCTGTCAGGTTTGGCAGCAGGCACCTACGATTTAGTGCCGGAAATCGACACAGCTAATTTCAATCCTGTTCAAGTTCTGGAAGTCAATCCAGCTGAGGTCAACATAACCCTGGAAAAGATGGCAACAAAAATCCTGGATATCACCCTGCTCCAGACAGGGAATCTACCAATCAGCTATGAGGCTGACGAAGCCACATTGAGCAGTGAGACTGTGGAGTTGTTGGGACCAGAATCAATAATAAACGAAGTCAACGACGTTGTTGCAAGTATCGACCTTAGCAGCACCACGACAACCATCACCAGGACTGTAGAACTGCGTCCTCTCGACCGACGCGGCAATGTAATTGAGGGGGTTAGTCTAAATCCCGCCTCCATTACAGTCGAAGTGCCAATCAGGCAATTGGTTGGTTACCGCAATGTCTTCGTTAAAATTGTAACTACAGGTACGATCGCCCAGGGTTATCATCTGACAAGTTTGGTGGTGGACCCCCCCAGTGTGACCATCTACACTTCTGATCCGGCACTGGCTGAAGAAATGCCTTCGTTCCTGGATACTGCTCCTATCAATCTGAGCGGAGCGTATGAGGATTTCAATATCAACGTGGAACTGCAATTGCAGGATGGGATTGTTGTTGTCGGAAACCCGCAAGTCACCGTTCAGGTTGGTATAGATGCGATTCAATCCTCAATCCAATTTGTTGGTGTGCCAGTTGAAATCATTAACCTGGAAGTGGATTTGACGGTTAACATCTCACCTGATAGGGTTGATCTTTACATCTCTGGCCCCATGAATTTACTCGAAGAGCTTACTGCCGATAATATTCGGGTGACGCTTGATCTAAGCGATCGCAGCCCCGGAACTTATCAATTATCGCCTGACGTATTTTTAAACGATGATGAACTGCGGTTGGATTCCATCTTGCCGGGTACCATTGAAGTTGTACTTTGGCGTTGAAATAGAAAGATTAGGAAATCCCTCATGCAAAAATCCGTAGTTGTCCTGGTCGGAAGACCAAATGTTGGTAAGAGCACGCTTTTCAATCGCTTGGTAGGACAGCGATTAGCAATCGTTGACGATGTACCAGGTACCACCCGCGACCGGCTTGTCGCTGAAGGTGACTGGGCCGGGCATGACTTTTTTGTCGTGGATACCGGGGGCATTGACCCCAGCAAACAGCATTCCCAGAATCCTTTGTCTATTGGCTCGGCTGATTTTATCCAGGATATTCGCGAACAAGCCGAGATTGCCATGGAAGAAGCGAATGTGATTCTTTTGGTCACCGACGCTTTGGATGGCGTCACACAAGCTGATCGAGAGGTCGTTGATATTTTGCGAAAACGTCGTAAATTGGGGGAACAAAAAATGCCGCCGATCCTGCTGGTTGTGAATAAGGCTGACAGCCCCAATGCAAGGTTAAATGCCATGGATTTCTATTCGCTTGGTTTGGGAGAGCCTTACCCAATTTCTGCCATACACGGCACGGGAACCGGAGATCTCCTGGATGCGGTAGTGGAACTCTTTCCAACCCGGGTTGAAGACGAAGAAGAGGACGACAGCATTAAGGTGGCAATTGTCGGTAAGCCCAATGCGGGTAAAAGTAGCCTGCTTAATAAGATCACAGGACAACCGCGTTCAATTGTCAGCAATATTCCTGGCACCACGCGCGATGCCATCGACTCCAAGATGATTTTTGATGGGCATGAATTTACCCTCATCGACACTGCTGGAATCCGCAAGCGAGGCTCCGTAATTCCAGGTGTGGAAAAGTATTCTGTTTTGCGTGCAATGCAGGCAATTGAACGCTGTGATGTTGCAGTTTTGGTCATTGACGCAGTCAGCGGAATCACCGCGCAGGATACACACATTGCCGGCTACATAAACGAAGCCTGGAAAAGCGTTATGGTAGTGATCAATAAATGGGATTTAATTGAGAAAGATCAGGACACTGCCGCCGCATTTGAAAAAAATCTGCGCCGGGAGTTGAACTTCTTGCCATACGTACCTGTGATGTTTATCTCAGCCGCCACTGGTCAACGAGTTCACCAGGTTTTACCGTTGGTCTACGAAATTCAGCAAGAACGTTTACGAAAGATTTCTACTGCCCAATTGAACAAGGTCTTGGTAAACGCTCAGGACAAACATCAATCACCATCTGGAACTGGCAAACCGTTCCGAATTTATTATGGCACTCAAGTCAACACCGCGCCGCCAACCTTCTTGCTCTACTGTAACGATCCCAGTCTGTCGCATTTCACTTACTCGCGCTTTCTCGAAAACCAAATCAGAGAGGTTTTCCCATTCAAGGGTACCCCAATCAAATTAATTCTAAAGAAACGTGAAAGGCGGGAGTAGTATCTTCTGCCAGGCTTGGTATAATAGCTAAACGCGTCAAATTGACCGCATGGACAAAAATGGAACAAAACAAAAATACATACGAAAATTTTGAATCGGAAGACACAACGGAAATAAAGCTAAATTCCGCTCCTCCTGCAGAAGTAACTTCAAAAAAATCCAAGGGCTTCTGGCGTGATTTGTTTGAAACCCTTCTGATGGCTTTGGTGCTTTTTTTTATCCTGAATGCCGTTACATCCCGCGTTAGGGTTTTTAATGTCAGCATGCAACCTACCTTAAAACAAGGCTACCTGTTATTGGTAAACAAAATGGCCTATAAACTGGGCGACCCGAAATATGGCGATGTCGTTGTCTTTCATTACAATGGGGATACACAGGAAGATTATATTAAGCGCGTGATCGGTTTGCCTGGAGATCAAGTGGATATCTCCGGAGGTGTAGTGCGTGTGAATGGCAATGCTCTCACTGAACCATACATCATGGAAGTCCCTAACTACTCCGGTAGTTGGAGTGTTCCCGCCGGACAGCTTTTTGTACTCGGTGATAACCGAAACCACTCCTCCGATTCTCACCAATGGGGCTTTGTGCAGAAGAGTTGGTTGGTGGGCAAGGCTTTGTTTATTTATTACCCCTTTGATGCGATAGGCTCACTTAGCGTAGAAGGCTTAGTGCGGGCAGCGCCCGCGCAATAATTTGATTACCTCAAAGTAACTCTTAAAGGCGGGGGTTGGTCATCTCGATGGTGATTTTGTCACGAGATTGTAAGAGTTTCGTCAAACATTAGAAAATCTCGTTGACTTTGATAGCCTGAGATGCTATTATTTTATTTGAAATAATTA
Source organism: uncultured Anaerolineaceae bacterium (assembly GCA_964647425.1). Lineage (GTDB taxonomy): Bacteria > Chloroflexota > Anaerolineae > Anaerolineales > Anaerolineaceae > Mesolinea. Next base: position 26,803 of record CAZYIJ010000003.1, read on the forward strand.
TATTTTTTTTCAGCACATTAAAATAGGAGGTTTTCATATGAATGCGGTATTCATATCTCGCATTGTCGGCGCTATCATACTTGGAGTTGCTGGTGCATTCACCGGTTCACCAATTTATGCGTTTGTTTCTGGCTTTATTCCTAATTTATCTCTTACTCAAGGTGCCACAATTGCGATCAATTCAATAATTTTTGCACTACTTGGCTTTTTAATCACGCCTTATATCACCATTAAGCCGTTACAAGGTCTGGCAAAGCTATTTAAAAAAGCAACCCCGCAGATATTGATCAGCGGTTTACTCGGCTTGATGATCGGTTTGATCACAGCTGCGATCATGGCTTATCCGTTGAGTCTGCTTCCAAGTCCCTTGGGGCAAATCCTGCCTTTTGTGGGATTGATTCTCTTTGGATACCTGGGAGTGGTGTTGTTTGTGACCCGCCAGGAAGATTTTATGGCTCTGTTCAGAGGCATCAGCACAAAAACCACCAAGGTTAGCAAAGGCTCAAACGATAATGAGCGCAGAATTCTGGTTGATACCAGCGCGATCATTGACGGTCGCATTGCAGATATTGCCAAGACTGGTTTTTTGGGGGGCAGCCTGATTGTCCCACGTTTTGTTTTGAACGAGCTCCAGTTTGTTTCTGATTCCGCCGACAGTTTACGCCGGCAGCGTGGAAGACGCGGCTTGGAAGTATTGTCAGAACTGCAGGAAGGCAACGATGTGCCTGTGATCATCAGTGATGTCGATGTGGAAGGCGTGCGTGAGGTAGACGAGCGCCTGACGGTATTGGCGCAACAACTGAACTGTCCCATTTTGACCAATGATTACAACCTTAACAGAGTCGCAGAATTGCAGGGCATAGAGATCCTGAATATTAATGATTTGGCTAATGCAGTCAAAGTCGTTTTGCTTCCTGGTGAAGAATTCTTGATTGAAGTCATCCAGGAAGGAAAAGAATATCAGCAAGGTGTCGGCTACCTTGATGATGGCACGATGGTAGTCATTGAAAACGGACAGCGTTACCTGAAAAAGACCGTTGGTGTTACTGTTACCAAAATTCTGCAAACCTCTGCTGGCCGGATGATTTTTGCAAAACCGATTTCGGAACATTAGGAGCCGCTGATGGCACTCAGAATCTACAACACGCTTAGTCGCACAAAAGAAGATTTTTCAACTATCGAACCCGGAAAAGTGCGCATGTACGTATGCGGACCCACTGTGTATGCTGAGGCTCACATTGGACATGCCATGTCTGCCCTGGTCTTTGATATCGCCCGACGCTACCTGGAATACAAAGGCTATGAAGTTCGTTATGTCATGAATTTCACGGACGTGGATGACAAAATTATCAACAAAGCCAACGATTTAGGTGTAGACCCGTTTGGACTTGCCCAACAATATATCGATGGTTACAAACGCAACCTGAAAGCGCTCAATATCAAGCCTGCAACAGTTAATCCGCGGGCAACAGAGGATATGCCACAAATCATACAGATGATCGAGCAGCTCATTCAAAACGAGTCTGCTTATGTTGTAGACGGAGACGTTTACTATAGTGTTGACAGCGATGACGATTATGGAAAACTCAGCGGTCGCTCACTGGAAACCATGAATGCCGGTTCCCGCATCCAGGTGGATAACCGCAAGGAACATCCAATGGATTTTGCGCTCTGGAAAGCGGCCAAACCAGGCGAACCTGCCTGGGAAAGCCCATGGGGTCCCGGTCGTCCCGGCTGGCACATTGAGTGCTCGGCTATGAACATGGTTCACTTAGGTGAACAGATCGATATTCACGGGGGAGGGAACGATCTGATTTTTCCCCATCACGAAAATGAGATTGCGCAAACCGAATCGATTACAGGCAAAACATTTGCCCGCTATTGGATGCACAACGGCATGATGGGTCTGAAAGATGAGAAAATGTCCAAATCCGTCGGAAACATGATCACGATCGATCAATTTCTCCGCGACCATCCGGGAGACGTGATGCGCCTGTGGGTGTTAAACGGCTCTTATCGCAGCCCCCTCACTTATAACGAGTCGGTAGTTGAGCAAACCACGCAAGCGTACAAACGTCTCCTTAGCGCAAAGAAAGAGGCTTTACCTGGCGTGCTGGGTCTATCTGAAAGCGAACAGCAAAAGCTGGAAGAAGCTGCCGAACATGCCCGTCAGGCTTTTATTGAAGCCATGGACGATGATTTCAACACAGCCTTAGCAATGGCGGCGATTCACGAACTGGTCAAAGTGATCAATCAGGCACGAGCCGATGGCGCAAACACCGCTCAGCTGGAGCGTGTACAGTCAGTTTTCAACGAATTGACAGGCACATTAGGCTTGGTTTTATCCGAAGAAAGTACCCAGGCAAGCTCCGCAGATGCTTTCATTGACTTATTGGTTGCGGTGCGATGGGATTTGCGCGCTGAGAAGAATTGGAAGATGTCAGATAAGATCCGTGATGAATTGAAAGCTTTGGGCGTGATCCTGGAAGACAGCAAAGATGGAACAACCTGGAGTTGGGAAAACTAATGAAAGAATGGCTCACTGGTCGTAATCCGGTTTATGAATCCTTGCGCGTCAAGCGTCGTCATTTTTTTGCTTTGCTCGTTCAACAGGACCTTCGTATTGAAGGCAGATTGAAAGATTCTGTCGATTTAGCCCGGGAGCAAAAAATTCCTATGCGCATGGCAAACAAGCAGCAGTTATTTCAGATCGACCGTCACCACCAGGGTGTTGCGTTGGAAGTCAGCGGATACCCATATGCAGCACTGGAAGACCTCATCGCCCATTCAAAGGCCAAAGAAGAACCACCTTTTTTCCTCCTGCTCGATCTGATCCAGGACCCGCAAAACCTGGGTTCTCTGCTGAGAACCGCGGAATTGATGCAGGTACATGGCGTCATAATCCCTTCCTCTCAAGCTGCCCAGGTAACACCAGCAGTTGTCAACGCTTCCTCAGGTGCTACTGAACATCTGTTAATTGCCCAATACAACCTGGTCCAGGCAATCGAAAGGTTGAAAGAACTGGATTTGTGGGTTTATGGGCTGGACGCAAATGAGAAGGCAAAAACCCCTGAAAAGTTAGTAATGAAAGGCGGAGTAGCCTTGGTTGTGGGTAATGAAGGGGAAGGTTTGCGTAGTTTGGTTCGAAAGAATTGCGATGAAATAATGCGGCTGCCGCAATATGGGCAGATCGATTCGCTCAACGCCGCTGTTGCTGGCTCAATCGCCCTCTATCTCGCTCGCCAGGCTCGTACCTAAGAATTACTGTACGGAACGGACACTGGCCGCCCCTCGTTTGACCTTGTACGGAACGGGCACCGACCGTTCCAAACGCCCCCCTCTATCACTGTGTACGGAACGGACACCGTCTAGCCCCTCATTACCTATGTATGAAACGGACACCGTCCGTTCCCTTTTTGATTATGTACGGAACGGACACCGGCCGTTCCAAATGCCCCCTTCCACCGCTGCGAACGGACCGGACACTGGCCGGTCCTGACTATGTTGGAAAAAATGTAAATGTGACGCTTTGCTAATCTGGATTGCCCTTTTCTTTGAATTTATTAAAATTACCTAATCATGCACAACCGGAAACTACCCAGACTTCAAAACTTTGACTATTCATCAGCAAGAATCTACTTTGTGACAATTAATTGTCATGATAACTTACATCTTTTAGGGGAAATCGAACAAGAAGGTGAAGAGAACATATTCAAACCTTCGACCATCGGGGCTATAGCTGCAATGAGTATAGATGAAATCCCAAGTTACTATCCGGGGGTCGAGATACTGGATTATGTGATCATGCCTAACCATATTCATATCCTCATCTCCCTTCTGGAATCAGAGGGTTACATCAATCTTTCAAAAATTATTGGGGCACTTAAGTCGATTGTCACCAGAAAAACACAGACGAATTATCCCGAAATCAAACTTTGGAAGAAATCCTTCAATGATCACATAATTCGAAACGAGAGGGATTACCTTATTCATGGTGAGTACGTTAAAGCTAACGTGCAACGATGGAGAAAGGATGAGTATTTCTAAGCTTTGTTCCAATGGGGGAAATGCTGGGAACGGCCAGTGTCCGTTCCGTACAGAGGTTTTTTTGCTAGATACGGTATAAATTCCGAGTATATGCCAGCCCTGTTAGCAAAGTTGATAGGGCTTCCTATGAGTTACCTGACCAAGAATGCCTACAACACCACAACCATAAACACCCACAAACCGATCATCACCAGGCATAAGAAAAAGCGGATGATCGCAGCGCTGCCGTAGCCAAACGCCAAAGCCTTGGTGCTTTCCCAAGCTTTTTTTGTGTCCTTTTCAAGTCGTCGGTATTCCATCAGGTAAAGCGTTCCAAGAGACAAAGCCAATCCCCCTATGGGTGTCAGCAATGTTCCCGCAATGATCATCACGACCATTGTGACCCCGATTTCCCACCAGGGCACGCCTTTTTTTCGTGAGCCTGATGCCCCAAGGATATTATCCAGCAGAGAGCCAACGATCATGATCAGCGTGTTCAGGACAAAGATCCCGATTGTAAGTCCAAATTGCCAGCTTTCGTGGCTTTTGTTAAAACCTACGAAAATTACCCAAATCAATTGCCCCAACCAGGCAACTGTCAGTCCAGGAAAGAACACCAGAAACAGACCAACCAATCCAACCAGGTTCAGAAGTCCACTGATTACCAGGATGAGGTAATACAGCCAAACTGGGTTAATGCTCATTTACGAATCACCTCAAGCCCGCCCATGAGCGGTTTCAAAACTTCAGGGACAACAATACTTCCATCCGCCTGCTGGTAATTTTCCATTACCGCAATCATCGTTCTTGGCATTCCCAAGCCGGAACCATTGAGGGTGTTAACAAATAGAGGAGCAGAACCATCGGCTGGTCGGTATTTGATATTGGCGCGCCGCGCCTGGAACTGACCGATATTTGAAATTGAGGACACTTCCAGCCATTCCTGGCAACCCGGAGCCCAAACCTCAACATCATATGTTTTATGAGATCCAAAGCCTAAATCCCCGGTGGACTGCAACAATACCCGATAAGTAAGCCCTAATTGCTCGCAAGTAGCGCAGGCATCGGCAACCATGTTATCCAATTCCTGGGCAGCGTTCTCAGGCAGACAGTATTTGTACATTTCGACTTTGTCAAATTGGTGTCCCCGTTTCATCCCTCTCACATCCCTGCCAGCGCTCATTTTTTCCCGTCGGAAACAGGCAGTATAAGCTGTCAGATTGAGCGGCAATTCAGCTTCATCCAAAACCTCACCCATCATGATGCCAGTCAGAGGCACTTCGGCAGTCGGAACCCACCAGAAGTCCTCCAGGTGGTCGTGATACAGATTTTCAGCAAATTTCGGCAGTTGCCCGGATGCAAACATGATTTCTTCACGTACCATCCAGGGTGGGTAGAACTCTTTGTATCCCTGTCGGATGTGCAAGTCCAACATCCAAAAGATCAAAGCCCGCTGTAAACGTGCGCCAGCTCCCTCCAAAACGTAGAAACGACTTCCGGACAATTTCACACCGGCTTCAAAATCAAGAATCCCTAATTCAGGTCCAAGTTCCCAATGAGGTTTTGGCTCAAAATCGAAGTCTCTTTTCTCACCTACTGTCCGGATGACAACGTTGTCTTTGTCATCAATGCCAATAGGCACATCCTGGTCCGGTATGTTGGGGATTGTAGCTAATTGGTTGTACAAAAGGGATTCAACCCCCTTCAACTCTTCATCCAGTAAATTTATGTCATCGCCAAGGGTCCGCATGGAGGAAATTTTAGCCTCGCGCTCTTCTTTCTCTTTCATGCGACCAATCTCCTTTGAGGCCGCATTACGTTCCGCTTTTTTACTTTCTACATCCAATATCAACGCCCGTCGTTTTTCATCGAGCGCAACGATTTCATCGATGATGTCTGTTTCCATCTGTCTCTTGCTCAAGGACTCTTTGACCAGCTCGGTCTGTTCGCGAATCAATTTGATATCTAACATGCTTACCTCTGAATGACCAGTATTTTTTCTTTATTGTACTCTCAAGGAAAAAATCGGATTGGAATTGCAGAAATCCTGCTCGTCCCACTTCAAACTCATTACTTTTTTAATGCTGACAGCAACTTTCATCTAGGTTGGAGAAAGACTTCCTCCAAACGGAAAGAGCCATATATAGCGCACTTCAGATCGCGGTGCGCATGATCACTTGCTTGCTCAGGGTTGAAATAGTCTTTCAAAACGGTGGAGGCTGGTCGCCTCCACCGTTTAGTTCTTCCTACTGCCCATCAACCATCTTGTTCTTGATCGCTACCAGGTTTTGGTGAATTTCGAACACAACAATCAGCAATTCTGCGTAGACCCTTGCCAATAGAATGCCCATGACAATCACCAATGGACCACCAAACAGACCACCAATTGCTGGACCGAGACTGTTTTGTTGGAAGGCAGAGATTATGCCGCCAAAGAGCGCAATAATACCGCCGATAACGGATAGCGCAATGCCGATATAGAAGAGGATCTTGATGATAACCGGAGTAATCATCTTGTCAAAATTAAGTAGGGAACGGAAATTCATAATAACCTCCTTTAATGGTTATGATAGGACAATTATACAATAGGATTCCAAAGAATTTCGAAATCGTGCCGACCAATTAATGCTGAATTATCACTTTTTAGCAAAGAAATCAGGATAAAGTCGAAGTTCAAAGAAAAGATCGATCAGGCTCGGGTGATAAGGTAAAAAATCACCAGATGCGATCATGGATTGGATGGTTGCCCTGTCAGCCCACATTACTGATGTTACCTCGTCACCCTGTAATTTCAGAGCCTCGAGCTCTGGGTCCAGGTGGATCAGGTAAACATCATCAAAACCGTATTTAAAATTAAATGTGAACGCAGGTCGAACATTGCTAAAATCAAAAACGATACCCAGTTCTTCCGCCAGTTCTCGCTGCGCCGCCTGCCAGCTGGAATCTCCCTTTTGTGCTGCCCCACCAACACTGACGTCCCACATTCCCGCCCATAAGCCCTTTTCGATACTGCGCTTTTGGATCAACATTTGACCATCCTGGTTAAAGATGCAGATATGTATAACAAGGTGGTATCTATCCTCTGGTGGTCTTTGCCCACGTGTGATGGTTTCTCCGGTTGGGATACGATCGCGGTCATAGAGATCAAAAATTTCCATTATTCCTCGTTGCTTAATGATGAATTGCTCCCATTCTATCACCGCCTATTGCGGTGTTTTACAAGTTTGCTTTTTCCACCTAACAAAAAAATGCGGTTGTTAACAGCTTATTAAAATTCTTAGTGAAAGTGTTTTTTTTACTTTATTCAGATATATGAGAATTATTGTTGAAAAAATCATGAACCATGAATATCAAAATCCCAAATAAAATTAATGCAATAGCTCTATAATCAAACCATGGTTGCAATCCAAAAAGGTAAGGCAGATAAGTCATTGTGTTTATTGACCAAATGATGAATGGAATAAAAAAATGTTTGGGTTTTATAAACAGGTAAATGATAGCAAAGAAATCAGCCATAAACATATATCGTTCATGCATAGATGGTAAAAAATAAACAGTAACTATACTTACAATAAGAGCAAGCTCAGTGATTTTATTTCCAGTCAGTTTGAGTTTTTCTAGTGATATAACCATGAACCCCAAAAAACCAAGTGCAGTCAATGAAATTAAAATTGCGGGAAAAGCAAAAAGCTCATAATCATCAGGTAATAGGGCGTATAGGTTAGTAAAATTAAGTACCATTGAAGGATAATTACCGACTTGAATCGTGTATTCTCTAAAAATCTGACTGAAGGGCTTACCTAACAAAAAAGCTGGCAAATAGACGAGTATGTATACAATCGGAAGGTACAAAAAATGAATTATTGAAAACTCTCGAGTCTTGATGTAGAAAATAATAAATAATGGCAACAAGAATATTGCCTGAAGCTTGAAACTTAAAGCAAGCCCAAATACTACAAACGACCAACCAAATCTATCTTCTGTAAATAAATAGACTGAAATTAAGACGAGGCTTGTGTAGATGATGTCACACTGAACCCAAAGTGAACTATTCAAGATCCCGGTGGGTATAAAAAGCGCTATTGTATATGCAAGAATGGGAATAAAACTGAATTTAGGACGATTTTTAAGTTTTGCAACGAAGAGTCCTACAAATACCGCCGTTAAGAAATCAAAGACCCAGTTTACAACTTTTGCTTTTGCAATTGTGGAGCCTGGGAAGTAACTTATGAAAGCCAAGATATATTGATACATCACGGAGTAATTGGTTTCCAGAGTTTTGATACCGAGGAACCCACCATTATTTTTCAAATGTTCAGTCCAGGGCTGTATACAGCACGCCATATCCCCTGAGAGATAGCCACGAAAATTATTGCGCAAATTTATGCCGATAATAGTAATTATCGCAAAATAGATAACATTTAGATATTTTTGTATAAAGGAAATAAAAGCATCGTCAAATCGTTTTGTTGGGATATCAAGTTTCATTTATTATTCTTTCTATGAATTTAAGTCTTGTCTTATTCCACAAAGTGAGTTCTATGAATAAAGTCGCTTACAAAAATGAGCCCTAGTTCGTCTTGATAGAGAAGAATATACCCGTTTATCTTCCCTGATTTAGCTGCCTTGTAAAATCGTTGGCTTTCAATAAAGGCTTGCTGATTAATACCTATGGCGTTTGGATTTAAGTAGTCATTGATGCGTTGCCTTAAAAGCAGAAGAACATCAAATTCTTTTTCCTCTACAAAGTCATAGCTCAGAAGATCAAAAGACGTGTGAACTAGCCAGTTTTTGTTCTCAGGTAGGTAAAGACGATAGTCAAAGTAAACGTTCAACTCTTTATTCTCAATTGGCTTCAATGTTTCTGAGATGTGTTTGTAAAAAGAAATTTCAGCGCTATCTTCCTCGCGGCGATAACTGGCTTTAATCGTTTTAATGTTTTGTGGAATAAAGAATGCTATTTGACCTAAGACAATAAATAGTAGAAAAATAGAGATGGCCTTACTTTTATAGTTCTTAAGTGAAATCTTTTCGGGAAACATGCCTACAAAACCTGAAATGAGCAAAACGCCAACTGGTAACCAATATTGGTATTTAAAATGTGTCAAGAAAAAAGTTGTGATAGTCATAGGTAAAGACCAAGAGAGAATGAGCCTGTACAGATGCTTATTCTGGCTTTTCATCGCTCCCCAAATGTTCGTTGCCAACGCAATCAGCAGGAATATGGCATTGCCATAGCTATCCTTTAATAAGGGGTATGTAGCGAGTAGCCCCTTTGGATATACAATACCATATCCTTGATTGAGCAGGAAGCTCTGTTTTTGAAAAATCTGGAACCATGCAATTCGACCCCAGCTTGATAGCAAGAATGGATTTGAAATTACAAAGCTCACTGCCATCAGAGCAATAAAGAGCAAGCCTGATTTAATAATTTTTGGCCAGACAATTTTGTTTTGCTGTCGCGCCATCCAAAGACAATAAGCTACAGCTAAGAAAAAGTAGAGCCCAACCAGTTTAGTTGCAGTGAGAATGCCACATATTATTGCTGAAAGATAGAAAAAGCTCCTTAAATGGAACTCATCTTTTTTTAAGAAATACAAGGTAAGAACGACGAGCAAAAGAACAATTCCATCTG
>CAZYIJ010000004.1:0-36177 GCA_964647425.1 uncultured Anaerolineaceae bacterium
AAAAGTGTAAACAATCACCTCAAACAAAGTGTAAACAATCATGGTCTTGACATCAAGCCCCTTCCCTACGAGGTTGATGTCATTGTTTGATCAGACTTACCTCACCCCCGTTCGCTTTGTTCACGGAACCAGCCTTCGGCTGGACTTCGCCTCTCAAGCTGAGAGGGTTATTATAGTAGGGAATGGTCTTGCACCATTCCGAGGTAGTGGAGAGGTCCGCTTCAACGGAGAGGGTTATTGCAGTAGGGAGTGGTTTCTATTGCCCTGTAAGGGTGTGCCATTCCGAGGTGGCGGAAGAAGTCGAGCCCCTTCCCTACGAGTTAGATGTTGAACCGGATTTCGATGATATCGCCATCTTCGATGATGTAATTCTTGCCTTCAACCCTCAGACGACCATGGTTGCGGGCTTCGGCGGTAGTCCCATAGGTCATAAGGTCATCAAATGAGATTACTTCGGCGCGGATGAAGCCTTTTTCCATATCCGAATGAATTGTTCCGGCTGCTTCACGGGCGTTGCTGCCTTTGCGAAGCGTCCAGACGTGAACTTCTTTCTCACCTGCCGTGAAAAAGCTGTGAACATTGAGAAGATCGTAAGAAACCTTGATCAAGCGGGACATGCCCAGTTCTGTAACACCAAACTCCTCCATGAACATGGCAGCATCTTCCGGTTCAAGCGCCATGATATCCATCTCTAGCTTGGCAGGCAGGCTGACTACGGTGGTGTGTGGATGGGGGCTGGTGTATTCGATGGGCGTCTGGTCTTCGGACTGATTGAAGACGATCATTTGCGGTTTACGGCTCAGAAAACCAAAACTGGATACAATTTTTTCTTCTTCCGAGCTGAAGTTGTAGTGACGAAGCGGTTTCTCCGCACTAAGCATGGTCTCCAGACGTTCAAACAAATCTATTTCTGCCTGGATCGCTTCGCGTGGGCGGGAAACCCCGCGGCGGCGTTCCTCACGCAGTTTTTCCAGGCGACGTTCCACCATAACAAGATCGTTCAAAATAAAATCGGTATCCATGGTCTGAATATCGCGGACAGGATCGATTTTCTCAGCAAGGTGGGGAACACTGGCATTCTCGAACTGGCGAACCACATGTAAAAAGCCATCCATCTGAGCCAGCTGATTGATCATCACGCCTGGCAAGCCAGCACGACCAGCATTGCCATCCAGCCCGGCAATATCAGCATAGGTCACTTTAGCGCGGACGATCTTCTTGGGCTTGTACATCTCGCAAAGTTTCTCTACGCGTGGGTCGGGAACATCTACTACCGCTGTGTGCACTTCCATTTGTCCGGTGGACATTTCGGTTGGAATATCCGCACCGGTGAGGGCTTTGTAAACGGTTGTTTTTCCAGATTGAGGTAAACCAATGATTCCTAATTGCATCTCTAACTCCTGCTTTTTAATGCGCGGGTTGATTATAACGTATTGTCCCCCGGTATCTTCTCTTTGCCAGAAGGCGAAATAATATCAATTAACAGAACGTATTGTACGAGTTTTATTACTAAACTACTGAGCTGAGATATAATTGTATGTTATTACACATTCAGTAAATTTCAAGCAAAAAAACTCAAAATTAAGATTAACTTGGAGTAAAAAATGAAGAAACTCACTATAGTACTTATGATAATGATATTGGCTGTTGTTTCCTGCTCAATGCCGAAACTTGTTAAGGTTGAAGAAACGCCTGATCCCACTGCAACCGCGGTCGTGGTAGCACCTGAAGCTACAATTGAAGTAGTTGAGCCGACAAAAGTTATCCCTGAACCAACCGAAGTCTTGCCAGAACCCACCATTGAGGAAGTTGAGCCCACACCAGCGCCTCAAGCGGAATCACTTGACTCTTACGAGCTTTTGTGGCTGGAAGAATTTTCAAACAATGATGGTACCTGGAACATTGGTCAGTGGGACAGCGGAGCGGGTGAGGACGAAATCACAGACGGTGAATATCGCATGACTGTTTTTGAGGATAGCTATATGCTCTGGAGCGAAACTTTTGACCTGGGTACACCTAATGTGATCATGGAAGTTGAGGCTCGCCTGCACGCCGGCAGCGAAGAGAATGGTCAGGGTTTTGTGTGTCGTTATACTGACGAAGATAATTTCTATTTTCTTTTCATCGGCAGCGATGGATGGTATTCCATTGATAAATATGTGGATAACGTATATGAGAATCTTGCTTCTGATTTTGCCTCAAGCGATGTGATTGACCCATCGGAAAACCTGATTCGCGCAGAATGCAACGGAACCAGGCTGGCATTGTGGTCAAATGGCGAATTGCTGGCAGAAGTAGAAGACAGTTCTCATCCAGAAGGGCAAATCGGTCTTTATACCCGCAGTTGGGAAGAAGGTGACATTACCATCGCTTATGACAATTTGACTGTCTATGCTGCTGATATACCCTCAGCCGACCAGGGAGGTCAATTTGATGACGAAATCCTGCCCGGAAATGTGCTTTTTTCGGATGATTTTGAATCGGATTATGGCACCTGGCTGTTCGGGACTTACAAGCAATCGGACCTGGAGCTTTCTTATGGATGGCTTACCTATACGATGAAACAGGATAATTGGGAGAGTTGGGATGTCACCAGGAAAATAGACGCCGATGACGTGAGAATGGAAGCCTATTTTAGTAATGATTCTGAACAGACAGAAAATTTACAGGGTTTTATCTGCCGCTATCAGGATGACGAAAATTTCTACAGAATTACTTTCGGTAATGATGGCTATGTGCGAATTGGAAAGCGATTGAATGGTGAATGGATCTTCTTTGTTGATGGCTATGACACCACGGACAAGATTGACCCAAGCTTTAACTGGGTTGAAGCAAGTTGCGAGGGGAATACTTTGAAACTCTGGGTCTACGGTGAACTGGTTGCAGAAGCAACTGATCCTGATAACTCATTTGCAAGTGGCGATGTTGGTTTTATCGTAAGCACGTTTGATGATCCAGGAGTGATCGTGAGCATTGACGATTTTGTAGTTACTTCACTGGATTAGAACTTCATACCCCTTGGTTGAAAAAAGCCGGGTTCAAAGCTTGAACCCGGCTTGCATTTAATCCCATAATCCTGATCTATGGATTAGGAGCTTCGACTTTTTTTTCCACGACTGTTGTGGAGGTCTTGGATTTGGCAAGTTCTTTTTTTAACTGTTTTCGCATTTTTTTTGCAGCCTTTTGTTCAGTTTTTTCAGCTTTCCTGGCTTCTTTTGCCAATCGTTTAACAAGACGGGCTTCGTCTTGTGCTGCAAGGGTAATGGCTGTTCTCATTACCTGGTAAATAAAGTAACCCAGGAATAAAAGCGCAGCAGACAAGACAATAATGCTTCCAATTGTCAACCCATACTCTATTCCTTTTATAGTGACTGTCCAGATATAGCCGCCAATACCAGTGAAGAATAGCACCGTGTTTAGGAGCATCACAAAAAGGCGCACTTCTGTGGGTCCAACGCCAATACTGGTCATCTCGAAAGTGCCGGTAACATGGGTTTTGAGATATACCTGGATCATCAATAACAGCCAGCAAGCAAGGGCAAATATGCTGATATCAAGGCGCGCGATCCCAGAAAGACCAATCGCCGTAAAGATGATCAAAGCGGTAATCCCATCGATAGCGTGGTCGGTATAAAAACCATAATTGGGGCGTTCGTGATGGCGGTAGCGCGCCAGGGTACCATCGAGACTGTCTCCAAACCAATTGATAAAAAACCCAAGACTGGCAACAAACAGCCAGGGGTTGCCTTTTATCTCTCCCATCCCGACCATCGCGTAAGCAACGCCTGCCAGCAGTGAGCCAAGTAGCCCTAATACTGTCAGCATATCCGAGTTCACCCAGGCGGGCATCTTTCGGGCAAAGAATTGAAGTGCAGGTCGCTCTAATGGACCGAGCAGAATATCATTGGTCCTTTTATCGTTTTTTGTTCCATCATTTTGATTCGTCATAAGACCTCTTTATAGTAGATTTTCAATTAAAGGAAAAACTTCCGGCCAGACCGGATAAAACATCGCCCAGTCGGACGGATAATTACGAATAAAATCCTCAGTAGGCTTTAACACTTTTTCAACATTGAGCAGGTTTTCTTCCATTAGATCGGGATGGGACTCCATCACGATAGGTTCAGAAGCATCAATCATAAATGTGCCATCGGACTGGCGATAACTGCCTATAACGCGGGCAACTGCCCCTGTTTCAAGGCACAAGCGTGCATAAAAGATGGGAAGGGCAGCAGGGCGACCGAAGAAGATCGGTTTATATTTTGCATCCTCTGGATTGTGCAGCGGACGGTCTATGCCAGTCGCAAGCGCTTTGCCATCTCTTACTGCCTGTTTGGCATTGCGGAAGGAAGTGAACGAGATTGGATGAATGTCCACCCCAACAGAAGCACGTAGTTTGTTTTGCTCTTTGTAGGCGTTGTTGGGGTTGGGGTAGGCGAGAACGTAGAGGGGCACTTCTAACCAGCTCAGTGCCATCAAGAAGAAATCGAAATTTCCAATGTGGGGACCGACAAAAAAAGTAGGGACTTTGCGATCGCGGACATCATCGACGGCGCGTTGTGCTTCGGGAGTAAGGTGGATCAGGTTACGCCCTTCCTCGGGGTGGTGATAATAATAGTAATATTCAGCTAATGAAGTGAGTTGGGAGGTTATTACGCGGAGAGTTTGGTCTTGTAGTTCTTCTTTGGTCAACCGTTCGCCGCAAACAACCCATTGATTGGCTTTAATGTTCCGAACTAAATTGCTGGATTGGCGTGAGGCAAGAATTTTGCCAAGAAACTTTGCCAGGCGTCTAAGAGTCGGGAGCGAAAAAGTCTTCCCGACCCATAAGCCCGTTTTAATTGCCGCCGAATCCTGAATAAATTCCTTAACACCCATAATATTAGATTGTACTCTATGAATTTAATAACACATTAACAAAAAGATGGTTGTACTAATCGCCATAAAGGTGACAATTGTCACGGGTTTTTTGATAAGTGCAATCGCCGCACCAAGCTGGAAATTATGAAGGCGGCGGAAGCCAGCAAGATGATAACCGGACCTGCCTGAATGTTGGTTTGGAACGAGATCACCAGACCCATAAAGCAGAGCAGGAAGCTGATCAGGACCGAGCTCAGCATAATTCCGCGCACATCCTTAAAATGGTTCAAGGCAATGGCAGGAGGGATGGAAAGCAGCGCTATAACCATGATCAGCCCAACCATGCGCATGGCAACCACCACGGTTAGTCCAATCAATACCAGCATGGTCAGGTAAACCAGATTGACCGGCACATTACGTACAGTGCTGAAGATTTCGTCGTAAGAAATTGCAAGAAGGCTTCGGTAGGTAAAAATGACAAATCCAAGAACCAGAAAGGCGATCAGAGCCATCAGGCGCAGGTCTGTTCCTGAAACAGCCAGAATGCTGCCAAACAAATAGCTCATCAGGTTGGCTTTATAACCGGGAGTGAGGGAGATGAATATGATCCCAATCGCCATGCCGATCGACCACATAACTCCAATGAGAGTATCTGCACCTGAGCGTGATTTTCGCTTGGCCATACCCATAATGAGCGCGGAGACAGTGCTGAAAAGCAGTGCGCCGATCATCGGGTCCTGACCGAAATAATAGGCAATGCCAACCCCACCATAAGCAGCATGTGCGATGCCGCCGCTGAGGGAGACGATTCGATTGAGAACAACCAGTGATCCTATGATGCCGGTGGCAAGACTGACCCAAAGGCTGGCAATAAGCGCATTACGCATAAATTCGTAGGAAAAAATCGTGGCAAGTTGTTCAATCATGGTGATCCTCGTGTTGATGACCTGCGATCACACGATGGGGAACACCGTGAGCGATCAGGTCCACCGGGCAGCCGTAACCAACCTCTATCATCTCGTTGGTGAGCTCTTTGCTGCCCTGGTAGACCAGCTGGCGATTAACACAGCCGATGGTCTTGACATAGGTGGAAATGGCGGTCAGATCGTGAGAGATCAGCAGGATGGCAATGTGGTCGTTCAACTCAGCCAAAAGATCGTAGAGTTGATTGCTGGATTGGCTGTCCACACTGGAAGTAGGTTCGTCCAGGAGCAGTATTTTCGGTTCAGCTGCCAAGGCGCGCGAAATGTAAACACGCTGCCGTTGACCTCCGGAGAGCTCATTCATTGTGCGCTTGCGATAGTCCAACATGCCGGTCTGTTCCAGCGCGATCTCAATCGCTTGCTTGTCGTGGGTGTGGATGCCAAAATTTCTCTGGAGATTGGGCTGTAAGCGCCCCATCGCCACTACGTCCCGGACGCTGACGGGAAAATGCTTGTCTTCCACCTGGAATTGCGATACATAACCGATGTGTTTTCGCCCTCTAACAGGATCCTGACCCATCACAGTAATTGTTCCGCGGTCCGGTTTGATCAATCCGAGGATCACTCTGATGAGGGTGGTCTTTCCACCTCCGTTGGGTCCTATCAGACCGACATAGTCATCCTGGAACATTTCGAAGGAGATATCCTCCAGGATGGTGTCAGCTTCATAGCCTGCCCAGAGATTTTTTATCGAGATAACAGGTTCTTTTTCCATCTTTTCCTTAATTGAGGGCATTTTGCAGGTACGTACCAATCAGCAGCATGTTTGTTGGCCAGTCATAAGACATTGGGTCAATTTCAACAATTTGATCTATGCCTGCCTGCTCTGCCAGCATATTTACGTTCAGCGGGTTGGTGCCTGTTTGTGTAAAGAGTGTGTGAATCCCATATGTTTTCGAGGCATCCAGAATTTCTGCGAGTTGAGTCGGACTGGGTTCCAATCCGTCAATCTCAACCGGGATCATTTGCAGCTCGTAAGCATCTGCAAAATAACCCAACGAAGGATGGATGATCAGAAATTGCTTTCGCATAGTTTGAGAAAACATTTGGCTTAACTGCTGATCGACATCATCGATGATCGCTTGGGTGCGCACGAGATTGCTTTGATACAGCCCGGCGTTTTCGGGATCGATGCTTTGAAGAGTTGAAGCAATATTCCTGGCGATTTGTGCCATATTTTTGGAGGAAAGCCAGATGTGCGGATCAAGACCTTCGTGTTCATCACCTTCATCGTGAAGATGATCAGCGACTGGGATGCGTTCAACTCCAACCGAGACATCCATCACTTTCAGATTGCTGTTTGCATCGCTGAATTTTGGAATCCAAACCTCTTCAAATTCAACTCCAGCCGTAAAATAAAGGTCAGACATTGCCATACTCGTCATTTGCTGCGGGCTGGGCTCGTAAGTGTGAGGATCATCGCCGCTGGTGGTGAGCGATTGTGTCTGCACCCGTTCGCCACCAATTTGGTCCACCAGCCATTGGATTGATGCAATGCTTACAGATATTTTTAGGCGCTCGTCTTCGATGGCCGGAGGGTTATTGTTGGTTTGTGTTGCGCAGGCTCCAAGTAAAAGTGAAATTGCCAATAAAATCGGGAATATATTTTTCAATGTACTTCTCCAGTATCTTTGATTTTCTGACATTCAGGGCAGAGCCCGAAGAGCTGCAGGAAGTGACTGCTGACCTGGAAAGAGGTTTCCTCTTCAACGCGGTGGACTAGTCCATCAATATCATTTGAGCCGGAAAATTCCATCGCTTTGTGGCATTGCTGGCAGACAATGTGATGATGATGTCCGGCGGTACTAAGCATGTAACCAGGGTTGCGCTGTGTGTCATAGACCACGGTTAGCAGCTCGAGGTTGGTCAAGAGATCAAGTGTGCGGTAGACGCTGACGAGACCGAGGTCGCATCTTTTTTGTTGCAGCTCATGGTGGATTTGCTGGGGGCTGAGAGCGACCTCGGCAGTTTCCAGCAGTTCGATGACCTGCTTGCGAGGTTTAGTGAGGCGATAACCTTTTTGTGAGAGTGTTTTCTTCCAGTCCATAACTTCCTTATTGAAAAAATATTTCAATTAGAGGAATGATTATAATTGTATTACCGATAGAGGAAAGACTTTGTACAAGTATTATATGAAAACGCTCATATATTAAATGTTGCTATCAAGGCTAAACAGTGATAGAATTTTTATAATATTTTATAAGGAGATAGTGGGAAATGCCTTATTTAACTGATCAAGAACAAAAAGTTCTATCTGCAGCCATATGTCATCAGACTTATTATCCAAAAAAAAGTGAAAGTAAAGAATTTAGTTTATGGTGCAATTTGGTCTACCAGGATTTGAAAAATAACAAATTGGAGGAAATCAGTAATAACAACGATATTTTTATAAATTATTGGCCAAGTTATTTCTTGTTTTCGACTTCAGAAAATTACAAAAGAGCTTATTTTGAAAGACAACATTATTTATACAAGAATGGAGAGATTGCAACTGGCTATACAATTGTAACTTTAAAAAACCTATACCTTGTGATGTTTAAAGAAACGACGATAATGTTTCCACTTTATAGTCAAGGAGTCAAAGGTTTTGTGTTTGATGTAATTGGCCGGATGGCAGGTGAAGTTGATAATATTCGCCCTCTTAAAGAAAATCGATCATCTAGATTGGAAATAGCTTCTATCAAGGATGTTGAAATTGGTCAAGATCATGTTGGAAACACCGGTGTTTGGGTTTACACAAGGGGCAATCAATTTTTTATTAAAAACCTATTCAAAGGCGATCTGCAAGAAATTGAAGTTGCAATAAACATGGTGAAATCAGGAAAGCTGGCTAAAGAATTGGAGTCAATTCAATCAAATAGCTCACCTGATGAAGCGATAAAAGACCGTGAAAATCAATATGAAAGATTAAAACAATTGAATTTAATGTTACAACAAGGACTAATCAGTGATTCAGAATTCGAAATTAAAAAGAAAGAGATCCTGGCAAGATTGTAAATTAGATCTTATTAGATGAAAGTCTGTTTGTCATAATCAAAATTTGTTAGTTTTATTGCGCCAATGTTTTGTGCGTACAAAGAAAGCTAATTTTATGAGAGACCGGATTTAAAATGATGAAAATTACCCAAGAAGAACTAGATAGGAAAATTGAATGGGCTGCAAATTATGGGGGTATATTAGATTTAAGTAATTTCGGTATCACTGAATTACCAAAAGAAATCCAGTATTTAACGAAAGTGAAAAAATTAATTCTAGATAATAATCTGTTAAAAAATATTCCACCAGAGATTGGAGGAATGAGTGGCCTAGAGAGGCTTTGGATCAGAAATAATTTGATTGATTCGTTACCGCTTGAATTAGCAAGTATCCCCAATCTTATTGAATTGATGGTAGATTCTAATCATCTTAGATCAATCCCTGAATCGGTATTGAATCTTCAAAATATTATTGTTTTACATCTTAACGACAACAATATTAGGAATGTTCAAGAAGAATTGTTTGAATTAACTAGTTTAAGGATTTTAAGACTAGGGAAAAACTCAATTAGAGAACTATCGAAAAATGTGAAGAAATTAATGAATCTTCGATACCTAGGAGTTGAACAAAATTTATTAACAAGGTTGCCAATCCAAATAGACGATCTCGATGATTTGGTTGACATAGATAGATTTGTTCACGTCATTTTTTTTGGTAATCCGCTTATTCCAATACCACCAGAGTACTTTGGAATGAATGAAGAGGACGACTTTAGTGATTTTGCTTGGATAGAATATTTAAGATTAATAGAAAAATTTGAAATCCAAAGGGTGGTTGGTAGATCCTGACGTTGAAAAAGACACTCAATTGAGGTTTGCTCTATAGTCATTGCCTGCTATATTGAGAAATATCCTCAATCAGGAGGTTATTGAAACGGTCTTAAGATTGGAAATGGGGGATTTTGTACAAGTATTGTTAGAAGACCTGCTTGTTCAACTTGTTGAAGAATAAATGAATTTGCTGTTATAATCGCGAACCTAACATAAAAAACAGATGGAGATTTAGAATGGAAACTGTTCAAAACGACGTTGTCGTACAAATTGCTTATAACCTGAACGTTGAAGGTCAGGAATTGGAATCAAGCGTGTTGGAATATCTGCACGGACATAGCAACATCATCCCTGGCTTGGAAAACGAGCTTACGGGTCTGAATGTTGGTGATCGGAAAAGTGTTTTGGTTAAGGCAGAAGATGCTTATGGAGAATTTGACCCGAGCATGGTTCTGAACGTTAATCGCGAGTCATTTCCCCCTGATTTTGAGATTCTGTTGGGAGAGCCAATGAACTTACGCGACGCTTCCGGTAATGTTTTTCAAGCTGTCGCTACCGCGTTGAGCGATGAATCTGTAGAATTGGACATGAACCACCCAATGGCTGGAAAAGACCTGGATTTCCAGGTCACGGTGCTTTCGACCCGCCCGGCGACTGAAGAAGAAATTGCCCACGGTCACCTGCACCAGACTAGCGGCTGTGCCGGCTGCTTCTCCAGCGATTGCGGCGACGGCTGCGATTCTGGCTGCTGCTAATTCTTAAAAGAAGCAATCAAAAATGGAGAGCAAACATGCTCTCCATTTTTTGTTATCAGAATCTACCCGATCTACTGTTTTTTACAAGCCTTCAGTTGCCAGGCGGGCAATTTCTACTATGACCTGGGTGGCGAGTTTGAGTTCTTCCACTGAGAGATACTCAAAGCGTCCGTGATAGTTATACCCTCCAGTAAAGAGGTTCGGGGTTGGCAGACCCATAAAAGACAACCGACTGCCGTCAGTTCCACCACGCACTGCCACCTCTTCAGGCTCTACGCCGATCGCGCGGTAAGCCTTGCGCGCCAAATCCAGTATTTCTGGATGAGGGGCTAATTTTTCGAGCATGTTGTAATACTGATCTTTCAAATGGAGTTCCAATGTGCCCGCGCCATAACGTTGATTGATGTAATCGGCGGCCATCTTCATCAGCGTTTTCTTTTCTTCAAACAACTGGCGGTCATGGTCCCGAATGATGTATTCCAGCTTAGCCTGTTCCGCTTCACCTTGCAAACCTACCAGGTGGAAAAAGCCCTCGCGCTTTTCAGTGTGTTCCGGACGATCAAAAACGGGCAGGAGGTTGTGAAAATCGATGGCAACCTGGAGCGCGTTGACAAGTTTTCCTTTGGCATCGCCCGGATGAAAACTTTTGCCGTGAACAGTGATCTCGGCTCCGGCAGCGTTGAAGTTTTCGTACGCCAGTTCACCAACCTTTCCGCCATCCATGGTAAAAGCAAAATCGGCAGCAAAGCCAGAAACATCAAAATGATCCACCCCCGCGCCAACTTCCTCATCTGGAGTGAAGCCGACCCTGATCTTACCGTGTGGAATCTCAGGATGGGCCATCAAGGTAGCCATGGCGCTCATTATGGCGGCAACGCCGGCTTTGTCGTCTGCGCCGAGCAAGGTGGTGCCGTCTGTGACCACCAGGGTCTCGCCAATGTGCCTGGTTAAATCCGGAGAATCTGCAGGGCTGAGGTAAATGGATTGTTCCTGGTTGAGAACAATATCATCGCCATCATAGTTTTCTACCAGGCGGGGTTTGACATCCTTTCCAGAAGCAGCCGGGCTGGTATCCACGTGGGCAATGAAACCGATGGTGGGTGTGGGCTGGCTGACATTGGAAGGCAGTGTAGCAGTGACGTAACCAAATTCGTCCAGGCGCACATCTTCCAGGTTCAACTCATGCAATTCGTCCACCAACAGGCGGGAGAGATCCAGTTGTTTAAG
This sequence comes from uncultured Anaerolineaceae bacterium, assembly GCA_964647425.1. Lineage (GTDB taxonomy): Bacteria > Chloroflexota > Anaerolineae > Anaerolineales > Anaerolineaceae > Mesolinea. Next base: position 11,632 of record CAZYIJ010000004.1, read on the forward strand.
CGTGCTGGGATAGGTGGCAGAATGGTTAGCCGATTGAGTGTCAATTTTTACATAACGCAAGAAGCGTTCAAGAACGTCAGTCATGTTTCCTCCAATTGTGTTTTCCCCATTTTATCACCCGACTGTAGAAGGTCGGAAATTAAGTTAAAATCATTTCAGTATGAATAAAAGCAAGATTTCAAGAAATTTGCTCATTCTGCTTGCCGTCATTGGTTTGGTTGCGCTCTTTAGTTGTGTGCGTTTCAATCAGGTAAGCGCCCCTGAGATTACTTCCACCCCAGAAAAACCCGATTTGGGAGATTATGGCGGTTACCAGATCATCAAGCGCTACCCACATGATCCAGCTTGTTACACCCAGGGATTGATCTACCGCGATGGGTATTTTTATGAGAGTTGCGGCTTATATGGCAACAGCTCTCTCCGCAAGGTCGATCCTGAAAGCGGAGAAGTACTGCAAGAAATCAAGTTGCCAGAGCAATATTTCGCGGAAGGGCTGATGGAATTGGATGGGCTGCTCTATCAGCTGACCTGGCAGGAAGGGACAGCCTTTGTTTACGATTTGGAAAGTTTTGAAAATGTTGGTCAATTTTCCTATAGTACAGAAGGATGGGGGCTTGCCAGTGATGGCTCAGGACTGATCCTTTCAGATGGCAGTAACAAGCTGTTTTGGATTGACCCTGCCAGCGGTTTTAGCCACAAAGAAACCCTCGTGACCTGGCAGGGAATGCCAATTGAATACCTGAATGAATTGGAATATGTGAATGGGGATATCTACGCAAATATTTATCTCTCAGACCAGATCGCCATCATTGACCCGGAAACCGGAATGGTTGTGACCATGCTGGATATGGGCGGACTGCGCCCGGAAGAAAACCAGGCAAGAGCAGGGGAAGTATTGAACGGGATTGCTTATGACGCCGAAAATGATCGCCTGTTCATCACCGGAAAGCACTGGAAATGGCTTTACGACGTGACGCTGATTCCGATCAGCCAACCGGAATTACCAACCCTGACCCCCCTGCCTTCAATTACACCTCCATTACCTCTTGACTCAAGACCTTAAACCGCGCTTCTTTTAACCCAGGCAAACATTCCAACAGGTACGATGGTCCGCTGCCTTCAACGCAAAATGAAGCACTAACCAGACCGCATAAAACGGCATGGATAACATCGTACTCTTTGCGGTAACCAGCCAAAAATCCAGCATCAAAAGCATCCAACATACCTGTAGGATCAGAGGGTTTGCCTGGATAAGCAGAGAAGACCCAGCGTTTTTGATTCAAACGGGAATAGACCAGGAGGGTGCCATCTTTGGCGTTGATCAGGATATATTCCGGACCATAGCTAGCCAAAATCCGGGCAATTTCCCAAAGGTCAACGCTTCTGCCCTGAAACAGTCTAAGTGCCTGGCTATCTGTCATCATAAAAGCTGTAACATCCGCTATAAGAGCGCGGATCTCCTCCCAAAAAAGTGGGTCCATGTAGCAGTTGCAGGCGCGCATTGTAAGGGTCAGAATCAAGCCCCCTTTGAGCAAAGAAGGCAAAATTTTGTGGGAAATGAAGTCGATCGGGCAGATATGGGCTGAAGAGGCCTCCAGGTAGGATTGAGGTACATCTGTGATACGAATGCTATCCGGGCGATATTCGCTTTTACTGCAATAAGCGGGAATGGTTGAGGAATAATTAAGCAGTTCGTGCGGGAAAGAAAGTTGTTTTTCTGCGAACCAGGTGATAGGGTTCTCGTATTTAGGTTGTAAATCCGCATTATAGTTGACAAAAAACCGATCATCGATAGGCTCATTGGACTGGCGCACACCGGTGATGTCCATGCCCTCATTTTCGAAATCTTCAAGCCAATCAGAAGGGAAATCCTTATTCACGCATGAAACCAGCCCCGGTTTGCCTCCCCACAGCAAAAACGAAGAGGCAGCATAACTAAGATTGCCGCCAGGCAGGTTGAGATAGGGCGCTGTATGGGCAGGCAGCAGAAACTCCCTGCGCAAGCGCCCAATCAGGACAGCATCCGGAACAGGATTGGTTGGGTCGATCAATTATTCTTGTTCGTACGACCGAACAAGCTCCAGTACGGTCTGATGGTATTTATCCAGATCGGGAGGTGGGGCTGGAAACTCCATTTTCATGTCAAGCAGTGTGTCCCGTACGATCGTGGCAATCACCAGGTTGCGATACCATTTTTTATTGCTCGGGATAACATACCAGGGGGCCCACTCAGTGCTGGTTTTTCTCAATACATCTTCATAGGCTTCCATGTAGCTGTCCCACAATTTACGGTCTTCCAGATCGCCTGGATTAAACTTCCAGTTTTTGTCTGGTTCTTCAATGCGCGCAAGGAAACGACCGGCTTGTTCTTCGCGATTGATATGCAAGTAGAACTTCAAGATTACGGTGCCCTCGTCTACAAGGAGACGTTCAAATTCATTAATGTGATGGAAGCGTTTGGACCAGACTTCTTCGGGCATCAGGTTGAGCACGCGAACTGCCAGTACATCTTCGTATTGTGAGCGGTTGAAGATGACGATCTCGCCTTTTTTTGGTGTTTGTGCGTGGATGCGCCAGAGGTAATCGTGGGCAAGCTCCAGTGGTGAGGGAGCTTTAAATGGAGCTACGTGCACACCTTGAGGATTTACACCCTCAAAAACTGCCCGAATCACACCATCTTTGCCGGCAGTATCCATTGCCTGCAAGACAACGAGGAGGCGTTTTTTCCCTTCTGCATACATCAGCTCCTGTAGCTTTTCGATCTCTTTGTTCAGTTTCAAAAGGGCTTCTTTGCCGTCTTTTTTGTTACCATCAAATTCGCTGGAATCGTTTGGATCAAAATCCTTCAGCTTGACTTTTTCGTCGTGTTTGACCAGGTATTTTTTATGCTTCATTGTTTTCTCCTTTTGGTCTAATTTTCTTATTATAGTAGGTTTGGATTTTTTTCGAAGGAATTTTCAGCCTTTTATGGATGATGGTGAAACTTGAAATAAATGAAAACACCCCGCATTACTTTGCGGGGTGTTTCACGTGGGTGGTTATTACTAACCCTCAATTACCTTTTTAGAGCTGATGCTGATTTTCTTCGGTTGGGTTTCTGGTTTCTTGGGCAAACGAATTACCAGGATACCGTTGTCTGTATCGGCAGAGATTTGATCTGCGTCGATCACACCCGGCATGGTAATGCTGCGGTAGAAGGAACCAAAACTGCGTTCACGAATATGGTACTTACCTTCTTCAGCATTTTCGTTTTCCTCTTTGACTTCCCCTTTGATAGAAAGGGTGTTGTCATCGTAGGTGATTTCAATATTTTCGGGATCGAAACCAGCCACAGCGGCTTTCACGACAAACTCAGTGTCATTCTCGATCACATCGAGAGGGAAACCGGAAGGTAACGGTTCAGATTCCATGTCGAAGAATCGATTCATTGCTCTTTCAAGGTTGTATTGATTTCTCCAGTAAGGAGAGCGTCTAATCATGTATGCCATAGTTTCCTCCGTTTCTTTGCTATGTTTCATACTTTAAATTTAAGCAAGGAAAATAAGAAACTCGTTAACAAAATGTTTCTGAATTATCAGAGATTTTTAGGTAAATTAGTAATGGGAATCAGACCCGCTGAGCAATGATGGAGGGTGCCAGCGCTTCCAACTCTGGTTGACGGGTCCCGAGGACAGATGCAACGATTTTTGGTAATTGCCCACTGCCTAACCCGGTGGCTGTGGCGAGCGACTCTGTCATGGGCTGCAGCCAATGGTCAGCCAGGAGGTTGAAAGGATATCCAACGATTAAATTGTCAGGTCGCAAGGCATGGATCAGCGTTTGAAGATGTTGTCCGAAAATTTTGGCGGCTTCAGCGACTACTTCGAGCCCATAAGGATCTTCAGAAAGCACGCAGTTGAGAATGTCATCTGGCACTGCATCATCGTCCCAATGATTGGGGTGGCGCAGTCGTGCCAACTTGAGCAAGCCAGAGGCACTGGCAACATCGTTTAGATATATCTTTTGACCTTCAGCATCAAAATCGGTATCGCGCAATTGTTGGTTTCCAATGGCACCAGACAGACCACCAGAGCTGGAATAAAGTTTGCCATTTGAGAAGATGGCTGCTCTGATGCGGGGTTGAAAGCTCACATAAATGCTTTGATCTTGATCCGAAATCGAGCCAAATAATAGTTCTGCCAAAAGCCCGGCATTGGCTTTGCTTTCAACATAGACCGGCAGGTTAAACCGTAGGGATAGTTGCGAGCGCAGTGCTTCTGATTTCCACAGCGGGAAATCAACCGCAGAAGTGAGGATGTCGGTATTGGAATCGTAATTTCCACACACAGATACTGAGATCACATCGGGGAGTGGTAAGCGTTGCGCTTGGGTGATCATGAGCAAGCGGTCAGCATGGCTGCTGATTTCAGACAACATCGTCTGAAAACTTTCCTGCCTGGGGGAGGGAAAAGACAACCTCTCACTAATTGTTCCGGTGGGACCGCCATAGACGATCAGAACCCTATCGCTGTCTATATTAAATCCAAGAATGTAATTTCCGGGTGGGCGATTGGAGGATTTTTTATCGCGGAACATGCAGTGATTATATAACGTTTGCAGAAAGTACGGTGACTATTCTTATTTAAGTTGCTGACGGAAAATTGATTTGGAGTAAAATTACGCATTGTTGAAAAGAAGGTTGCTTATATGAAAAAGTTAATTTTTGTTTTTATCTTTGCTGTTATGTTTCTGAATGCCTGTTCTGCGCCTGTTGAGGTCCAACCAACTTCACCTGACCCGGTTGTCATCCTGAATACCAATACGCCGCTGCCAACAGCAACCGATCTTCCCACTGCAACTGCAACAGCGACCCAAACTGCAACCCCCACGATCAGACCGCCGAAGGTTATGATCCCAACAGCCACAATGACGAGTACTGCCACATCAGACCCGTCCCAGGTAACAGTTAACGGATTAATTTGGCCGCGAGCCAATTTCACCGAGGCGAATGTCAGTTGGCGAAGGACTGGTTGCGCAACCCCGGGTAGAAATTTGAGTTGTGAGATTGAATACCGCAAAGATTCTGCCGGATGCTATGTAGGTATGAGTTGTTATGATGACTGCGGCTGGTACTATTCGGTTAATACGATTCCTGCCGGTGTTGAGGAATTTTCGGATCCTTGTTACTAAATTTTGCATCTAAAATAAAAAAGGACGGCAATCAATTTTGCTGTCCTTTTTCATTTGTCTGAAAAGATCAATACTTGTAAATTCCACCACCAATAAATTCGCGGATCACTGAGTCTTCAGGTACAAAGCTATCATCCTCAACTGTAGTGATTTCCTGGAACATGCGGTTCACCCTGTCAGCGCGTTCCCAGGCATCTTTACGCAGCGGGTCATTACGATACTCCTCTGCCCAGCGGGCAAAATTTTCACCCAATTTGGCTTTGTAAATGGGCAGCTCATAAGGCATGGCGCTGTTGACGATTGTGTCTACCGAGTTAACGTACGGAATAATGTGGCGCAGTTCGCTGGAGCGGACATAATGCCAATGCAGGAGAGTCTGGGTGGGATCATAGGCTCGGTGAGAGGCATCCCTCAGCATGCGCCGCATCAGGCGGATATCGGTCCAGCGGGCGTAACATCCGTTTTTCAGTTTCATTTGAAGTAATGGCTCGATGTAGAGTTTGAACTTCCATTCATCCGGGATATCTTCAGTCATTTCAGGGAAAAGCCCGTGTAAGCTATCGATCAAAACGATTTCGTTCCTGTTCAAACGCATGGGGGTGTGCTCTGGAATACTGTGACCGGTTTTGAAGTCATAAAAGGGAATGCGAACTTCCTTGCCGGCGAATAGATCGGTAAGATTCTGGTTGATAAGGCGCATGTTAAGCGCTTGGGGAGTCTCAAAATCGTAATCGCCAAATTCGTCTTTGGGATGCAGTTCGAGGTCATGGAAGTAGTGATCGATATTGAGCGTGATCAATTTGAAGCCCTGTCTTGCCAGGCGCTCTCCAACCTTAATGGTGGTAGTAGTTTTGCCACTGGAAGATGGACCGGCAATGAACACCACGCGGACTTCGTCCTTGCGTTCCAGGATAAGATTGGCGGCATTCTCAACATCCTCGCTATAGGCTGCTTCTGCGGCAGTTACTACTTCGTGCAGTTTACCGTCTTCGATTTTTTGGTTCAGTTTTTCGGAGGTATGTACTTCGTGAGAGACTGACCAATCCAAAACCTGCCACAACTTTGCCCAAGGGATGTTTCCTGACGGGGTTTTATCGGCATCACCGCGTTTTGACCGCTGCCGCGCTCGCTCATCACGATAGAGGATGTAGGCTTTGGCAACCCGGGCATGACTGTTTTCTATCAGCACCTTTTCTACCATATCCTGAATCGTTTCAATGGTAGGGTATTCGCCTTCGGGAACTGTTTCTTCCAATGCTGACACCACCTGGGCTGAAAGCTTTTCGGCTCTTTGCCTATCGCGACCATCTACGGCAACTGCGGCACGGTAGATAGCATTGGTGATTCGTTCTGGCGTGAAGGGGACAACGCTTCCGTCTCGTTTGATAACATGGGTAAGTTTGCTCATACATGCCTCCTTATTACGAGAAAATTATAGCATGTCTGCATGCTTGTTAACAATTGATCGCACGTAGGGGCTTGCCTTGGATAGCGAAAGCAAACTAAGCTGTTCAAAAATTTTAAAAGTAAGGGTAGAAAAACGCCTGCATGCTATAATTAGCAGCATGACAGAAGAAGTCACAAAGAGCAAGCCCCTTATCATTGCTCATCGCGGTGCCTCAGCCCTGGCGCCTGAAAACACCATGGCTGCATTTCGACTTGCCAAGCAGCTTGGTGCTGATGGCATCGAGTTGGACGTAATGCTTTCAGCTGACGGACAGTTGGTGGTGATCCACGATCAAAGTGTTAGCCGAACAACGAATGGACAGGGCAAAGTAAATGAAATGCGCTGGGATGAGTTGAAAAAACTGGATGCAGGTGCTTCATTTGATGAACGATTTAGTGGTGAACCTCTGCCATTGCTTGAGCAGGTCTTTGAAGAATTGGGTGGGCAATTCCTGATCAACGTTGAGTTAAAGAATTACGCCACACCTAAAGACCAATTGACTGAAGAAGTGATCAAACTGGTTCAAAAGACCAATTTGATGGATTCAGTGATCCTTTCCTCCTTTAAAGCCACTAATCTACTAAAAGCAGAAAAGCTTGCGCCAGATCTTCCGCGGGGTTTGCTGACACTTCCGGGGCTGCTCGGCATTCCGTATCGCGGCTGGCTGGGCAAACGCTATCATTATGACGCATTGCATCCTTATTTCAAGGATGTCAATTCAAGTTTGGTCAGGCGTTTGCATAAACAAGGTAAAAAAGTGAATGTCTGGACGGTTGATAAGCCTGAAGACCTGCGTAGAATGAGAGATCTTGGTGTGGATATGGTCATTTGCAATGACCCAGCCCATGCCCGTGAGATTATTGAGGCGGCATGAAAGCAAGTTTCTTGCGCCTCATGCTTTGTTTTGGCTTAATTCTTGGTCTGTTTGGTTTCCCACTGCAGGCAGGTAACGCGCAAGAGGTAACTCAAGCTGAGGATCTGCTGGCTCTCATGACTCCAGCTGAGAAAGTTGGTCAATTGTTTTTGATCACCTTCGATGGCAGAGAGACTCGTGACACCAACTCGATTTACAATCTGATCACAAACTACCATGTCGGTGGTGTTGTATTGAGTGCAGCTCACAATAATTTTATTGATGACAGCACAGCCGCCTGGCAACTGGTTCAAACTTTACAGGAAGTCAACTGGCAGAAAAGCAACCCCCTGCTCACGGATGCTCCTGCTGATCCAAATAATAACTATATTCCCCTTTATATTGGTATGAATTTAGTCCAGGGCGACAATCGGACGCCACAGCTGCTTGGGGGGCTTACAGAATACCCCTCTCCCATGTCGTTGGGTGCCACCTGGTCACCAGAACTAGCATTGGAGGTCGGTAACGTTGTAGGACAGGAACTTTCGGCTCTGGGCGTAAATTTGCTGCTTGGTCCTTCGCTGGATGTGGTCGACAGCAAAGATATGGTGGCAGCCACTAATGTTGGCACCCAGAGTTTTGGAGGGGACCCTTATTGGGTGGGAGAGATGGGCAAGGCGTATGTAGAAGGCGTGCACATTGGCAGCCAGGGGCGAATGAGCGTCATCGCGCAGCACTTCCCTGGTCTGGGCAGTGTGGATCGTCCACCCAACGAAGAAGTTTCTACTGTTCAGAAGACTCTGGAACAACTCAAGCAGATCGAATTGGCACCATACATGAGCGTTGTTGGCGATGAAAACCCACAGAGACAGGTGGATGGCTTGATGATTTCGGCGATTCGTTTCCAGGGTTTTCAGGGAAACATCCGCGCAACAACGATGCCTGTCAATTTTGACCAGACCGCCCTGGCACAACTGCTTTCTCCCGAGCCTCTGGCAACATGGCGAGCTAACGGCGGGTTAACGATCAGCGACAGCCTGGGAAGCCCGGCAGTCCAATCGGTTTTTAGCAGTGGAGAAGAAGTTTACGATCCGCTGACAGTCGCCCGTACAGCTTTTTTGGCTGGTAATGATATGCTCTTCCTGGACAATTTTAAGAGTCGCAATGACCAGAGCCAGGCGGATACGATCATCAGGACGATTGAGTTTTTCCGGCAAAAATACCAGGAAGACACAGTTTTTGCCCAGAGTGTCGATGCTTCAGTGTTAAGGATTTTGCAGGCGAAAATGGAGATTTATCCCACTTTCAACTTTGAATCTGTTGCGATGCCACAAGAGGCTCTCGATATTCTGGGGCGAGCTGAGACACTTGAACTGAAGGTCAATCAGCAGGCGGTAACACTATTGGCACCTTCGACTGAGTTTCTGAACGCAACCATACCGCAGCCGCCGGCTTTGTCTGATTACATCACTGTTTTTACTGATACCCGATTGCGCAAGCAGTGTGAAACTTGTGTTGAGCAGCGCGATTTCGCCACGATGGACTTCGAGGACACTCTCATGCGTTATTATGGTCCGTTGGGAACTAACCAATTGGATGGAAATCGCATTTTTTCGTATAGTTTTGAACAATTGATCGAAATCCTTAATCAACGCACTGAACCGGCAGACCCAAACCGGCTTGACAACCTGCGTCGCTCGCAATGGGTGATCATCAACCTTTTGAATGAGGATCCCTCTCTGCCAGAAAGCATGGCATTTAAACGCTTGCTCTCAGAGAGGTTGGACCTTCTGAGAGACAAAAATGTAATAGTCTTCAGTTATGATGTGCCTTATTACCTGGATTCAACCGACCTGGCAAGCATCAGTGCGTACTATGTGCTTTACAACAACACACAGAGCGCTATGGATATTGCTGCTCGGGTTTTGATGCGCGAAACAGTTGCCAGCGGTTCGCTGCCGGTTTCGCTCAGTGCTGTTGACTACCAGCTTGGCACTGTAACCGCCCCAAACCCCAACCAGGTTATTCAGATTGAGCTACTCACTCCTGAGCTGACAGAAGCGACCGCGACCGTAGAAGCTCCCACAATAGAAACTCCAGTACCGCTGTTTGTTTTGGGTGAAAACGTGCGCATCCAGGCAGGACCGATCGTTGATCATAATGGGAACCAAGTGCCAGACGGCACGGTTGTGAAGTTTACGATCCGTCTTTCAACGGAAAACCTGATCATTTCACAACCTGAGACAATCACCCAGGATGGGCTGGCTACCATTGATTACCGCATAGAGCGCGAAGGAATTTTTGAAGTTACCGCAATCAGCGAGCCTGCTATGACTTCAGGAAAATTGATTTTGAATACCCAGGGCGGTTTGGCGCAGGTAATCATGCCGACAGAAACACCTATGCCCACTGCTACCCCTACATTGGCACCAAGCCCCACACCCACTTTGATGCCAACTGCCACACCTGATCCATCAGTCAACCAAACGGGTTACCCCCGCCTGACAGACTGGCTTTTGGTGATTTTGTTAAACCTCGCTGGGGGATTCTTAGGCTGGATAGCGGGTTATAAGTGGTGGGGAAAGCTGCGTTGGGGCGTCCGCTCTGCCTTATGCACAATAATTGGTGGTTTGGGGACCTATTTGTTGCTGACCCTCGGCATTACCCCTATCATGAATTTGGTAAAAGAAAGCTCTTCGTGGTTTGTGGTCCAGGCAACGATGATCGGGATGCTATTTGGTTGGGGTGCGGCGCTCTTATGGTGGATGATGAGTGAAGACAGCCAGCGTTTACCGTTGAAATAGTTTTCACACTTCGCATACTTTTAGTTCTTTCGGATACCATATCGCTGAATTGCAAAGAAGGTCGCTATCAGCGATCTCAGGTGATTAAATAAAGCTTCCAACAAAAAATTTACAGATTATGGATTAAAGTAAGCAGCAGGCTGAGAAAGACTAATCCGCCTGCCAGGATGCCAAGCTGAGTTTCTGTTTGTCCTAATTGGGCTTGCAAGGAACGGTTGTAACTACCGCCAATCCGCCGCAGGTTGCTGGTAGTTTCGCCAGTGAGTGCTTTTATGAAGGCGGTAATATTCCTCGGACGATCGTCGGGATGGAGTGCCATAGCCCACAAAACAGCTTCTTCAACACGGGGGGTTATGGCAGGGTTGATAGAACGAGGGGTAACTAAGCTCTCAGGTTTGAGAAAACGATCACGCACATTCATTGGTGGAGTATTCGTGAGCAGGTGATAAAGCGTACAGCCAAAGGCGTAGACATCGGCACGCGCATCTGTATGACTGCTATCACCGCCATATTGCTCCAAAGGTGTATAGAGCGCAGTGCCCTGACCTTGCATAATGGTGATGGTCACCTCATCCGGGGCAAGTAGTTTGACCAAACCGAAATCGACCAGTTTAACCAGCCCGGAGGGGGTTACTTTCAAATTTGATGGCTTGATATCCCGATGCAGGATAGGAGGATCCTGGTTGTGAAGATAGCTCAGGGCATCTCCAATTTGAACTGCCCAGTCTAAAACATCTTCTTCCTTCAGAAACTTGTTGCTGCCTTCTGCTTTGGCCAGCATGGTGCGCAGGTCATCGCCTGGTACATAATCCATAACCAGAAAGTCATTCAGCCCGATAGAGAAAAAATCTGACACTTTGGGAAGATTGGGATGGTCCAGCCGGGCGAGGACAGTAGCCTCACGCATGAATTGATCGCGCGATTCTTTGACCATTTCATCCGGAAAGGCAGGGTCATAGCGAACCTGCTTAACGGCACAAAGACGGCCTTCCAAGCGCAAGTCTTCTGCCAGGAAAATTGACCCAAAACCTCCCTGACCAATCAAGTGCTTAATTTGATAACGCTCGTGCAGCACATCTCCGCTGACGGGGTGATTACTCATCTTGCTTCTTCCTCTTTAATACGGCATCTTTCCTAATGGCGTGGAAAAGCTGCTTGTGCTTGGATTATAATCGGTATTAGCGAGGTATAAAGTCAAAAATGGAAGACGCTGTTTTAATAGCCAATAACGGTCCTTTGAATGGGCAACAGTGGGTTATTGATGGATCATTGGTAATCGGCAGGGATGCTGAGTGTGATATCGTGATCCCTGAACGACAGGTCTCTCGCCAGCATGCGCGAATAACCAAGGGGAACAACGGCGTGATATTGGAAGATCTCGGCAGCAAAAATGGTACTTATCTGAATAACCAATTATTGAGTGAACCAGTCAAATTGGTTGAGGCGGATGAAATTGCCATTGCTCTGACACAGACCTTTCTGTTCTTAAGCTCAGACGCAACAATGCCGCTCTCAGACCTGCCGCCGGAACTCAGCCAGGTTTTTCGCCTTCGCCTTGACGAAGGCTCCAGGAGAGTTTGGGTAAGAGGTGTTGAGTTAGTGCCGCCGCTTTCGAGCCAGCAGTTTGTTCTTTTGGCTTACCTCTATGCCAAGCCCGGAGAAGTGGTTTCACGGGAAGAATTGATCGAAGCAGTTTGGGAAGAGGACACGCGCTGGGTAACCGAGCAGGCTTTCGACGCGTTGGTGCGGCGTCTGCGTGAGAGGTTAAACCAGCCTGACCCGGATTATGACTATATAGTCACCGTTCGCGGGCATGGGCTGCGTTTCCAAAACGAGCCACATTAAGATAGCTTATAGCTCATAGCTGATAGAAAAAAACTGTCGATGGGACCAACATTTCACCGTAGGAAATAGGCCTGTGTTAAGACAATGATGGCTTACATGTTGTTTAGGCTGATTGTTTACACTTTTATCTTCTAATAGAACCTTCTCGGATCGTAGAAGCACCCCCGTTTTTACTACGTTGACGGGTCACCACGGGGGGTGACCACTACATCTGGTGTTTGAGGGAGAGGTTGCTTTTGTAGGGGCAGACCCCCGTGTCTGCCCTAAAGACCGTTGATAATCATCCTGTATTAAGTGTAAACAATCATACCGGTCTATACAGCTTGACCCCATCCGTGATTGGGAAAAATTAGCGTTGGCGGTGGGACCAAGGCTCCACCGTACGGATTGAGTTAATCCATTCTGTGTTTTGACTTTAAAAAGTAAGGAACGGCACACCCTTAGAGGGCAATAGAGACCGTTCCTTTTGTTTTAGACAAAAACGACAATTACTTGGCGCCGTTATTGAGATTTCGGCGCATGGTAAAGCGCAGCACTTCACGATTAATTACCTTCAATTTTTCCAATAATTCTGCTTGTTCTCCCTGGCTTTCCACTTGGCTAATCAGGCTGCCAAGCGTCTGGCTAAACTCATCATTGATAGCATCACTGGCGGCTTCAAGAACTTTTTGTCGGTCTTCGGATGAGTCCAATTGCAGCATTTCTTCAATCACCTGGAGTACAGCGCCGCTGGAACTGGCAGAGCGTAAAACACTCACAATTGTTGCGAGTTTGGTCAGTTTTTCTGTGTCGTTAGCTTCCTGGGCTTTCGTTGCTTCGGTATTTATTACTTCCGTGAAAGCCTGGTTGATCTTTGGAAGAGCTTCTTCTGTTGCCTTTTCGATGTCTTCAGCAGTAAGGATCTCCTGCAGTAAATTTTGAGACTCCTTGATTTGCTCCTGAATAGCATTGTCAACGGCTTCCACGACAGTCAACAATTTTTCGCGTAATGTGGTTAACTTTGTTTTTTCCTCGCCATTTGCATTGTCGATCTTGTCGGTCAGGGTTTGGAAAAAGGTGTAATCCAACCCACCTCTTGCCATGGAGGCGATGGTGGTCAGTCGGATTTCACTCTCAGCGTTTTTAATTAATAGCTCAAGCAGGTTCTCCCGCGTGATACCAGTTTTACTCAGTTCCTGTAACTCTTTCATAGCCGCCTGGGTTTCAGATGCTTCCAGGGCAGCCGCTTTGCCAATTGTGGAGTGTTGGAGCAAAGCTTGCTGAAGGTTAGAGAGAGCGTGCACTGATTCCTGGTCGCCGGCAGCCGCTGAAGCCTGAGCAAGGCGTGACAGCAAAACGAAGAGCTCTTCATCGATCTTTTCGTCATATTGAGCGATTTGCTCTGGCAATGATTCAGGACTGAGGTTTACCAATTGCTGCAGTAAAAGCAATTTTTCTTGCTGGGCTTTCATCATTTCTGGTGTGATGCCGTCTGCTTCGAGAATTGTCTCCAATAGTCTTTGGCGCGTAAGCATGGTTTGGGGTCTAAACAGGTAACCCTTCCGCTTTTCAGGAGGAAGATCGTCCATTACTTTTTTGATCAATGGACCGATTGTTTTCTCTTGTTCAGTTATCGGGGTATTTAACTCTGGTGGAAAGTATGTAAGCAATAATTCATTTTCCGGATCGTGATAGACGATTGGGGTAGGGTATACGCCTTGATAACGACAATTTGGGCATTGAATAAAATTAGCACTTCCGGAAAGCAAGGCTTCTTTTGCTTGCGGGTCGCTATTCAGATCGAACAAACGGGTTAGGTCTAACAGGACTGGTTGTCGGCAATTGGGGCAAGGGACGCTGGTTTTAGACATAAATTCACTCATTTCTTTCTATTTTTGTTGTCAGGCGATTATATCATCGCCGACTGCAAATTATTGCCCATGTGTAAGTTTGAAAAAATGACACCTTGATTTTTTAAGTTAAGTTATAATTTATCAAATGGGGTAATCCCCTCAATCCAAGCGATGCAGTTTCGATCCTATTCGATAACAAAAGTTTCACTTTTCAAATGTTGGTCGCTTTAGGATCAGCCGTAGTCGCAAAAAAATATCTAAGGAGAAGAAATGAAACGCTTTAAATTTTTGTTTACTCTCGCAAGTGTTCTAATTATTGCGAGCATGGTTCTTGGCGCCTGCACAACCGCAGCACCCGAAGAGCCTGAAGTTGTTGAACCAGTTGAGACCGGTGATGAACTTGCCGTGGGTATTGTTCTGCCCACCAAGGACGAACCCCGCTGGATCCAGGACGAAACCCGTTTCAAGGATGCATTAACTGAGCAGGGCTACGCCGTGGAGATTCTGTTCAGCCAGGGTGATCCTGCTAAAGAGAAACAAAACGTAGAAACCTTGATTTCCAAGGGCATCAAAGTTTTGGTAATCTGCCCCCATGACGGTACTGCTGCTGCCGCTGCTGCTGAAGCTGCCCGTGCTGCCGGTGTAAAGGTTGTCTCTTATGACCGCCTGATCCTCGACACCGATGCCGTTGATTATTATGTAACCTTTGACTCTGTCGCCGTTGGTGCCGCCCAGGCACAATTCCTGGTGGACAACGCTATGGGCACTGGTCTGCCCCTGTTCCTGTATGCTGGTGCTTCCTCCGACAACAACGCTTTCCTCTTCTTTGAAGGCGCATGGAACGTGCTGCAGCCCAAAATTGCTGACGGAACCTTTGTGATCAAGAACTCTCCTGAAGCAATCGCTCTGCAAGACAAAGCCACCCTGACCCGTGAGGAAATGGGCAAGATCCTTGGTCAAATCACGACCAACTGGGATTTCAACGTTGCCAAGGGCTTGGCTGAATCCAACCTGACTGCTGCAACCGCTGAAGATAAGGGCGAAGTCTTTATCCTCGCACCGAATGATGGCACCGCTCGCGCTATTGCCGATGCTTTCGCTGCTGATGCTGATGTGACCAAGTATTATGTAACTGGTCAGGACGCTGAAAAAGCCTCTGTTCAGTACATCATCGATGGCAAGCAGCAGATGACCGTGCTGAAAGACGTTCGCACACTCGTTGCCGACGCCATTGCAGCCGCAGTAGCTTTCCTGAACGGACAAACTCCTGAGCAAACCCACACCTACAATAACAATGTCATCGAAGTACCCGCCAAACCATCGGCTGTGGTCACTGTCACCGTTGACAATGTTAAAGCTGCAATTGTGGACTCCGGATACTATCCTGCCAGCGATTTCACTGGTCTGGAGTAAATCTACATTAAGATTTTCTAAAGTAGTGGCTGGGTAACCAGCCACTACTTAAATTCATTTTGTTTTTGCAGGAGTTGCCTATGGAGACACCCATTCTTGAAATGAAGTCCATCACCAAGGAATTCCCTGGAGTGAAGGCTTTGGACGATGTAACCTTTAGCGTACGCAAAGGTGAAATCCACTGCCTGGTTGGAGAAAACGGCGCAGGTAAATCGACCCTGATGAAGGTGCTGAGTGGAGTTCATCCACACGGCACGTATACCGGCGACATTGTAATTGAAGGTGAATTACAGAAATTTAACGGCATCCGCGAAAGTGAAAACGCGGGTATCGCGATTATTTATCAGGAATTAGCTTTAATCCCGGAATTATCTGTCTACGAAAACATATTTTTAGGTAATGAGGTTACCAATGGTCTTGTGATCGACTCGAATGAGGCGATTTCTCAAGCTATTGACATCTTGAAAAAGGTAGGTCTGGATGTAAACCCTCTGACCAAGATCAAAAACCTTGGTGTTGGCAAACAACAGCTGATTGAGATTGCCAAAGCCTTGAAAAAAGAGGTCAGGATTTTAATTCTGGATGAACCCACTGCTGCGCTGAATGAAACCGACAGTGACAACCTCTTACAACTGATCCGCGGTCTAAAGGAACAAGGTGTGACCAGCATCCTTATCTCTCACAAATTACGTGAAGTTATGGAGATTGCTGACACCATTACCGTCTTGCGGGACGGCAAGACGGTCACAACGCTGGATGTTGAGGAAGACAAAGTCACGGAACCCGTCCTGATCAAGCACATGGTTGGTCGTTCGATCGATAATGTCTTTCCAAAACGAGAGAAAGTTTCCATTGGTCAAGAAGTTCTCAGGCTGGAGGATTGGAGTGCTTTTTCGTATGGTTTAGGCCGGGACATCCTTAAGAACATCAACATCAATGTTCGGGCAGGTGAAATCGTTGGAATCGCTGGTCTGATGGGTTCAGGTCGCACTGAATTGGCAAAGAGCATTTTTGGCAACCCGGATCATTATCGCTTGAGTGGAAAAGTATTCATCAATGGTGAAGAGCAAAAATTCCGCGACCCAGGGGATGCCATCAAGGCTTCTATTGCGTATGTTACTGAGGATCGGAAGGGCAACGGTTTGATCCTGATTGATGATGTTAAACACAACATCAGCCTGGCAAATCTTAAAGAAATCACAGATGGCGGCGTGATTAATGAGAACGAAGAGATCTTGATTGCTAACAAGTATCGCTCTGAGCTCAATATCAAAACGCCCAGCATCCAGCAAAAAGTGCGCAACCTCAGTGGTGGAAACCAACAAAAAGTCTCGCTGGGTAAGTGGTTATTTGTCAAACCTGGTTTCTTGATCCTGGACGAACCAACCCGCGGTATCGATGTTGGTGCCAAATATGAAATTTATACAATTATGAATTCATTGGTAGAACAGGGCATGAGTATTCTCATGATCTCGTCTGAACTACCTGAAGTTCTTGGCATGAGTGATCGAATTTATGTCATGTCTGCTGGGAAAATTAATGGAGAAATGCCAGTCGAAGATGCCACGCAGGAAAGCATCATGGAATTGGCAGTGGATTACTAGGAGACGTTCATGGAAGATTCAAAACAAACACCAAGCACACAAGCTCGAATGAAAAGCTTGCTGGATATCTTGAAGACGAACATCGGCGATTATTTCATGTTTTTCGCGCTTGTCATCATTATGATTTTCTTCACGGTTACTACAGACGGCGTCTTCATCTCCTCCAGAAACATCAGCAACCTGATCAACCAAATGGGTTATATTGCTGTACTGGCGGTTGGCATGACGCTGATCATTGTCATTCGCCACATTGAACTTTCTGTTGGCTACCTGGCTGGCTTTTTGGGCGCATTTGCTGCCATTGCCATGACCTTTTGGGGCTGGCCGGTATTTGCGGTCATCCCAGCAGTGATGGTTCTGGGTATGCTCGCAGGGGCACTGACGGCAACACCTGTCGCTAAATTAGGCGTGCCCGCCTTCGTTTCGACCATGGCTGCAGGGTTAATTTTCAGAGGAGCGCTGCTGCTTGTTACCATGGGCACCGGTACCATCGTGATCAGAGATCCGATTTTTAATGCCATTGGCAACGGATATATCCCTGATTTACCGATTGCAGGGCTGCTGCCAGGCCAGCACAAACTGACGCTTCTGATCGGGTTGATTGCGATCATTTTTTCCATTTACTCTGCAATTAAGAGTCGAAAAAACAAGTTGCAATACAACTTCACAGTGCCAAACACAGGACTGTTTATTTTGCAGCTTGTGCTGATTGCCGCTTTGATTGGCTACATTTCATGGATACTCTCTGGTTACAACGGTATTTCCTGGAGCCTGGTGATATTGCTGTTAGTGGTCTTGATTTTCCAATTCATTACCACCAAGACCCCGCTTGGACGGCACATTTATGCTGTTGGGGGCAACCCCGAAGCAGCAGAGCTGAGTGGTATCAGCGTTTCTAAGATCACCTACATTGTTTTTGCCGCAATGGGACTGCTTTCATCTCTCTCGGGCATCATGTATGCATCCCGCTTGCGATCTGCTACGACAACGGCTGGTCTAGGGTTTGAGACAGACGCGATCGCAGCTGCTTTTGTTGGCGGCGTCTCAGCAGCTGGTGGTGTAGGGACGATCATTGGTTCAATTATCGGTGCTCTGGTGATGATGTCTTTGACCAGTGGTATGAACTTGATGGGGATTGATATCTCCATCCAATACATCGTGCGCGGTGCTGTGCTTGTATTGGCAGTAGTGTTTGATCGCATCACCCGCAGAAATCGATAAAATTTCAACTACTGATAACGAGGAGATGATTTTTCATCTCCTCGTTGTTTTAACTTGGAGGGCAAGAACTTTATCGTCGTGAAAAAACCAGATCGATTTTTTACCACAATTGTTCTTACCCGCTATGTGGATGTGAATTAGCCTATGTAAATGGTAAAATTGAGTTCTATTTACTTCAGACACCAAGGAGGTTGTAATGATAAATGACTTAATGAAAGATGCCAAAGGACGAATGCAGACCGCACTGGACGTTTTAAGTGACGATCTGGTGGGCATCCGTACTGGTCGCGCTTCACCTGCCCTGGTCGAGAAGCTGCAAGTTGAGTATTATGGCTCAGAATTGAGCCTGATCCAGCTGGCGACGATCAGCGTACCAGAGTCGCGACAATTAATGATCCGACCTTTTGATGGCTCGTCATTGAGGGCAATTGAAAGGGCGATCCAGTCCTCCGACCTGGGACTTACCCCCAGCAACGATGGTAAAGTGATTCGTCTGAACCTGCCCCCATTAACCGAAGAGCGTAGGCGTGACCTGGTGAAAATGGTCAATAACCGTTTGGAAGACGCGCGCGTTGCCATTCGTAACATTCGCCGGGACACACTGAAGGATTTACGTGATTTCGAAAAAGAAAAAATGATTTCAGAGGATGAACTTCACCAGGGCGAGAGCGAACTGCAAGAACTGACTGACGAGATGGTCGAGCAGGTTGCGGTGATTGGTAAACGCAAAGAAGAAGAAATAATGGAATTCTAAGGTGAGCGAAAAGACTGACTTACCTGTTCCTGCCCATGTTGCCATCATTATGGATGGCAATGGGCGCTGGGCGAAAGCGAGAGGCTTGCCGCGCCTGGCTGGTCATCGTGCCGGCACAAAAAACCTGCGGCGCATCATCAGAGCGGCTGCTGATGCCGGCGTCAAATATCTGACCTTTTATGCCTTTTCCACTGAAAATTGGAACCGACCGGAAGAAGAAGTGAAAGGCTTGATGGCTTTGCTGTCTGAGTTTCTTGAAACTGAACTGCAGGAACTGCACAAGGAAGGTGCCCGACTTCTTCACATCGGGCATTTAGAAGGTCTGGCTCCATGGTTGAGGAAAAAAGTTGAAGACGCGATTGAACTGACCAAGGAAAATAAGCGTATCGATGTGATTCTGGCTTTCAATTATGGCGGCAGGGATGAAATCATTTGCGCGGTCAAAAAACTGATCGAAGCCGGTACCCCAGCAGATGCAATTGATGTGCAAACAATGAGCAATGCCATGTTCACGGCTGGCACACCTGACCCGGATGTGGTCATCCGCACTTCTGGTGAGAAACGTACCAGCAACTTCCTGACCTGGCAGACTGTCTATAGCGAATGGTTCTATCCAGAGGTCTACTGGCCGGATTTCAGCGAAGAAGATCTGCTAAAAATCCTGGCAGAGTATTCCAAGCGGGACCGACGTTTTGGCGGCTTGAGCACAAAATGATGTTGAAACAGCGGGCACTTTCGGCAGTAGTCTTTGTGCCCGTTTTTCTGGGTTTAGCCTTGCTTGGGGGAATATTTTTTGACCTTTTTCTGGCACTGATACTGGCGTTTGCCGGGTTTGAATATGCCCGTATGCTCAAAGCGAATGGCTTTCAGGTTTCAACTGTATTGATCATCGCCTCTATGCTTGCAATCGTACTATTGAGGATATTCAGCAGCATCACCATTGAACTATTTTTGCTGCCTGTGATCATGGCTGGTTTTGGTGCCTTTGGACTCTGGAAATATGAACATGGTGAGCACCAGGCTTTCCAGAGCCTGGTGGCAGGGTTATTCGGCGTGTTTTATATCGGTATATTGGGAGCGTATGGGATCACGCTCAATCACAGCGGAACGAACGGGAATTTGTGGGTGCTGGTGACGATTGCGCTTGTGTGGCTGGTGGATGCGGGTGCTTACCTGGTGGGAACCCGTTTTGGCAAAAAAGCAATGCTGCCGGCGTTGAGCCCCAAAAAGACCCTGGAAGGTTTCCTGGGAGGCGTTTTTGTAGGCTCAATCTCAGGATTTCTGATTGGTTTGATCCTGAATAGCGCATTGCCGGAATTGGGACCATGGAAGGGGGCATTGCTCGGTTTGATCATGGGTCCGATTGCGTTTTTTGGTGACGCGTTGATGAGTTTGATTAAACGAACAGTAGGGGTCAAGGATACTGGCAAACTGCTGCCCGGGCATGGCGGCATTCTGGACCGTTTGGATTCGATGCTGTGGGCAATGGTGGTGGGCACGTATTTTGTGATGATTTTTGGATAGGTCATATTTTTGTCACCCTGAGCTCAGTGAATTGAACATCATCTCTAATTTATAAGATTCTTCACTTCGTTCAGAATGACAAGAAACTGTCACCCTGAGCGCAGCGAATGGGTCTTTTTGTTTGAATGATCAGATTCTTCACTTCGTTCAGAATGACAAAATATTTGTCACCCTGAGCGCAGCAAATGGGTCTTAGCAGGGGAACCGAGTAAAGAAACAATAAGGGCGAAGCAGGCTTCGCCCCTACAAAAACACCGACTTTCATATAAATTAAAAGAAAAAAGCGGGCGATCGGATTCGAACCGACGAGTGTTAGCTTGGAAGGCTAATGCCTTACCACTTGGCGACGCCCGCAATTTTAACGAGGAAATTTGGCTATTTACCATGAGAAATTGTCAAAAAACTCATGTAAGCTACTGCCTTAATTATTTGAGTTAATGTACGAAAAAACGCTCTCTGTCCTTGAATAGAGAGCGTTCAGGTGGTGCAATTTCTTTTGCTGAACCGCTGTCCATTCAGTGGCTTGGTTAGGGCTGGTAGGTGTCATAGCACCTATCAGTCCCCCTCATTTATTATACACAATATTTCCCTATATGGCAGAAGCCAGACACTGCAAAAGTTGCTTTTTCATACCTCAATAGCCATCATGCGCCAGTATCTGACACAAAATGATGAAGATACTAGGCAAGCCCATCTGAAGGGGTCGCCTGTTGATAGCAATTTTTAAAATTTGGAACGGGTCTTTTAATATCTACTTGTCCAAACCCATCACTAATTGACCGGTATTCTTTTGCATTTTTGACGTCCGAAAAATGTGCAGTTGGTATGTGCGTAAAAAACAGTGTCGTCGCGTAAAATTTACAGGAGCATCGTAAAATTCAAAGTACCATCGTAAAAAGTGCGGTCCGTATTATATATATATAATAAAGAGTATTAGTATGTGGATATAGACTACATATAGATTACACATAAAGTACATAATTATGAGTAATATCTAATAATGGGTATATTCTCTAAAAATACATTATTTAAAAATCTCAATTCTACATACTAATTATATAAACAATAGGTGAGTGATTGGAACTCTTTAATCTGGGGTTTCTTTTTTTCTTTTTGAAAAGACACCCCTTTTATTTTGAATGAGGTTTTTCTTTCTGATAGCTGTACAAGTATGTGATGTTGGTTTGCCGCTAGAACCAAAAATTAAGTTAAAAATCACGATTTCACAACAAACATGATAAAATACTCGAACAAATGTTCTAATATTGAAAAAGGTGCCAAATTTTGTCTCTGGCAGCATTCCAGTTATTAATTTAGAGGTGTTATATCTGAGCTGGGATATACGGAATATTTGTAGAGACTAAAACAGGGGGTAAAAAAAGCGGTTCTATTACAACCTTTTAATTGCCGCTAGGTCCAAAAATTAAGCTGAAAAACACGTTTGTAGTCTGAACATGATAGAATACTCGAACAAACGTTCTATCATTGAAAATCGGGTTAATTTTTAGCTTGTGGGTTAATGTGATTAATAGTTCTGATGGCTTCTTCAATAGGGGTTGGGTCGGTGTTTGCGCTTGTGCTCTCCTTTCGACCCTAACAACCGTTATAATAACCCTTGTGCATTCGAAAGGGAGATTCTATGTCGTTCAATACAAAACTCACCGACCTTCTGAAAACCAACCCCGATTTAGTAGATGATGATGGAGATTTGCTTTTAGCTGCTGTTCAGGATAGAGCGTGGAAACTCGACCACGATTTGATTCGCCTGCTCTTGTCTGATGACGAAATGAAAGAAACCTTCTTTGATATGGTTGCTGGCTCTTTGCTGTTCAAAACGAACACCTTTATTGAGTACATCTCCCAGAAGAATTTTCTTGATAATTCCTATACCCGCTTCCGTAATCGGATTGGCTTGACCATCGATGGGAAATATCTGAGTGAACGGGGCGAAGTATCTTTAGCATGGGCTTATAAAGATTGTGTTCTGGAAGGTGGTCAGACTAAGGAAGAAGAGAAACGTAAGGAAATCTTCTTTAATGACGTTTTGGCACAGGACGAAATCAACCGAATGTTCGACCCAAAAGTACTTGCGAATTTCACCCGCTGCACAACTGCAGGTGCGCAACCCGTTACCGAGTTTAGGCGGGATGAAAAAGGGGTCATCCGAGAAAACTTGATAATTAAAGGGAACAATCTCGTAGCTTTACATACTCTCAAAGAACAATTTCGTGGAAGGGTCAAACTGATTTATATTGACCCACCATTTAACACAGGAAATGACTCATTTGGGTATAACGATAATTTCAGCCATTCTACTTGGTTGACATTCATGAAAAACCGGCTTGACATTGCTAGGGAATTTCTGAGAAGTGATGGATTGATTTTTGTTCACCTTGACGACAATGAGGATGCATATGTTAAAGTGTTAATGGATGAGGTGTTTGGTAGAGAAAATTTTATTGCCTCCATTTCAGTAAAATCCGCAACCCCAAGTGGTCTAAAGACAGCTCACAAAGAGAGAACAATAATAAACACAAAGAATACAATACATGTATACAGGAAGACCTCAGAAGGTAGAATCATACCCCAATACGCTAGAAGAGATGAATGGGATGCTCACTTTTCCCTATACGTGGATAGGGAGCAGAAAATGGTTTTTCCATTAGTCGATGTGATGAAGTCACAAGGCTTACTATCTGAGTCTGAAAATATTACTAATATTGATATGACCAATTCAATGCATTATGACTTCTATTGTAGAAATTCGAACAATATTTTTCAATCGAAATCTCATAACAATCAGACAGCTAAAGAATGGTCGTTGAAAACACCGAACAAACCATACTTCATAAATAAAAATGAGTCAGATGAGGAAATTTTTCTGAATGGTCGCCAGTTATGGGCTTTATCAAAATCAATGCAAGAAGTACTCCATAACAATAGAATCAAGTTAGATTTTGCATATCTTTTGGGTGATTTTTGGAGTGATATAAATTTTAATAATACGCAAAATGAGGGAGGTGTAGATTTCCCAAAAGGTAAGAAGCCTGAAGCCTTGCTTTTCAGAATCCTTTCAATGGGGACAGAAAGAGACGATTTAGTAATGGATTTTCATCTTGGAAGTGGTTCAACTATTGCAGTTGCCCATAAGATGGGTAGAAGATATATTGGTATTGAACAAATGGATTATGTAAATTTATTAACCTTAAACCGACTCCAGAACGTCGTCGGTGGTGAAAAAAGTGGCATATCAGAATCAGTCGACTGGATAGGCGGAGGAGATTTCATCTATTGCGAACTCATGAAATATAACCAAGCCTTCATTGACCGCATTCAAGCAGCTGAAAATTCTGATGATTTACTTCAAATCTGGGATGATATGTCGGAAAACTCCTTCCTGAATTGGTATGTCAACCCAAAATTGCCTGATGATGCCATCAACGACTTCAGCAAAATCGCAAAAGAAGAAAACGGGCTTGAAAAACAAAAGAAACTTCTACTAGAACTCCTCGACAAGAACCAGCTTTATGTTAACCTCTCTGAGATAGACGATGTTAAATTCAATGTAAGCGAAGAAGATAAGGCATTGAATAAGGCGTTTTACGGGGAAGACTAATGCCCGAACAATTCCTCTATCAAGCATTAGATGCAGTTTCAACCATGGGATTCCTCAACAAGGAAATCCCTGATTCTCTCCGTCTAAATTTGCACCCTCGATATGAGCTCCGAGAATATCAGATAGAAGCATTTGCCCGCTTTATTCATTGCTACAAGAACGATTATCCCAACAAAGCTTTCCCTCTCCACTTCTTGTTCAATATGGCAACTGGAAGTGGCAAGACTCTTATTATGGCGGGTCTAATTCTCTATCTCTACGAACAGGGTTACCGCAATTTCCTCTTCTTCGTTAATTCCACCAACATCATTGAAAAGACCAAAGATAACTTCCTTAACCCTTCATCCATCAAATTTCTCTTCAATCCAATTATTACTATTGATAATCACAGAGTTCAGGTCAGCCCTGTGCCAAATTTTGAGGGTGTCAATCCCCACGATATCAATATCTGCTTTACTACCATT
>CAZYIJ010000005.1:0-29200 GCA_964647425.1 uncultured Anaerolineaceae bacterium
CTTCGAGACCGTTACTGTTAATGACACCCAGACTCTCAAAGCCTGTATTGACGAACTTAAAAAAGCCAGCCAGATTGCTTTTGACACCGAAACCACTGGCTTGGACCCGATGCTCTCCGAATTGGTTGGCATCTCTCTGGCAGCTGAGCCTGCCAAAGGTTACTACTTCCCAGTCGGGCACGAAGAAGGTGCTCAACTTGGGCTGGGTGAGATAAAAAAGGCGCTCCAACCAATTTTGAGCGATCCAAAAATCGCAAAAGTTGCTCACAATGCCAAGTTTGACCTGGTCGTTCTGCAGCAGGCTGGTTTCGAGGTTACACCCATCACGTTCGACACCATGATTGCTGAATGGGTGGTCGATCCTACCTCCCGCAACCTTGGTCTCAAAGCCCAGGCAAAGACCCGTCTGGAAGTTCAGATGACTGAAATCGAAGAACTGATTGGCAAAGGCAAAAACCAGATCAGCATGGCTGCGGTTCCCATTGAGCAAGCCGCTCCTTATGCGGCTGCAGATGCCGTGATGACCTTGCGTCTGGTCCAACCAATGACTGAAGACTTGCGCGCCCATGCCGCTGAAAAGCTCTATCACGACCTGGAAAACCCCTTGATCCCTGTGCTTGCCGAGATGGAGGAGTCTGGCATCTTACTTGACGACGCCCTTTTTGAGAGTTTCTCGAAAGAACTGAAGAGTGATGTCGATCGGCTGACAAAGCAAGCCTATCAGTTGGCAGGAGAAGAATTCAATCTCAACTCCACCCAACAACTTTCGGACGTCCTCTTTGAAAAGCTCGCCCTGGAACCGCCTGACCGTACCCGCAAGACCAGCAGCGGCAAGTATTCCACCTCAGCCGATGTACTTGAATCCATGCACGGAATGCATCCACTGGTAGATACGATCCTCGAATACCGCGAGCTTTCCAAACTGCAATCCACCTATGTAGACGCTCTGCCAACGCAGGTGAACCCCAAAACCGGTCGCGTTCATACCACCTTTAACCAGACCGGAACGGTCACCGGCAGGGTCGCTTCGCAAAATCCAAATTTACAGAATATCCCCATTCGAACTGAGCTGGGACGCAAAGTACGCCAGGGTTTCATCGCTAGGCCAGGGTATAAACTGCTGGCAGTGGATTATTCCCAGATCGAGTTGCGCATCGTCGCCCACCTGGCGCAGGATAAAGCAATGATGTCCGCTTTCCATGAAGGTCAGGATATTCACGCAGCGACTGCAGCCGCCATTGAAGATGTGCCGCTCAATGAAGTCACCAAACAACAGCGCCGGCATGCCAAGGCGATCAATTTTGGTCTGATCTACGGCATGAGCCCCTTTGGACTCACCCGCACCACCGACCTGACCCTGTCAGAGGCAGAGAACTTTGTCAAGGAGTATTTCAGGGAATTTCCCGGGGTCAAAAAGTGGCTTGATAGCACCCGCCTTGAAGCCAGCCGCCAGGGATACGTAGAAACCTTGCTCGGGCGCAGACGCTACTTCCCCGCTCTTGCAGCCGGAACCAACTACATGATCCGCCAGAGAGAAGAACGCGAAGCCATCAACGCCCCTGTCCAGGGCACAGCAGCTGACATCATTAAGCTGGCAATGATCCGTCTACCAGAAGCCCTGGCAAAAGCAGGGTTGAAAACGCGCATGCTGCTGCAAGTGCATGATGAACTGATCTTCGAGGTTCCGGAGGAAGAGCTTGATGCTGCTCAAAGGCTGGTCAAAGAGGTGATGGAGGGAGCGTTTCACCTTTCCGTTCCGCTGGTCACCGAAGCACGCGTTGGCGACAACTGGGGCGAACTGACCGTTGTAGACGCCGAACCACCGATAGTATTGGAGGAATAAGCCTTCCGTCCAGACACCGGAAAGAGATAAATTCTACTTCTTGTGAAAGATTACGAATTAAGGAGTTTTATACCGCGATAGCCTGGCTCTGAAGCTGACCTTTAAGCTGCAAAATCTGCTTGCGGGTGCGGTCGTCAGTTTCGACTAAATCAGCAATTTTCTCGCAGGCATACATCACGGTTGTGTGATCGCGACCGCCTAATTCTTCCCCGATCCTGGGCAGTGAAAGATCACCCAGATCGCGCATCAAATACATCGCCACCTGGCGCGGAAAAGCCACATCTCTCGCCCGGCTGCGACCTGTGAGGCTGCTGGTGCTGACGCTAAAGAAGTCAGCCACGATCTCGAGCACCGTTTTGGGTGTAATGCTGCTGGGTTGCGGTAAAAAGTCTGATAAAGCACGATCACAGAGTTGCAGTGAGAGTGCCTGCCCGCTCAATTGTGAAAAAGCCAACACCCGATTCCAAGCGCCTTCCAGCTCACGGACATTAGTCTGGATCAGTTTGGCAATACGTTCAATCACCTCTTCCGGCACACGACCATCCACTTTTTCAGCCTTGCTGCGTAAAATCGCCAGGCGGGTTTCATAATCCGGGGCTTGCATATCCACGGTCAGACCCCACTCAAAGCGAGAGCGCAGGCGTTCTTCCAGCGTGCTCATGGCTTTGGGAGAACGATCGGAGGTCATCACGATTTGTTTGTCCTGCCCATAGAGAGCATTGAAGGTGTGAAAAAATTCTTCCTGGGTTGAATCTTTGCCGGCAATGAATTGAATATCATCAATCAGCAGCACATCCACTTGACGATATTTCTCACGGAAGGCAGCCGTGGTCTTGGTGCGAATAGCATGCACCAGGTCGTTGGTGAATTCTTCCGATGAGACGTATAGAACCTGTTTGCCTTGCTGTAAGACGGCGTTGCCGATGGCATGCAGCATGTGGGTCTTGCCTAAGCCGACGCTGCTGTAGATAAAAAGAGGATTGTATGCCCTGGCTGGGTTCTCAGCCACAGCCTGGCAGGCTGCATGTGCCAAGCGATTGGCAGAGCCAACAACGAAATTATCAAAACGATAGCGGGAATTGAGTTGAGTATCGTAGGTGTCTTTCTCGACCGGAGCAGGTTTTGGGATCGAGACAGTTTCTTCTTCCATGTCAACTTGCGGAGCAGCCCAAACCTTAAATTCCACGTTTACCTGGCGAGCCATCATGCCAGAAAGCTTATTGACCACAGTACTCTTCAAGCGGCTGTCCAACCAGTCACAGGCAAAGGCATTACCGGCACCCAGCGCAAAGGTCCCTGAGGTATCTTCATACGAAATCAACTGTGTATTCTTTACCCAGGTATCAAAAGAAGCTTTGCTAAGCTCCATTTGTAATTGTCCGATTGTTGCCTGCCATGCCTGTTGAGCATTCATGCGGTCTTCTCCCAAGACTTTGATGATTTAAAAGTATCACCGACGGTTAATAAACGTGATCGGTTAGGTTATAAACGATTCACTCAACAACCCCAATGTGCTTTGTCGGCAAGTGAATAAACAAATTCTATCACCTGAAAGCGCGCTTTTCTGAGATGTGCCTTAAAATGTTTGGATTTTTTAAGGTTGGCTTTTTGTTACTCACTATCCTTTAAGGATTCCAAAATTACCAGCACCTTTTCTTTACAACTACAACCCTAATTAGCAGGTTCGAATAGCCTTTTTTACCCCCACATATGGGTTCAGCATGATTTTTTAGATCAAATATTCCAATAATTAGGGGTAAAAAACAAACCCTAAATTCGCACTTTTTTTGTGTCAAAAGTTGGATAGTCTTGCAAGTATTGGCATTTACCTTTTTTTAAAATTTAAGACTACGCGCTAAAACTTATTATTTTTCAAGCATCTGCTTTGCAGCGCGCCTACCAATTTCGACAGCAAAATTTGTGCCTCGGTCCCAGGGGTAAACCTGGCTCATACTGGCAAACCACAATCCTTCCACTGGGGTTTTGATAGCAGGTATATTTTTGCTGTGGTTCACCAATGGGATTGGTTGGGCATAGCCAGTTTTACTGACCCAAACCTTCTTTACCCAATCCTGCGAAAACTGCGGGTTGATTTTTTTCAGATGAGGCAGGAACTCTGTCAATAACTCATCGTCGGTCTTGCTGAAATTGGGATGATCCTTTTCCAGGTAATCGCCGATGTAAACAATATGGTCGCCGCCAAAATATTCCGGCTTGAGAAAGTTGGTGTGCTCGACCAAAGACAGGAAAGGATAGCCTGCCTGCTTGGGGATGTTATACCAATAGTAGCCGTCCGGCGATAACGGGTGTTTCAGCGCCAGGGTCATTACCACCGCGCCCATGTGATTCAACTTAAGCAGCTCGCCCAGGTAATCTGAGGGCAATTCCGGGGCAAGTTTAGCCATCAAACCCGGTGAAAGCGTTACTAAAACCTGGTCAAAGCTTTCAACGTTCTCTTCACCAATTTGCA
This sequence comes from uncultured Anaerolineaceae bacterium, assembly GCA_964647425.1. Taxonomy (GTDB): domain Bacteria; phylum Chloroflexota; class Anaerolineae; order Anaerolineales; family Anaerolineaceae; genus Mesolinea. Next base: position 4,314 of record CAZYIJ010000005.1, read on the forward strand.
GGTCTACTCCTCCGCTTTCATTCTTGCTTATCTTCCTGACCGGCTGAGAATAGCGAATAGTCACGCCATCTTCAAGCAGTCTCTGAGCAAACTTGTCTGCAAAACGCTGGAAGCCGCCTTTGAAGGTCCCCAGGCGGGTGGTGCGCACATGCAGGCGCGCCCACATCCAGGCCATATTGACCTTATCTGCCCAGTTTTCACCAAATTTTCCATCCAGCATGGGCTTCCACATGCTCTCATACACTTGCTTACCGGCATACTTGCGCATCCAGGCGTCCGTGGTCACTTTTTCAAGTGGTTTCCAATTCTTGGTAAATCGTAGGTAAAGACCTACAAGCCCAAAACGGATCTTGTTGATGCCCCAACCCAATCCGGGGTACATTAATGCGGCAGGAATGGAATCGAAGGGATAAAATTTGCCTTTATGATACATAACGCTAACCGGTTTGGGAAACATGACTTCGTCCGACCATCCTAATTCCTCGATCAGCCCTAACAAGTTTGAATCGCTTTGGAACCAATGGTGATAAAAACGCTCAACCGACCAATCCCATTCCGTTTCTTTGAAACCAGAAGCCAAACCACCGGGGACGTTGCTCGATTCAAAAATCGTAACGTCATGCCCAGCCTTTCTCAAGTCGAATGCTGCGCTCAATCCACCAAACCCGGCACCAATTACAGCGATTTTTCGTTTATTCTCGGTCATTTCTTCCTCGTTTCCTCGCGTTATTCAGTTAAGCCGACTTCCTCGTGCTTGTATTCTTCCTGGATGCTTTTCAGATCGGTAGTGAGACCAAAGCCCTCTTTCACAAAGAAGAAAGCGCCCACCAACGTAACCGGAAGCCACAGAGCAACGCGCAAAAGTAAAGCATAACTGAGCGCGTTTTCCGGGTTGACTCCGAACAATCCCATCATTGACTTCGTTGCCGCATCAAACGTGCCTAATCCACCAGGGGCGGCAGGGACCAATAACACCAGGTTCACGATTCCAACGATCATCAACAGGCTTTGGAAGTTCAGGTCAAGCCCCATCGCCTTCATCACACCCCAATACAGCCCAGTCTCAACTACCCAAATCAAAACCGATTGAAACATCACTAAAAGCGACTGGAAAGGCGAGCGTAATACGCGAAGACCGTCGGTGAATTTATCGACGATCCCGCTTAAAGTCGAACGAAATTTTGTTGGGATAAGGTGGTTGAGGACCCAACTGCTGAAAGCGCGCATTTTCTCCGGCAGCAATACCATGCCGATGAAAACCAACAAGATCAAGCCAAAAATCAGACCCACCCAGAACGCGCTCTTTTCAATGATCCCGATCCACTGGCTGTTTGGCGCAAAATTGGTGAGCTGACCCAGGTTGAGTAAAACTAGTGCCAGGATCGCGATGCCGTCGAAGAGGTGCTCCACAATGATGGTTGCCAATGAAGCTGAGATTGGTACGTCTTCCTTTTTCCGCAGCAAAACCGTACGCAAAAGGTCGCCGGCACGTGCCGGGTAGATATTGTTTGCCATATATCCAGCAGAAAGGACCGGGAAAAGTTTGATCACTGAGATCGATTTCATCGGCAGGAGCAAAACTTTCCAGCGCCAGGTCCGCACAAAAAGCGCGATAAAGTAAGCTCCGATTCCCAAGGCGACATAAGTGAGATTAGTGGTTTTAAGCTGTTCCCAGACCAGGCTGAAATCTACTTTACGGAAAGCCAGCCATAAAAAAATGGCACTTATGATAAGTCCCAGCCAGACATGCCATCGCTTGATTTTCATGCCCTCGATTGTACCTTATTTGAGTAGGGGAAAACCGGCTTGTCACGTTTGCGGCGATCTGATGTTTGTGTCAGTCAATTCCCACACACATTGGCGACACTGGCGCATTCAGGAGTTAGCGAGATTGCTTGTGCCGGTCTCCTGACCGAGCACACGATCTCACCGTAGGTGTCCACATCTGCACTACCTTTTGAGACCTTCCGGTCAATTTCCATACACGTTGGGGACACTTGCACAATCAGGAGTTAGCGAGATTGCTTGTACCGGTCTCCTGACCGAGCACACGATCTCACCGTAGGTGTCCACATCTGTACTACCTTTTGAAACCTGCCGGTCAATTGCCGCGCACGGTGGGGACACCGGCGCGATCTTTAATTCGCAGTGTCTTCTTTTGGAAAATGCTGTTTCAGCCTGCGCTGCAGATCACGGCGGGATAAGAAAACCTTATGTCCGCAGGTCAGGCAAACCAGCCCAAAATCCGCGCCCAACCGCACAACTTCCCACTCATAACCTCCGCAGGCATGAGCTTTTCGCAACCGAACTTTATCGCCGACATTGATCTCGTTAAGCATAACGGCATTATAACATCGCCATGATATAATTTCCGCCTGCAGTGGTCGCTCCGCTGCACCAGTACAAACTTATGACGAATCTAAATCCAGCCACTCTCATCTCCAGGATCATCACCCTGATCATTGCTCTGACCGTGCACGAGTTTTCACACGCCTTCGTCGCCACACAATTCGGCGACAGCACTCCCGAGCGCGCTGGGCGGTTGACTCTCAACCCTTTGAGACACCTCGACCCAATCGGCTCACTGATGCTCGTTTTAGCCGGCTTCGGATGGGCCAAGCCAGTGCCTATCAACCCCTATGTGATCCGTCAGAACAATAAAGCTGGTGTTATGCTGGTTTCAATTGCCGGACCCGTTTCTAATTTGCTCATGGCGATCCTGGCTTCAATTCTTCTGCGGCTGAATTTGTTCCCGGTTTCTTTCCAGGCCAGCGGTATTTTCCCGACACCAGGTTATTTTTTAGTCGAGTTCATTTACACAAACGTCGCTCTCTTTCTGTTCAACATGCTGCCATTGGCGCCGTTGGACGGAGAGAAAGTGCTCGAGTTTTTCCTGCCCAATAGCTGGAAAGGTGCCTTACAAGCGTTCCGGCAATACGGACCTTTTCTGCTGCTCGCACTGATTTTTATCGGACCACGGCTCGGCTTTGATCTCTTTGGTGTCATCATCCGCCGTCCGCTCATGGCGATCGTAAACTTCCTGATCGGGGGCTGACAGGCTCTCATGACATATTATTGTTACATGCTCTTGTGTGCCAACGGCTGCTATTACACCGGCTGGACCACAGACCCGCTCCGCCGGCTCAACCAACATAATGCCGGTCGGGGAGCGCGCTACACTCGCATGAACAGTCCCTGTGAACTGGTTTATGTTGAAGAGGTTGCAGACCACAGCACCGCCTTGAAAAGAGAATTGCAAATCAAGCGCCTTAAACCTCTAAAAAAAGTCATTCTGGTTAACGACACCAGCAGGAACATTTTGGTTTCTCTTCTGAGTGCGAATCAGCCATCCGAACCTTCTTCTTGACTGACAACTCTCTTGTGGATACGTGAGAGGTAAAAACCCGCTCCGGTTCTCGGTCGCTGCGAAACCCATTCTGTGCATCGGTTTTGCAAGGGCAATTCTAAATCTTGTTATTCCATCAATGGGGTCTCGCAGTGACCGTGGGATGAGGTTAGCAGCAACATCAACTTTCAGAATGTTATTGTAATCAAAGTTAAAATTATTTCCCCGTTATCTAGCCATCTAACCCAACACCCATAAGGTATACTTTAAGCAATAAATCCTCAATTGAATCCTGGAGGGATGATGACAAGTTCAGTTTTCTTCTCACTTTTTGGGGGTATCCTCCCCGTGCATTTTGCGCAAGAAACGCAACCCACAACCGACTGGGTCACTCTCGTTATTGGCATCCTCCTGATTGTTGGTTTTATTGGCTTGTTAGTCTGGCTATACACCACCAAAAAATTACAGCATTGGTATCAGGCTGGCACGCAAAGCGGCAAATGGAAAATCCAGGATATGCAGCTTGGCAGTGAAGCCAAGAAGATTGACAAGGTCAAGGCTGTTCAAATCGAAGAGCTTGGTCAAAAAGCCTGGCAATCCAAAGTGAGTGACGCCAGTTACGCCCAAGCTTGGGCTGACATTGAGGCAGTTGAAACCCAAATTGACCGGATCAAAGAACACTCCCGCTCTCTGCAAGACAACTTAAACCGGGTCAGCACAGAGCGCGAGAACCTCACCATCGATTTTGACAATCAGATATCCCAATTGGAGCTCCAGCGCAAAGATACAGAAAGCAAGTTGAAACAAGCTCAGTCTGCGCTGCATCAACTTGATACAGACATCGATGCTCTTGCCAGTCAAAAAAGTACCATACAGCGTGAAATCAAAGCTACCCGGACCGACCTGATCAATACCGAAGGGTCGGATGAACCTGACCGCCAGGATATCCTGATTAGTCTGAATGCCCGCCTGGATGGTCTGGTATCGCAGTTGCTCGAGGTCAGCAACGACGAGCCGGAGCTTGCTGCGCGCATACCCAGCTATCAGTCCGAGGTGCTTGCGCTCAACGCCCGCGTAACCGAATTGTCGGATCAAGCCCGCCGGCTTGAAGGTCAGAAGTCGCAGGAACTGGAGCCGCTCAATCTGCAAGTTGATGCTCTTGAAAAACAGTTGCGCACAAAAAGTGAAGAGATCAAGGATCTCCACGGCAAGATGGATCCAATGATCAAATCTTTGGGATACCAGGTTGACACTGCCCGACCATCTTCCGAAGTTTTGCAGGAACAGTACAATCTTCTGGATGCAACCTACCAAAAATTAGCCAACACCACTCAGGAGCGTACCGAAATCGACTCCAAACTGGAAGAGCTGGATAAGACCGCCTCGCGTAATTTCTATTTGCTTATCCTCATCGGCATTATTGTGCTGGTGTTGGGAATTCTACTGATTGCTGGTGTATTGTAGACTTCCAGGCAGCATGAAACCAGCCAAAGAGCTTATTCCCCTCCTGACCTGGAAAGAAAAATGCGCCCTGGGTTCAGGCAAAGATACCTGGCAGTCAAAACCAATACCTCGCCTGGAGATCCCTTCCCTATTGTTTCATGACGGTCCTCACGGCTTGCGTAAACAGCCGGATGCCTCTGACGCGCTTGGTTTAAACGAAAGCGTGCCAGCCACTTGCTTTCCAACTGCTGCTATCAGTGCTTGTTCGTTTGATCGCGAGTTGCTCTGGCAGTTGGGAGCCGCCCTGGGGAAAGAAGCGCTTTTACAGAAAATTGATGTTGTGCTTGGACCGGGAATCAATATTAAACGTTCACCCTTGTGCGGCAGAAATTTTGAATACTTTTCCGAAGACCCTAATCTCAGTGGTGAGCTGGCAGCTGCTTACGTTCAGGGCTTGCAAGCTCAGGGCATCGGTGCGAGCGTTAAACACTTTGCTGCCAACAACCAGGAGTGTTGCCGTCTGATCAACAACTCTCAGGTCGACGAGCGCGCCCTTCGCGAAATCTACCTGAAAGCTTTTGAAATTGTAGTTCGCAAAGCGCAACCGTGGACCATTATGCCTTCCTATAATCGCATCAACGGTGTCTATGCTTGCCAAAATAATTACCTTTTAACTCAAATTGCGCGTGAGGAATGGGGCTTCGAGGGTCTGTTCATCAGTGACTGGGGAGCTGTGGAAAACCGGGTAGAGGCAGTGCGAGCGGGTTTGGATCTCGAAATGCCTACCAGTGGCAGCTTTAGAGACCTGGAATTGTTAAAAGCGCTTAAAAATGGGCAAATTCAGGAAGTCCATGTGGACCGGGCTGTGGAAAAATTGCTTGACCTGATCGAAAAGTGCCAGAGACCAAAGAGTATATCGTCTCAAGATATCTATCTTGAAAACCATCAGTTGGCTCGCCAAATTTTGGCTGAATCAGCAGTCTTGCTGAAAAACGAGTCAGCCCTTCTTCCACTTGATCCCCCTGCCGATGTGCTGGTCGTAGGTGAATTAGCTCAAAATCCTCATTACCAGGGTTCAGGCAGCAGCCGGGTAAACCCCACAAGGTTGGTCAGTCTCACCCAGGCTGTAGAAGCCCGGGAATTAGGATGGCAATATTTACCCGGTTATCAAATCGACGACGAAAGCCACAATGCCGACCTGCTTGCTGAAGCTTGCATGGCAGCTAAAGGAAAAGATGCAGTGATTGTCGTGGTTGGTTTGACCGAAGAAGATGAAGCCGAAGGCTATGACCGCCAGCACCTCGGTTTGCAGCCCGCTCAAAACAACCTGATCGCAGCATTGGCAAAAATAAACCCCAACCTGATCGTGGTTTTACAGGGCGGAGGGGTCGTAACCTTCCCGTGGTTGGATGAGGTCAGTGCTTTGCTCTTTGTCGGGTTGGGCGGTCAGGCTGTAGGAGAAGGTTGTCTTGATTTACTTCTGGGAGAGGTCAATCCCAGCGGAAAATTAGCAGAATCCTGGCCGCTATCCTTGACAGATGTGCCTTCCAGCACTAGTTATGGTCAGCGCTACAACACGCCCTATCTCGAGAGTATATTCGTCGGCTATCGCTATTACGACAGTGCCGGCAAAGCGGTCCGCTTCCCCTTTGGATATGGGCTTTCTTACACCAGCTTTGCGTTTTCTGACCTTCAGATTTCAGATAATAGTTTGCACCCTGGTGAAGCGCTTTTACTCAAGTTTAAGCTCAGCAACACTGGCACAAAAGTTGGAAAAGAGGTAGTGCAGGTCTACATCAGTGCCCCGGAAAGCGTTGTTTTCAGACCCTCTAAAGAAATGAAGGGTTTCTGCAAGGTTGAACTGCAGCCAGGTGAGAGCAAAGAAGTAGAAATCAGCTTAACTTATGAAGACTTTGCCTTCTGGAATCCGAAAATGCATGCCTGGCAGGTGGAAGAAGGCACGTACGAAGTCAAGGTTGGGGGCAGCAGTTCAGACCTACCTCTTATTAGCGTGGTTCATGTTGAAGCCGAGGCAGTAGCCCAGCTGCCTGATTATCGTGAGGTAGCGCCGCAATACTATCAGCTGCCACAAGATCCGGTTGAATTTAACCTAGAGCAATTTGAAAACTTGCCCGTTTCGGTTAAGGTCAACGATCCTGTTCGCATTCCAGGAAACTTCGACCTCAACTCCACCCTTGGGGAAGCGCAAGACTTCTGGCTTGGGCGCCTGGTTTCCAAATTTGCCATGATGGCAGCGGAACGGAAAATCGTCAATTCAACAGACAATTCCGGCAATACCCGTCGCACGGTTGAAGCTTCGACCAAAGATGCCCCTTTGCGTTCTTATAATATGGGGGGCATACCCATGGATGTTTCCGTTGGGATGAATCACATATTGAATAAACGCTTTTTAAAGGGATTTTGGTATTTGCTGAAAGGTTCTCTAAAGAAGAACTAGCCGCCCTGGATTTCAGGGTCGTTTTTTTCGTCTTTGCGACTGCTTGCGTACAGAGTATGAGCGCAGCGACGAAGCAATCTCATCATTTTCTTGTCATCCTGAACGAAGTTGGGCGAAGCCCTGTAGGCCGGGATTGCGTACTTCAATCCGGCTTATTCGATTGTTGTTTCCGTCTTTGCGAGGAGTGTAACGACGAAGCAATCTCATCCTTAAAAGGCAGACTGCCACGACCCTTTGCCAAACCCAAATTCACCATCCCTCAAAGCCTGATGGCAAAGTGTCTCGCAGTGACAATTGAATCTAAACCTCTAATAAAATCGTGACCGGGCCATCGTTGCAGAGCTCAACCATCATATGTGCTCCAAAGACGCCCTGCCCGGTCTTCACCCCCAACTTGCGTAATTTTGCAGCAAAAACATCCACCAGCGGTTCTGCAATTTCCGGTTTGGCAGCATAAACAAACGAAGGTCGGCGACCGCGGCTGGTATCAGCATAGAGTGTGAACTGCGAAACAACAATGGCTTCACCCCCTATATCCAGTAGAGAAAGATTCATTTTGTCGTTTTCATCCTCAAAAATCCGCAAGCGGGCACACTTTTCTGCCAGCTCTTCCGCCTTTGCAATGGTATCCTCAGGTCCAACCCCCAATAGGATCATCAGTCCTTTGTCAATAGAAGCGACTACTTGCTCCTCAACAATCACTTTACCAAAACTTACCCGCTGTAAGACTGCTCGCATTAATACCAGCTCCTCGAACCTCGTTCAATATAACCAGGCCAGGTGAAGTTTTCGTCAAAATCAACTTCTACGATGTCACAATACTCAATCCTGCCTGGGTTATGAAACTGCTTGATGATATAGGCGTGACAGGCAACTATCACTTTATCAAGGTGCAAATAGGGTCGCAGGGCTGCATAAGCTCTCTCAGCAACCTGGTCGTAACCCTCCCAATCCAATTTAGCGCCCTCACTCCGCACGCCTTTAAAGGCACTGATTTCCCTCACGGCGGCAATAGTGTCGGTCATGTCTTTGTTTTCATATTTCATATCAATCAGCCACTCGTGCAGATCGAAAGCCACCTCGATTTTCAAACCAGTCACGCGCGAGATTATGGCGGCTGTTTGCAAAGAACGAGTATAAGGGGAGCTGATTATCAACTGGCTTCCATTCAGCCTTGGGTCAAGAGCGACCCTTTCTGCTTGCTCAACTCCTAATTTCGTTAACGGTGCCAGCTCGCGTGCTGGACCCTTAAAACCTTTTCCTTCAGTCAGGGAGTAATCTGGCTGTCCGTGTCTGATCATTACTAAATGCATATTTTTCACCTCTACAGAAGTTTACCAAAACTTATGGTTTGAGGCACCATCCAGGCGTGAGAACGGACTTTCTGCATAACAATTTCATAGGAATTCTGTTTTTATCGTGAGCTTGGCGGTAATACCTAAGAAATTTAAGTAATCAATTTTCCAAAATTGTGGTAAATTTTGTGATTGAACACGGGAATAAGATGGCAGGAAATAATAATCGTCCCCCTAAATGGATCCGAAGCATTCCAAGGCTTTCAATCGAAGAGCGCCGGAAAATTATCGCTGATATGCAGGATGATTCAAAAGCAAACTTTGATTACTTGATCCTGGTTGCTCTTTCCAGTTCAATCGCTACATTGGGGCTGCTATCCAACTCACCAGCAGTAATTATTGGGGCAATGGTCGTGGCTCCCCTGATGTCTCCAATCCTTGGTATTGGTCTGGCAACCACTACTGGCGCAAAAAAACTACTTAAAGACGCTCTACTCACGCTTTTTATAGGTGCTGTGTTATCAATCGTAATTTCAACACTTCTAACCTGGATAAACGATGAGCTTCCATTTATTTCTCTTCATCAGATTCCGGCTGAGGTCCTGTCCCGCACAAGGTCATCACCGGTAGATCTGACCATCGCTATCGCCGGTGGGTTGGCAGCTGCCTATGCAACTACTCGCCCCAAACTCTCAGCTGCTCTGCCAGGAGTCGCGATTGCGACAGCCTTGATGCCGCCTTTGTCTGCAATAGGCGTAGGATTAGCGCTGCAAAATTGGCAAGTCGCCAGCGGCGCTGGATTGCTTTTTATTACAAACGCAATTGCGATCGCCTTTGCCTCCGGTTTGGTATTTTTGTTCAGAGGCTTTTCCAAGGAGCAGCGTTTTGGTGATGCCAAAATGCCCGCTACACTTTGGATATCTACAATCCTCATGATCATCCTCTTGATCCCATTGACCTATTTCAGTATGCGGATTATTCGGCAGGCAGAGGAATCCAGATTGATCAACATGGTTGTAGATCGGGAGGTCGCTTTGCTCCCGGACGTGCAGTTAGAGGAAACCAGCTTCATTAGCAGTCCTGAAAATCTTGATTTGCGGCTGACCCTTCACACCAGTCGGTCTTTATACTGGCAGGAGATTGTCAGCTTGCAAGAGTCTATTTCCGCTGGTCTTAACCGGCAAGTTTCATTGAAAGTTGAACAGGTCTTATTCAGAGAGCTTGATCCGATGGTCCCTCCAACACCGATTCCAACTGTTACTCCTGGACCCAGCCCGACACCAACATTAACTAAAACACCTGCTCCGACTTTCACTCTCACACCAACGGAGACGCCCGTACCAACCCTTACCCCTACTTCAACTAACACGCCCGCGCCCTTCCAGGCACGTATAATCTGGCCGGATGTCCCTGACCTCACCCTCTATCAGGAACCAGGCGGTCCCTCTATTGGCAGACTGTACTTTTCTCAGTTGTTAACGGTCTACCATGACCAACAGAATTATGAAGGATTGGTGTGGGTGAAAATACAGGATGACCAGGGGCGTATAGGTTGGTTGCCGCAAAATTATCTCGAAATTTTGAATCCCTGAGTTTTATTTTTCACATAATTTAAAAGCACATGTACTGGACACGATCTGGCAACCATACCTGCAAGTGTATAATTGTTTTATGACCTTATCCTCGCTGCCGCCAGCACGCCTCGTTAATTCTCAGGAAACTCTCAGCCATTTGGTGGCAGATTTAAAGAATCAAACCTCAATTGCAATTGATACTGAATCAAACAGCCTCCATTCATACCAGGAGCGGGTTTGCCTGATCCAGATTTCCACCCCAGAAACTGATTACCTGATCGACCCATTCCCAATTCAAGACATGAGTGCATTGGGCGAGGTGTTTGCTGACCCATTCATCCAAAAAGTGTTCCATGCTGGTGATTATGATCTGGCAACCCTTAAACGTGACTTTGATTTTGAGTTCGCTAATATTTTTGACACCATGCTTGCAGCAACTGCCCTGGCAGAGCCATCGATAGGCCTGGCGGCACTGCTGGAAAAATACTATGACCTTCACCTGGTCAAGAAATACCAGCGTGCAAACTGGGGTAAACGCCCTCTTGACCCAGAAATGCTTAGCTACGCGCAAGGAGATTCACACTATTTATTACAGCTTCGCGACTTGCTCGTTGATCGACTAAGAGCAGTTGGCCGCCTAAAAAACGTTCTTGAAGACAGCGCTGCTCTCGCGCGCATCACTCCACCCATGAAAGACCATGAGGAAGATCTTTGGAAAGTCAAAGGTTCGCAAGATCTCAATCCGACGGCCCTCAGTATGCTCAAAGAGCTTAATCATCTTCGTGAAACGATCGCGGAACAGCGAGACGTTCCTCCTTTCAAGGTTTTCTCAAACAAAGTACTGATTGAGATTGCAACCACACAGCCTCATTACCAGGAAGAGTTGAGTCTGCTGCCCTCGCTTTCCCCGAGCCTGATCAAGCGCTATGGGAAACAACTTATGCAGGTGGTAAAAGCCTGGCGGGAAAACCCTGTAGCGGTCAAACCCCGCAAAAATCATCGCTTGAGTGACCGCGAACTAAAACTGCGTGAAAAGCTGGGGGATTGGCGTAAAGAGGTCGGTGAAAAAGAAGGCGTTCCATCGAATGCCGTTCTTTCGCGGGACCTGGTGGAGTTGATTGCACATCATGACCCTCAGTCCGACGAAGAACTGGCTCGGGTCATGCAGGATTATCCCAATCACAATAAACAATATGGAAAACAAATTCTCAGTCTGATTAAGAGGAATAACAAATGAAATTGACAATTTTTGGTGCTGCTAAAACTGTAACTGGCTCAATGCATCTCATCGAGCACAACGGACATAAACTCCTGCTGGATTGCGGTACCTACCAGGGCAGACGCGAGGAGTCGTATCAGGTAAATTTAAATTTCCCCTTTTATCCCGCCGAAATTGATGCAATGATCCTCAGTCACGCTCACATTGACCACAGCGGCAATATACCCAACCTGGTCAAACAGGGCTTTGCCGGACCGATTTATGCCACCAATGCCACCATCGACCTGGCAGATATTATGCTTCGCGATTCTGGTCACATCCAGGAAAACGATATCAAGTATCTAAACAAAAAGCGCCGAAAAGAAGGTCTGCATGACCTGGAGCCCATTTACACTCAAAAAGATGCCATCATGGCAATGCCGCAATTTCGTTCGCTTTGGTACGAGGAAGAAAGAGAGGTCATTCCGGGAGTCATTGCCCACTTTGTCGAAGCCGGGCACATTCTTGGCTCAGCAGCCGTTGTGCTTGATTATCAGGATGAAGCCGGCAATCCTAAACGCTTATGGTTTTCGGGCGACATTGGTCGCTACGACGTACCGATCCTGCGTGACCCGGTTCTTCCTGTGGGAGCTCAAACCGTTGTAATGGAATGCACCTATGGTGATAAGCCTCATGAAAGCATGGATGACGCTTACGATGAGTTTGTAGACGCAATCAGACGCACAGTTAGTCGCGGAGGAAAGGTGATCGTACCTGCCTTTGCGATTGGGCGAACACAAAACCTGACATACTTCCTCAGTGATGCCATCGAAAACGGTGACATCCCCGACGTTCCGGTAATAGTTGACAGCCCATTAGCGGTAAACGCCTCAGATCTTTATCGCAAGCATACTGAGTGTTTTGATGATGAGACCTGGCAGTTTATTGCTGAACACCGCATGCAGGGGCTGGATTATCACAACATTATTTTCACGCGCAGCGTGGATGAATCCAAAGCTCTGAATGATTGGAACGAGCCTATGATCATTATTTCTGCTTCAGGTATGGCAGAAAACGGGCGAATATTGCACCATCTCAAAAACAATATTGAAGATGGTCGCAACACCATTATGATCATTTCCTGGCAAGCCCCTTATACCCTTGGACGCAGGCTGGCTGACCGGGAACGTAAAGTGCGCATATTCGGTGAAGAATATTTCCGGAAAGCTGAAGTTGTGACTATCGGCGGGCTCAGCGCCCATGCCGGTCAGAACCTGTTGGTCGATTATGCGCTTTCAAGCAAGGACACGCTTGAAAATCTGATCCTTGTTCACGGTGAAGAGGATGCTGCCAGCGCGTTGATAGACAGACTAGCAGAATTTCCCGAATTGCCTGTGCCGATTTTTGCCGATAAAGCCCAGACCTTCGAAATTTAGAGCGATGTCCTGCCGAATTGTAGGGCAAGATTGAGGATGTAATAATTTGAGCCAACCAAGACAGAAGTCCATCCTCAATCCGCCGTTCGAACCTATTTTCTGCATTAGCTGTTAATTTGGCGGATTGGAAGCACGACATAACATCTCAGACCAAGGTCTGAGGTGCTTCCAATCGCGCCCTACAATGCAATTCATAGTGCCAGTCACCTCAACGAGTGCAATCACGTTAACAAATCCCCCATTCCTCGGGTATAATTGCTTTCCTGTTTGGAGAGATGCCGGAGCGGTCGAACGGGGCGGTCTCGAAAACCGTTATAGGTCTCGTACCTATCGTGGGTTCGAATCCCACTCTCTCCGCTCTTTTTTTAAAAAAATTCCACCATCTAATCAAAGATTTCCTTTAAGAATATTTTTTCCTTCAAATTGACTCTTAGTACCTATAAAAAGTGCTGTACCTAAGTCGGGTAAGTAAATTTGGCGAGATTTATTAAAATTTTCGTATTTGATGTTAGAATCGGATAATGCTCAATTAATGAGCACTATTCTATTAGTTATGGAAGAAGGAGATTTTTATGTCAAAACGTGCAAATCAAATGGTTTTACCTCTTATTCTTATTGTTATGCTTCTGCTCAGCTCTTGCGTTATGCCTGTCGCAACTGAGGTTGTGGAAGAAACTGACAGCCCTATCGTAATCACTGACGTGATTGGACGTGAAGTCAGATTAGAAAAGCCCGCCACAAAACTTGTCGGTACTCATAACCCTACTTTGAATGCAGCTGTGGTCTTGGGTGGTGGCGGTAAGTATCTGGTTGGCTTTGGCAACAAAGAAATGTCCCGCGGTTTGTATGAACAAGTGATCGATTCCTACGATGATCTGGCTCAAATCGGGAAAGGCAGCACCATCAATTTTGAAAGTGTTATCGCTGCTGGGGCTGATTTGGCTATCCTGCCTGAGCGTTTCCAGGACCTGGTGCCTCAATTCGAGGAGGTCAACATCCCAACCGTTGTCATTCTTGACAGCACAGAAAGTTTTGAAACTGTCAAACAGACTCTGACACTGCTCGGACAGGCCTTGGGTGAGGCTGAACGCGCCGAACAAATTGCAGCATTTTTGGACGCCCAACTTGAGAACGCTCAGACCCTGCTCAAGGATACAACTGAACGTCCTTCCGTGCTCTTCCTTGGTGGCAGCTCTGCACTCTCTGTGGCACCAGCGGCAATGATTCAAACCAGCCTGATCGAAGCCGGTGGCGGCACAAACGCTGTCAGTGGGGTTGAAGGCACAGGGGATTTTGTTGATGTCAATATTGAGCAAATCGTTGCCTGGAATCCGGATGTGATCTGGTTCCCGGCTTACTCTGACTACACCGCCGATGATCTGATCAATGATCCTGCCTGGAGCAGCATCAACGCTATTAAGAATAAGCAAGTATTTGAATTTCCATCCTTACTTGAACCCTGGGATCAACCAACTGCTGCTTTATCGCTCGGGATAAGTTATGCTCTACACAGTTTACACCCTGATCTTTATGATCTCGATTCCCTGATGCAGGATGTTGATGAGTTTTACACCCTCGTGTACGGAAAAACCTTTACTAAAGAGCAATTGGGGATAAAGTAGTAAAATATTAGTTTGAAACAAAAACAAAACTCCGTAGACAATCAGTATAGACAATGGCTTTGGCTGTTGTCTATACTGTTGTTTTTCGGAGTTTTTATATCTCTCAGTCTTGGGCGCTACAGCAACGATCCATCTAAAGTGCTCAATCTCCTGCTTGCCCGGTTGGGTGCAAATGTAAGTGTTGACCCAACCATGGAAAGCATCGTTTTCAATGTGCGCCTGCCAAGGATCCTTGCCTCTGTGATGATTGGTGCCATGCTTTCCCTGTCAGGTGCCGTTTATCAAAGTGTTTTCCGCAATCCTCTTGTCTCCCCTGACCTGTTAGGCGTTTCATCCGGGGCTGCTGTAGGTGCTGCCGCAGCGATCCTCTTAGGGGCAGGTTTAGCCACACGCCAAATATTTGCTTTTATCGGCGGAATTACCGCGGTGCTGATCACATCTTTGGTCCCCCGCCTTCTTCGCAATCGCTCCAATATGATGCTTGTGCTTTCGGGCATTATCGTGGGCGGGTTTCTAAGTTCTGTTTTAGCGATTATGAAGTTCGTAGCTGAGGAGCAAACCGAGCTTTCATCGATTGTGTTTTGGCAGATGGGCAGCCTTTCCTCTATCCTGGGGCGGGAACTCCTGGCTATCTTGCCGGTTTTTCTGATTGGTTCGAGCTTGTTGTTGATGCTTTCCTGGCGGATCAACATTCTTGCTTTTGGCGACCTCGAAGCCCGCACCTTGGGTGTAAATGTGCGCCAGGTGCGGAGTATCGTGATCGTTTGTGCCAGCCTTCTGACTGCAAGCGCTGTTTCCATCAGCGGCACAATCGGCTGGATTGGATTGGTTGTTCCCCATCTTGGTCGCCTGATAGTAGGCAGCGATAATACCCGCTCAATGCCATTGGCTGTCTTGATAGGTTCGCTCTTTATGCTTCTGATCGACACATTGGCACGAACTGTATCAAGTGTAGAAGTTCCACTCTCGATTTTGACTGGTTTTGTTGGCGCGCCGCTCTATGCTTTTTTGCTGTACAAACAGAAAACCCGATTGGATTAACGTATGTCAGTGCAAATGCAGCTTGAAAAAGTCGGATTTTCATACAACGGCAACCGCCAGATTTTCAGTGATATTAGTTTTGAAGTGAAAACTGGTGAAATTGTTTGTTTGTTAGGACCCAACGGAATCGGAAAAACCACCTTGTTGACCTGTATGGCAAAATTGCGAGAACCCAACCAAGGTCGCATTTTGATAAACGGTGAGGATATGACCGGGCTGTCCACCAAGGATGTTGCCCGGGTTATTGGGTATGTCCCGCAAACCTTGATGCCTTCCTTTGACTTTACTGTACTCGATTACGTTGTCACCGGCAGTGCTCCCTGGCTGGGAACCTTTGAAAAGCCCAAAACCGAGCACTATGAACGGGCGGAACAGGCCTTGATTCAAATGGAGATCGACCATCTGCGCGACAAACCTTACACCCGCATCAGCACTGGTGAGCTTCAGCAAGTATCAATTGCCCGGGCGATTGCCCAACGATCACGCTTGATCCTGATGGATGAACCGACAGCTCATCTGGATCATGGCAATCAAATTAAAGTGCTGCGCATTGTGAAGAACTTGGCTGCGGAAGGTTATGGTATCGTCCTAACCACCCACAACCCCGACCAGGTCTTGTTGCTTGAGGCAATGGTGGCAGTAATTGATCGCCAGGCGCGTTTCCATTTTGGGTCTTGGCAGGACATCTTGACAGAAAAATTGCTCAGCGACCTTTATGGCATCGAAATGCGTTTGATTGAAGTGGCAGGAATTCAGCGCAAGCTTTGCGTTGCGCCAAAATTGTAGGAGCGAAAATGATTATAGATTCAGTTTTAGAAGCCGCGGAACCTCTATTAGTTGGACGTCAGGTGACAGATGCTGTCCTTGGACTCTCACTCACCGCTGTAGAGCTTGATGGTCAGGATATTGGTGTTTCCTATGTTCTACGTCAAAACTTACCAGCCGGTTGTTCTATTTTCGGATTTGCACAAGAAATCATTGGCAAACCCGCCCTTGAGGTTGCATCCCTTGTCGTCAAAGGACACGATGACGCTCAACGGGGTGTTGGCATGGCTGTGATCACAGCTGCCACACGCAGATTGGACCTGCCTGACGAACAAAAGACCCCCAACCCGTTTGGGTTAGATGTACGCCCGGGCGATACAGTTGGGATGATCGGTTTTATTCCCCCGATAGCAAAAACACTGACAAAAATTGCCGACCGGGTTATCATTTTTGACAAAGGCATCAGCAGCCACGGCGGTGAAGGGGCAGCGCATGCATATCCGATGGAACTTCAAAGCGAGTTGCTGCCTGAGTGCGACCTGATGATCATCACTGGAACCACGCTTATCAATAGCACGCTTGAACAATTGCTCGATTGGTCAAAAAAAGCGCGTGAAATCGTGCTAGTAGGGGCATCGACGCCTATGATTAAGGAGGCCTTCCACGGCAAAGGCGTGACGGCTTTGGCAGGTTCATGGTGGGATGCGACATACAAGCAAGAGATGTTCAAACGTCTTTCCCTCTCTTGCGGAATCGCCCATCTTCACGAAATGATGATCAAAAAATTAGTGCCAGTGAGTGATTAAGATGAGTCACATCGAAGAATACAAAAAAGCGGCTGCATTCTGGAATTATCCGGAAGTGCCCTATGGGCAAGCCCTGCGAGAGATGATCCGCCCTGATGACGTGGTTGCGGATATCGGCTGCGGTATTGGAATGGTTAGTCAATTCATGGCGCCCCTTTGCAAACAGGTGCTGGCAATTGACAAAAACGAAGAGGTGCTGCAGTCCCTTCGAAAAGATTTGCAGGAAAAATCCATTAACAATGTCAAACCAATCCATGCCTGCTGGCCGGATGTCCCGTTAGAGGACTGGGATGTTGCTGTCGCGATTTATCACTATCATTTTGGATATACAAGTCTTGAAATCGACACACTGCTTCGTAAAACTCGCAGATGCGGCTTGATCATCAGTCAGGGCATAAAAGAGCGGGAGGGTTTTCACCAAGGGTTAAGCCATGAACTTGGGCTTCAGGACCGCAATAGCGGCTGTGTGAGCAGCTGTTATGTTCGCGGTAGGCTCGAACAGGCTGGTTTTCAAGTCACTTGTGAAGAAATCTTTCATGATTTTGGTCAACCTGTGGACAGCAAACAAGAAGCGGTTGCATTTTTACGCAATCAGTTACGTCTTGACGAGACATATGAAGGAAAACTGAACGAAATTGCGTTAGATTATGTCGAACATATCGATGGGCAGATGGTTCTTCCGATAAAGCGATTCAATTGCCTGCTTCGCTTTACTGTTCCTGTTGAGTAACGAATTTCGAAAATTTACAAAATCCAACACGGCATCGGCTGTTCTACCTCTCCGCTGTGGTTTGCGGCGGAAGATGTGGTTTGATCACGCCAATGCCGATCTTTTCAAATAGGAGCGGGCTGCCCCAGGCAATCCACAACCCAATCAAGGTGTAACGAAAATAGCGCAAAATCATTCCAGGCAAGCTCATATCATCCGGAAAGAGCGCACCCAACCCAGCATACAAAACCACCACTCCGATAAGACCAAGAAAATAGCGGGCAACTTTGTGCCAGTTGCCCTGGTTACTCTGCAAGATTCCTTTCTTGTTCATCAAAATCGAAAAACCGCCCAGCATGCCAAGCCACAAACCTGCGATTGTCAGGCTGAATTCCAGGTTCATCGGGTCGATCGCGCCCGCTCTCTCGATCCAATCTGATGCAGGTTGCCAGGCAGGAGAAATTGATTTGATAAGAATTGGCAACAAAACCATCAGACCAGAAGAGAGTAATGCAAGTAACAGCAAGGGTATCAGGCGCATTTTGGATAAAGTGGTGCTCAATGATTCCAGATTTCGCGCAAAAAGCCATACAAGCAGCAGCCCTACCAACCAACCCAACAGAACATCACTGATAAAGTGCACACCCAGCACGATCCGGGAGAAACCAATCAGAAAGATAACAAAACCCATGACCCATTTTGCCCAAGGTCTCTTAATTTCACGAGCAGTCCAGCCCCAGACTGCGGCCGAGTTCATAGCATGCCCAGAGGGGAGTCCGAATGAGTTGTGTTCAGCACCTGCAGTAATTTTTTCACTGACCCAATAAGGGCGCGGACTCTTGAAGATCATTTTGAGAAAACCATTGCTGAAGCCAGAAAGCAACAACATTATTCCAATCCGCAGACCAGCCAGTGCATCAACGCACCAGTAGATCATTGGCATAAAAAGCAGGTAAAAGGTCTGATCTCCCAGGAATGTGATGGCACTCCACAGGGGTTGCAGATTTTTCGCAATTTCTTGCAGAGCTTCAATGATCGGCAATTCGTAGTGATGCATAAGTCAAATCCTTTAATCCAGGTGGTGAGCCAAATTAGAGTTTAATTATAAGAGACTGGTCGATTTCCACAATCAATTGGTCAGGGATTCTTTGATTGCGAATTAATTTTCAAAGCACATCCTAATCACGCGGATGGGCTTTAGTCCATCTACATGGTTTATCCACCCGATCCTTTACGGTGGGAGCAAGCCCACACTTTACGATTTTTTGTCGTATGGATGGGCTTTAGGCTATCCGCTTAGCTTTGACTAGTTCTCAAGACTACAAAAAGACGGTGAGCAGGGTGTCTTTTGTTATAATAGCCTCAACAATACAAATTTACTTTTATTCCAGGAGGCTCACCCAATGTCTGGTCCAAGAGAAATTCATGCCCCAACCGGTACACAACTTACCTGTAAAAACTGGCTTATCGAAGCCGCTTACCGAATGATCCAAAACAACCTTGATCCTGCCGTCGCCGAAGACCCGGATCGGCTGATAGTTTATGGCGGACGCGGTCAGGCAGCCAGATCCTGGGAGGCGTTTGATGCAATCCTGGCCTCTTTGAAGAGTCTTGATGAAGATGAAACCTTGTTGGTGCAATCCGGAAAACCTGTTGGCATTTTTCGCACACACACCGACGCGCCCAGGGTCTTGATCGCCAACTCGAACCTGGTGCCGCACTGGGCTACACAAGCACACTTCGACGAACTTGCAGCCAAAGGCTTGATGATGTACGGTCAGATGACCGCCGGCTCCTGGATTTATATTGGCACACAGGGTATTTTGCAGGGCACCTATGAAACCCTGGGGTCGCTTGCTCAACAGCAAGGCTGGCCTTCATTGAAAGGGAAGTTCGTTTTGACTGCTGGTCTGGGCGGCATGGGCGGAGCCCAACCAATGGCAATTACGATGAATGAAGGCGTAGGTCTGATTGTTGAAATTGACCCTGAGCGTGCTCAAAAACGACTGGATATCGGCTATGTTGATGTGGTGACAGACAACCTGGAAGATGCAATGACGCAGGTCGAAGAAGCGCTTGAACAGCAAATCCCAAAATCAATTGGTCTGATCGGCAACGCTGCTGATGTCTTTAGCGAGCTGCTCGCCCGCGGCGTTATCCCGGACGTTCTGACCGACCAAACCTCATCGCACGACCCGCTTTCTTATGTTCCCGGCGGGATGAGCCTGACCGCAGCCTGCCAGTTGCGCAAAGATGACCCTGAAAGATATATCGAACTCTCGCTAAAGACCATGGCGAAACACGTTGAAGCCATGCTCGGCTTACAGGAAAAAGGCGCAATAACTTTTGACTACGGCAACAACATCCGCCAGCGCGCTTACGACCAGGGCGTGGAAAACGCGTTCAACTTCCCCGGTTTTGTGCCGGCGTATATTCGCCCGCTTTTCTGTGAAGGCAAAGGACCTTTCCGTTGGGTAGCGCTTTCCGGAGACCCGGAAGACATTTATAAAACTGACGAAAAATTGATGGAGCTCTTCCCCAACGACGCACACTTACACCGTTGGCTCAGAATGGCTCGCGAGCAAGTGCCATTTCAAGGGCTCCCTTCGCGCATTTGCTGGCTTGGATACGGTGAACGCGACATAGCCGGATTGGCATTTAACGAGATGGTAGCCAATGGCACCCTGAAAGCTCCGATCGTGATCGGGCGCGACCACCTGGATGCCGGTTCGGTGGCTTCTCCCAATCGTGAAACTGAATCCATGCGGGATGGCACCGACGCGGTCAGCGATTGGCCAATTTTGAACGCCTTGCTCAACACCGCCAATGGCGCTACCTGGGTCAGTTTTCATCATGGCGGTGGTGTCGGCATTGGCTTCAGCCAGCATGCCGGTCAGGTGATCGTCGCCGACGGCACCCCCGAAGCAGCCAAGCGTCTTCAGCGTGTTCTATTGGGCGACCCTGGAACAGGCGTCGCCCGACATTTTGATGCTGGTTATCCTGAAGCGATTCAGTTTGCCAAAGACCACAACGTCAAAATCCCGATGCTTCCCAAGGAATAAAGGTTGAAGTCCAGGCGGATTTTCTTTTTCATTCTCGCGATCGTGCTCGGCATTGCTGCCGGGTTGGCTTTTGGCTGGCTGGTTATGCCGCCAAAGTCCCTCAGCAATGCGCCTTTGCACAGCGTGCGAGTGGATTACAAGACCGACCTGGTCTTGATGGCAGCAGAGCATTTTCAAAACGATCCCGACACGCTTCTTGCGCTGGATCAGTTGGCAAAGGTCAGCACCGAAGACCCGCTGGAACTGATTGCGTCCAGTCTTGTCTACGCCCGCCAAATCGGCTACGCACAGGAAGATCTAATCCTTATTGAGAATTTGCTCAGCCGGATCGATCCGTAAGTTTACCAACAATGGCAGCAAGGAGGATACTAATGGAGCAAGGAAAAAAAGAGACCCATTGGTATCTTCTGACAGGACTGTTGATTGGTCTGGTAATCGGGCTTATAATCTCGCTTGCCATTGCGCCAGCGGAAAACACATATGCGTTGCCCAGCGAATTGAATGTGCAAGGAAAGGATGCCTACCGGGAAATGATCGCCTTGGCTTATTCTGGCAATCAGGACCTCGAAAGAGCACTCACCAGGCTGGAATTGCTGGATGAGTTGAATACTGTTGACCTGCTGGTTGCCCAGGCACAGAGTACGCTCGCGCAAAAGGGTTCCGAAACCATCGCACGCGCCCTGGCAGACCTTGCTGCGCGCTTGAGCCAATATCTACCGGCTTCACCGTAGCAAAAAATTATTTTAAGAGTCGAGGCGAGGTAGGTCTTGCCCATACCTAACAAATAAGAGCGGAAATGACCGCTCTTATTGTTTATGGGGAGTAAAAGACAAAAAGCCTGACAGCAGCAGGCTTTATGGGTTTGTTCTTTGCTTAATTCGGTTTCGGTGGCGGAATCGGCAGATCATCTTTGGGAGTACCCTGCCACTTGTCACCTTCATCAATCAACATGATCGGGATTTCTTCCCAAACCGGATATTTACGATCGCAGTTTTTGCAGATCAACCAGCTATCCTGAAAAAATTCCAGTTCACCGGTTTTTTCTTTGACGCAAACCGGACAGCGTAACAAATCTAACAATTCTTGATTGATCACTGGTCACTCCAATTCCTATTGTTTTTTACGGTTATCAATGCCTGAATTTTACCATAGCGCGATCACATTTTTCAGGGGATCTCCGTCCCCGGTCCGTAAGTGTACCCGGCAGGCCAGGCAACATACGTAGTGCGGATTGTGTCCTGGAGTGTAATTTCGCCATTAACTGTCACCGTGCGATAGACCTCAACAGTAGCCCCATTTACCGCCCAATCCACCTGTTTGATTGTGCCAGAAGGCAGGCTTGGATCTTCACGATAAATTGGATCTGGTGGTGTCACTACATTTGTAATGCCAGTAGTCCACCAATCGACCTCGCGCCCAACGCCGGTTGAATAAAACTTCCAGGTCAGTGAATTGTTTGTTGGGTAAGTCTCCATCAGCAGCCAATAGGGTGTGTCGTTGCGGAACTTAAAATCAACCAGCGGAACGTAAACGGTCGCGTCCAGTCCAGCCAGGTTGTTATCAACCCAACCATTAGATTGCTGCTCATAATAACTGACCCGATAGGCATGCGGGTGTCGCTCCACTATCGGAAATCCGCCATAGAACGCGTTTCGAAAGACCGTGGTGCTTACCTGGCAAATGCCGCCGCCAATACCATCCACAGTCTGGTCTCCAACAATGATTGGAGCTTCGGCGTAGCCGTTATCTAGACTAATATCTGTTAGATACTCTGCCATCGAGAAAACTTCACCCGGTCCAACCAAAACACCGTGAAAACTTGCAGCTGAAGTGCGGATGTTTTGCACACGCGCGGCATCTGAGCCGTAGAAGTAAGAAGTGGTCTCTGCTACAAGTTCTGTAATTCCCAGGTCAGCAGCCAGGCTGTCGTTTCTTATTGCCGGGTCTACTGTCTGCATGACCAGAGTTCCCTGATGCTCACCATTCTGAATTTTTTCAAGGATAGTGTCAACGCTTTGATCAATGTCTACAGATGCTCCAACCACTGCGTTGGCGATTACCTCTAACTGGCGTGTGTCATCATTAAAAATCATGCGCGCGTTGACCGGATCCACCTGTAATACAGGAGCGATGCTGGTAATATAGGCAGCGACTGCCGGTCGATTAACCGTGAGTGTATAGGTGAGGTTGCCTTGGTCCTCTTTCTGTTCAATTGTGAGCAACCTGGCAAGATTTTCAGGTTCAATTGTCCAGGGACCTTGACCAGTGGAAGGATCTGCAGGATTGATGGTAAATGCCTGGCTGAGAATGCTTTCTGCTAATTGAGCAGTGTCTTCCACATTGACGCTGGCTGGAAGTTGGTCATGGATGACCATTGGTACAATTCCGCTCTGCTGAAGCAGCAGAAATGGCTCTATATTCCTCAGTGTCGCTATAATGTCCACTGTTTTGCCAGCTTGCCCTTTGACTACGTTGACTTTGGTATTCTCCAGAGTGATGCTGGGCTCAATCAAGGCAATATTGGTTTTTAGTGCCAGGCTTTGAACCACTTCATAAGCCTTTGCCTGATCATAAACGATGCCTGGAGTAATATCGATCCCTTCACTCAAGGCTTTCAGTTGCTCCTGAATGTTGACCAAGGCGCCTTTTCCACGTCCGATTTCATAGGCAATTTCAGCAGCTTCCAGATGGTCATAGAAGATTCCCAGTGCTTCGGGAGTGTAGACCCATGAATCCTGACCATTGCTGAACTGCAGTTGACCAAAACGTCCATACGTGAGGTTGGCACTGAGAGTCACCACTGCCTGTCCCAGGGTTTGCCCGGAGAGATCGACCCCAGCCACAGAAACACCAGGGTAAATCCGGTCAGTGTAGTCATTTTCATGTTTGGCGACCACACCTGCCAGGATCAAAGCAGCAATAAGAAAGCCCACTCCAAGCACAAATAACATCTGCAGCCAGACCGAACTGGGTTTGCTCTGCACGTTTACCCTCACAGGGGTTGTCTTTTCTTTTTCATCCGTTGTCATAATTTTGACCCTATTTAAAACACTTAACCAAGCCAGTGATGGCATTGTCTTAGTTTACTATATCCTCATTTATTGACCTTTATCAAGTAAAGGTATATGCCTTTGCCTTATTCAAGGACGAATTGACGCTGCGATGGTTCCAAATAAGTCTTGAAGAAATCACTCGGATTCTGAAACTAAAAAACAGCTTGTTATGAATCAGCTATAATGAAACAAGGTCAGTTATTGACTGAAAACGATGAAAACACCGAACAAGTTCTTCCAAATTATCCTCTTGCTGGGTCTGACATGTGGACTTTTATTTACCGCTGTTTTTCATGCGGAAGCCAAACCTTTAGCCCAGGAGGAAACACCTCCTGCAGTTGTGACTGATGTACCCACGCTCAACCAGAATCTGTATGTACAAACTGCTACGCCTGGTCTTAATGGTGAAATTCGTCACACGGTTTTACCTGACCAATTTCTGTATCACATCGTCGACTTGTATGGAATCAGTCTGCAAGAGCTGCT
Organism: uncultured Anaerolineaceae bacterium; assembly: GCA_964647425.1. Lineage (GTDB taxonomy): Bacteria > Chloroflexota > Anaerolineae > Anaerolineales > Anaerolineaceae > Mesolinea. Next base: position 28,608 of record CAZYIJ010000005.1, read on the forward strand.
CGACATTAACGGTCTCACAGAGGAATCACCGATCTATCCAGGTGACCAGTTGATCATCGTCAAGGGTGGTGAGACAGATCTGGGGCAAGGAACGCTAACACATGAATTGGTTGTTGCCGAAACCACACCACTTCCCAGCCCAACCCCCGAATTAATGCTGATGAAAGCGCCGGAAGAAGACTTCGAAGTGACCCCCACTGGGCAAACCGGTTTTTTCCAAAGGGTGTTTTCAACAAATGCCCGCTTCCTGGCTTTGGGAGTTGTGGCGCTGGTTTTATTTGGTGTTATTCTCCTGATCATCAGTTCACGAAGAATTCAATAGTCTTTCGGAGCTGAATATTTAGTTTGTCAGTCAACGGTGTCATCACCGTAAGCCTTGGTGTTAATTGCTTGCGTGCTATAATTTGGCATTGAAGGTTCGAGAATATGAAATTTTTAATCACAGGTGGTGCAGGGTTTATTGGTGTAGCGTTGAGCAACCGGCTGGCGAGCCAGGGGCACAAGGTGTTGGTCCTGGATGACTGCTCTGCAGGGGACCCATCGCAACTATCGGGCAATGTAAGCTTCACAAAAGGTAATATCTCCGATAAAAC
>CAZYIJ010000006.1:0-28500 GCA_964647425.1 uncultured Anaerolineaceae bacterium
GTGGACTTGCTGGGTGCATAACCGGCATTACTGCGGATCTTGCTGAAAAGTCGCCGGTCGATATTCGAACGTTTGTAGGTTTCCACGTCGGTCATGCCCTTGTCATCAATAAGACTGAGCACAGCTTCTGAAAAGGTCTTCTCTTTTGGGAAAACGAGTTCTTCAGGCATTGCCATGCTGGGTTGAATGAGGGACATGTAATCCGAATCATCATCGCGCAGATGTTCAGGTTTTTTGCGGGCTGGCTCACAGTGCTTTTCAGAAAGGGGCTCCCAATGGCCATAAGAATCACGTCGGTTGAGGATCCGGTGTTCTTCTACATAATGATCATCGATGTAACTAATCAGGTCATTTCGCAATTTAAAGCCAAGCGCGGTTGCAGTTGTGTCGAACATAACCAGGGTCACCTGCATGTCATTTTGAAAAAGATTACGGTGGATCTCATCCAGGGCGACAGCCAATGCCTGTTCGTACGGATAGCGATAATTGCCGGAAGATAATAGGGGGAAGGCAACAGTCTTGAGGTCATATTTGGCCGCCAGCTCAAGGCTCGACCGGTAGGCGCTGCGCAACAGCTGTTCTTCGCCTTGCTTGCCGCCTTGCCAAATCGGACCCACAGCGTGGATCACATATTTTGCAGGTAATTTGAAACCAGGCGTGATCACCGCGCTCCCGGTTGAGCAGCTCCCAATCGCGTCGCAGGCGGCAGTCATTTCTTCTACGCCAGCAGCAGTAAATATCCGTCCCCCCAATCCACCGCCACCATTCTTGAGTTCAGGGTTGGCGGCGTTGACAATTGCGTCCACTTTCATTGTGACGATGTCGTTGCGGATGATATTAACTGGCATTTTTCTCTCTCAAAAAGATTTTTTACCGCGTAAGGTCAGCAATCAGTAGTTCATAGGCAGTCTGCCCGGGCATGCCACCGGTCTTGATGCCTTCATCGATCTCCAGCAAACGGCTGAAAATATCCAGCAGCTGGCGCAAGCTGAAGCGCTGCGCCTGGGTGTAGAGCTTGCGCGCAATGAAATTGAGCACTTTCAGTTCTTTTTCAATTTGCTGCACGCTGCCACCTTCATCAATTATTTCCCTTGCTTGGATAAGCAGTCGAAATTGCCGGTGGATCATCCCGGAGAGTTCCATCACATCGCTCTTCTCAGTCAGCAATTGAAATTCCTGCATGGCTTTGACCGCATTGCGCTCACCCAAAGCGTCAGTAAGAGCGAAAATGTTGCCTTCTTGCTCATGAGCGGTCAATAAGGTAACATGGTCTGGTTCAACCACTCCTGCCGACCCAACGTAGGTAATCAATTTTTCAACTTCGTGCCCAGCCTGAAGGGTATTATTTCCAATATAGCTTGCTAACATGTGCGCCGCATCAGGTCGAAAGGCGCCGCCAAGCTCTTTTGCTTTGCGCATAATCCAGGCTGGCATGTCTTCATCGACCGGCAAGAGACAGTCGATAATGAGCCCTCTCTTTGCGTTTTCCTCTATCCATTTAGTCACCCAGGCATAGCTTTTTTGATTTTCCCAACTTCGTTCACCACGTCGTTTACCGAGTTGGTCGTCCACCACGAAGACCAGGGCAGAACTTTCAGGGAGAGTAGTAAATAGATTGATATACTTTTCAGCAGAATCCTTACCCGCTTTAGTGAGCATGGTTCGGGCATTCTCAACAATCACCAGGCGCCGGTCGGTTAAAAAAGGAATGGTCAAAGCATCGGCTTGCAGTGCTTCAAAACTAAGTCCTTCGCCATTGAGACGGACAGTGTTCAGGTCTGCCATGCTGGGGTCACCCAGACCAGACTGGAATCCTGACAGGATTTCCTTGATCCTGACTTCGTCATCCCCCCGCAGGAGGTAAAGGCTGGGTTTGCTCGATTCTGTCATTATGCTCGTGTACTGATTTGGTGGAAAAAGCCGTTCCTGGTCTTCTGACTGGTTACCAGGTTGACATCCAGATCTTCAATATCCGCATCGGTGGTAATTGTTTCCTGCAAGTGTGGACCAATTGGTTTGGACAGGATATAGACAGGGACAGCGACAATTGTAGAAAGCAGGATCTGCCACCATTTTGGTGTTTTTCCTCGGCTCAACGCCATCAGAGTAATAAAAGAAGCCGAGCCTGCCAAGAAAGATGATGCGGCAATGTTAGTGCCACAACCTGGATGGACCGCCAATTCGCTTTCGCCTGCCTGCAAACGCCTGCGGGCTTCCAAGACTGCGTCAGTAACCAGTTCTGTGGGAAGATCAGCAAAGAGCAGGAACCCGCCCGGGTTGGAATGCCCCATCATCTTAACGCCCTTAAATCGCTCTGCCAAAACCTTCATGGTAGCATGCTCAAGCGCATGGTTGCGGCGGGTAGAGCGTATAAAGGGAATTTTGTTCAGGTTTTTCATTACAGACTCTTTCTCATGTGTATTTTAGAATGATACCTTAATTGGCTTTGGTGGAAATAAATTGCACTATCAAATTAGCAGAACTATGGTCATCGCAAACCCATAATGTTGAATTTTAAAATCAACGAAAAACCAAACCACCCCAAACAACGGTCGCTGCGAGCCCCCAATTTTGATTTACTGAAGCGTGAGTTTGACAAGAAGGGGGTGTGGCAGTCTGAAGTTCTGCTTTTCTTTTACCAATCCAGTTGAGGTTTATTCTAACAATTCGGTTGCCTGTGAATGCACACAAAAAGGCAGACTGCCACGCCCCTTTGCCTGGAGAATGATCAGCCAACTCTGTCTGTAAAACGGCAAAGGGTCTCGCAGTGACCAAGGGTCAATTGGGGGGAACACTCCTACGAAGTGGTGTCTTCCTTTTCCAGCAAAGCAGCTTTTAAGGCTTCGCGCAAAGAGCGGGCTTCAAAGATTTCAATGCCTTGCGGCCAGGGTTCGCCTTTTCGCAAGCGTTTGGGTACCACGGCACGTTTAAAGCCCAGCTTGGCGGCTTCGCGCAGACGGGTTTGCATCTGCCCAACCATACGCAGTTCACCTGATAAACCAATCTCACCGATCAATACTGTATCAGCACGCACGGGTTGGTCCCGCAACGAAGAAGTGATCGCGGTGGCGACCGCCAGGTCTGCCGCGGGCTCATCGATCCTCAATCCGCTGACAACGTTGGTGATCACATCCTGGTTGCCCAGCCCTACTCCCAACCGTCGGGTGAGCACTGCTACGATGATCAAGAGGCGGTTGAAATCGATCCCGTTGGCTGTCCGGCGCGGGTTGCCAAAGTTGGTCGGCGTGGTCAGCCCTTGGATCTCGACCAGCAATGGTCGCGTACCTTCCATGGTCACTGCGATTGCTGAGCCTGGCGCGTTGATCATTCGCTCAGCCAAAAAAACTTCACTGGGATTGCGAACTTCTACCATGCCGCGTTCTTGCATCTCAAATACACCCACCTCGCTGGTGGCACCATAACGGTTCTTCACAGATCGCAACAATCGATAACTCTGAAAATGTTCCCCTTCCAGGTACAGCACAGTATCAACGATGTGCTCAAGCACTCTCGGACCAGCAATCGTACCTTCCTTGGTCACGTGCCCGATTAAAAAGACAGTAATGCCGGTGGTCTTAGCCAGTTCCCGCAGTTTCGCTGCCGATTCCCTCACCTGGGAAATCGAACCTGCAGCCGATTCCATCTCTGGCAGCGTTACTGTTTGGATCGAATCAATAATGACTAATGAAGGTTTTGCTTGTGAAATGTGGTCAAAAATGACTCCCAGGTTAGTTTCAGTTACTAACAGAAGATTATTTGGCAATTTGCTTTCTTCAGCCAGCCGTACAGCACGCATTTTTATCTGGCGTTCAGATTCTTCACCTGAAACATACAAAATGGTATTTTTGTCGGCTAATTGCATCGCCATTTGGAGAGTTAAGGTGCTTTTGCCGATGCCCGGGTCGCCGCCAATCAGAACAATCGAACCAGGCACGATGCCCCCACCCAGCACCCGGGAAAATTCTTCCATCTCAAGCGGAACGCGGTCTTCCATCTCACCTTCGATGTCAGCCAATCGTCTCACCTGTGAGCTTCCGCTGAGCCCTCTTACTGGCGAAGTGGTCTTTGATGTCGTATCATGGACCACCTCTTCAACCATACTGTCCCAGCTTCCACAGCTGGGACAGCGTCCAAAGGCGCGGGAACTAGTTTTCCCGCATACCTGACAAACATAGCGTGTATAGCTTTTTGCCATTGAGCCTCGCTTAGATTCCGATCAATTCAGGCGCAGCCTGTTCCTCCTGGTTTTTCAGATGGTTCAATACAATTTGTTTTTCTGTTTCACCATCTGCGTTTGTTACTTCTCCCAGGTCCACTTGAATTGTATCCCCGGGTTTGAAGCGTTTGGCAAGCAATTCGTCTGCAAGCCGTTCTTCAACTTCCTGGGTGATTACACGGCGCACAGGTCGGGCACCCATTTCGGGGTCATATCCCAATTCAGAGAGGTAAGTCAGAGCCGCTTCTGTTGGAATTAATTTGATTTCCTGTTCTTCCAATCGCTCAGTGACCTTGTCGATCTCCAGAGCCACGATCTGGCGGATGTCTTTGCGGTTAAGCGCACGGAAAACGATCACCGAATCGAGCCGGTTGATGAACTCTGGCCTGAAATTGCGCTTCAGAGCTTCCATCAGTTTCTTCTGCATTTCCTTGTATTCCTGCTCTTCCTCTTGTGCTTCATCAACAGTCAAAGGGAAGCCCAACCCGCTTTGACGCCTGATCAAATCTGCGCCAATGTTGGTGGTCATGATGATGATAGCATTGCGGAAGTCAACTTTCAGACCCTTGGCGTCGCTAAGGTGTCCCTCTTCCATAATTTGCAGGAGCATGTTGAGCGCTTCAGGATGCGCCTTTTCAACTTCGTCAAAAACTACGATGGAATAGGGTTTGCGGCGAATCGCTTCGGTCAGCTGCCCGGCTTCGTCGTAACCGACATAACCAGGAGGCGCGCCAACCAGACGGCTCATGCTGTGACGTTCCATAAATTCGGACATGTCAATTTGAATCAACGCGTCTTCGCTGCCAAACATCTGGCGTGCCAGCGATTTCGTCAGCTCGGTTTTGCCTACCCCGGTAGGTCCAAGGAACATAAAGGAGCCAATCGGTCGGCGCGTGCTTTTCAGCCCGGCTCGCGCCCGGCGAATTGCCTTTGAGACAGCAACAATGGCCTCTTCCTGTCCGATGATGGATTTGGAAAGTTCCGCTTCCATATTCAGCAGGCGTTCAGTTTCTTCAGTTTCTATCTGGGTCAGTGGGATGCCAGTCCACATTGATATCACCTCAGCAATATCGTTTTCACTGACAACAGGCGCCTCTGAGCGGTTCCAGGCAGTTTGCACGCCGTGCAGTTGTTCTTCCAGGGTTTCCTGTCGTTTTAACAAAGCCTGGATGTTATCAGCATCCTCAAGTGGGTCTGCAGATTTAAGTTCTTTGCGCGTATTTCGCAGTTCCGCTACCAGGTCTTTACTGCTGAGAGCAGATTCACTTTTATACATTCGTACACGTGAGGCTGCTTCATCAACCAGGTCAATGGCCTTATCGGGCAAAAAGCGCTCGGTCACGTAGCGCGCGCTCAACTTTGCTGCTGCTTCCAAGGCTTCATCGCTGATAGTCAGACGGTGATGCTCTTCGTAATTGGGTCGTAAACCATGCAGGATCTCAATTGTCTCTTCTACACTAGGTTGATCCACCACGATAGGTTGGAAACGCCTCTCAAGCGCGGCATCACTTTCGATATTCTTGCGATATTCATTGGCAGTGGTCGCGCCGATCACCTGTAATTCGCCTCTGGAAAGTGCAGGTTTCAGGATATTGGCTGCGTCAACAGAAGATCCAGCCGAGCCAGCGCCCACCAACATATGGACCTCATCGATAAAGATGATGTCACCGCTGGATTTAAGTTCATCAATTACGCGTTTCAGGCGTTCTTCAAACTGACCGCGGTACATTGTGCCGGCTACCATGGAGCCAACATCCAATTGCAGCACGCGTTTGTCCAGTAGAAGCGCGGGCACATCACCTTCGACTATTCGCTGCGCCAGTCCTTCGACAATAGCTGTTTTGCCAACGCCAGGCTCCCCGATAAGAGCAGGGTTATTCTTGGTGCGGCGTGCCAGGATTTGAATGACGCGTTCAATTTCTTTCGTGCGTCCAATCACCGGGTCGAGCTTGCCTTCTTCTGCCAGCCCAGTCAGGTCTGTGGCAAGTTGATCCACTAAGGGAGTCTTGCCTTCGTCCTTTTCTTTTCGCCGGGATACCCCGCGTCGACTGATTACGTCGCTTTTTTCAAGGTCGTCCGTGGTCTCAGCTTTTCTCGCAGCGTCTTGCATGCGTTTGTATTCGTCCATGACGCGTGCAGTCTGTCGCTGGATTTGCTCGGGGGTGACGCCCAGTTGAGAGAGGATCCACATCCCGAAACTACTTTCGTCTCGTGACATTGCCAATAGAAGGTGTTCAGTGCCAACCATGGCAGCCTGATCCGCTTCAGCCTCTGTCAGAGCCTGCTCCAACAGCTTTTTCATATCATCACTTAATTCCAAGGGTGATGTTTGATCGGCTTTTTCTTGCCCTCGCTTGTCTTTCAATACTTCATGTGAAGCCGCCACAATTTTTCGAATGCCATCCGATTTGATGTTCAAATCTTCCATCACCCGATTAGCGGCAGTGCCAGTTTCAGTGCAAAGAGCGATCAGTAAATGTTCGCTTCCGATCCAGGGAGCGTTTTCAGCTTCTGCTTCTTGTTGAGCGATACTGAGAACTCTTTTCGCTTTTTGAGTAAATTTATTCATGCCAGCCATGGCATACCTCCAGTTAGTTGCTTTCCATTATCGTCTAGTTGTTCATCCAACTTGATGCTGGATGCAAGAAAATCAGATAGAAAAATCTGTGTTTCAGACACAACGAAGTGCGGGAATTTGGCGCAATCTTGTTAATGCGAGTATACCAAAATAAACACTGCAAGTCTCATTACCGTATCGATTATGATGAAAAGTTAATACTGTGTATGCTCGATCGCTCCGGTCTCCTGACCGTGCGCGTGATTGGACCGGCAGATATCCATCATCCTTCGCTCAATCTGAAATCGTTCTCTTGCCGATCGCGCAGGTCTATATCAACCTTCGCTTAACTTAAAAATCGGTTGAACGTCAAAGCCTCCGGCTGATTGCCGCTCCCGTTTAGGATGCCGGTACAACTAACAATCTACTACTACACGATAACTATCCTCGGGTAAAATTGACGCTATCAGGAGTAGCTATGAACATATCCGAATTGTTTAACCACAAAATGACCCTCTTTTCTCTGGAGATCTTCCCTCCCAAGAAAGACACGCCCTACAACGTTATCTACAATACTCTTCTCAAAATGCGCGGTATCCCTGCTGACTTCATTAGCGTGACCTATGGGGCCGGTGGATCCCGAGCTCAGCAGGATAAAACTATTGAGCTTGCTTCCCTGATTTTACGCACCTATCACACCGAACCGGTTGCTCACCTTACCTGCGTCAATGCTGACCGGGAACAGGTTTTGGATACGCTGCAGCGACTTAAAGAAAACAACGTGGAAAATATCATGGTCCTGCGGGGTGATATTTCTCCGGACTGTCCTCCAAAAACGGATTTTAAGTACGCCTCCGATCTGGCTGCCTTCATCAAATCCAACGAACCCGGTTTCAACCTGCTGGGCGCTTGCTACCCTGAGCGTCATTACCAGGCTGAATCGATGGAACGGGACATCGAGCACCTGAAAATCAAAATCGATCACGGCATCACCCATTTGATCACCCAACTCTTCTTTGATAACGAGAAGTTTTACGCTTTTCGCGACATGGCGGAAAAAGCTGGGGTAAGTGTACCTATTGAAGCTGGCATTATGCCGATTACCAATCCCCGCCAAATTGAGCGCACAGTTGCCTTGAGCGGTGCCAGTGTTCCACCCAAACTGCAACGTCTGTTTGATCGTTATAACAAAAACGAAAAAGCATTGTTTGATGCTGGTGTGAACTACGCGATTGAGCAGATCATGGACCTGATCGCCAACGACGTGCGTGGTATTCACCTGTATACGATGAATAATGTGGAAATCGCCACCCGCGTCAGCGACGCTGTTCAGAATATTGTGGAAGCAGAAAACAACCCGCAATAAAGGCTGGCAAATAAATCGTGATGACCGATATTGGGTCGCGAGAATTCATTCTTAGCTATCAGCTATCAGCTACGAGCTATCAGCTACGAGCTATCAGCTATGAGCTACCTGTGCTCGCCACGAAGTGGACGAGTATCGCCTACCACCTAACCGCTACTTCCACCAGGCTCCCTTTGGCCAGGCTTTGGCATAGAAATCCAAAATTGTATCGACGGTGTCATTGAACTTCGTATCGATCGCCTGCAGCTCAGGATGTTGGCGATAAAATTCGACACTGCGCGCGATCCCTTCCTTGAATGGCACTGTGCACACAAATTCCGGGACCAACGCTTTGATCTTGCTGTTATCCAGAATAAAACTGTGCGCCTTGTCACCAAGCAAGCCTTCGCCCCATTCCGGGTCAAATTGAGCGATCAAATCCGACGGCACATGCACAATTTTCGGCTCAACCCCAACTGCAGCAGCCAACTTCTCCACAATTTGATTCCAGGTCTGCCATTCATCTGAGGTGATGTGGTAAGCCTGCCCAACCGCTTCTGCTTTGCCAAACAAGCCCACAAATCCTTTGGCAAAATCGGTGCTATGGGTCATCGTCCAGATCGAGGTGCCATCTCCATAGACAATAACCGGTTTGCCCTGCAGCATGCGATCAACAAAGCTCCAGCGCCCGGTGACAGGGACATAACCCTCGTCGTAGGTATGAGAAGGGCGTACGATTGTGACCGGGAAACCTTCTTCTCGATAGGCGCGCATCAGGCGCGTTTCGCAAGCGGCTTTATCCCGCGAATATTGCCAAACAGGATTCTCGAGCGGTGTTTCTTCAGTCACCGGCAATTTCTCTGGCGGTGTTTGGTAAGCACTGGCAGAAGAAATGAAGATGTGTTGGTTCGTGCGCCCTCTGAAAAGCTCCAGGTCGATCTCGATATGGTCCGGATTGAAAGCCAAAAATTCGACAATCACATCAAAATGTCGGTCGCCCAGAGCCTGTCGCACCGTCTCGGGCTTGCGTATGTCAGCAAAGATCAGCTCTGCTCCCACCAGCGGCTCCCGCAGCGTACTTTTCCCGCGGTTGAGCAGGCTGACTTCGAAGCCCTTTTCAAGAGCTAATTTTGAACAGCTGTAGCTGATCGTTCCAGTTCCACCGATAAAAAGAACTTTCATAGTTCACCTCCAGTTTCTGATGAAGTTGAGAGTCGCATTGTTTTTCTACCAAAAAGAACCAGTGTCGTCAAAATTACAAACAAAACAGCAACAAGCAACATAGCTTGTCGTATTCCAAATAAATCCGCCAGCGAGCCCAAAGCGAAAGGCAACAGCAAAATGGCAACCCCACTGGCAAGCGTCGTGGCAGAGCCGGCTGCGGCACGTGCTGGACCAGCTATATCAAATAGAAGCGTAACTGAGCTGGCGTAGAAATTTACAACTCCCAGGCCAGCCAGCAGCAAACCAATTAGGGCGAAGACTTGGGATCTGCTAAGCCAGAACAGAGCAAAACCAAGCGCACCAAGCACGATCGAGACAAAGATGATCAGAAACCGATCGTACTTTTTCAGAAGAATTGAACCGATATAGCGACCAATCACCATGCCAATCAAAAACAGGCTCACCCATTGGGTAGCACTATCCTTTGGCATCATCACGCTGGCTTGCAGGTAATCGGAAGACCAGTAGATCAGACAAAATTCTATCGAAACTGAGATCACCAGCACTGTCCAGAACAACCAAAATCTGCCTGGCAGTTTGTCGAATTTGCTTTGCTGAATTGTTTCGCTTTTTTCCGTTTTCCAGGAAAACTGAGGAGACAACAAAATCCACGCTCCAATTACAAGTGTCAGGAATGTGACAATATACACCGCCGGACGCCAGGTAGTTGCCATCGCGCCAAAAAACCCGACTGCTATAGGTGCCAGCGTGCTGATAACCGACGAGAGCGTATTGGCTTCAGACACTCCCACTGTACTGTGCTTACCCATTTCATCAGCTAATATCGCCGGATACGTTGCTACAATAAATGAGCCAATCGTCCCCATCAAAAATAACCCGGTTAACGTGAAGGCTGGCTGCCTGCCCAGAACAAGGATCAGCCCGCCTACCCCCAACCCGACCCCACCAATTCCAAGTGCTTTCCACTCCGGCAGCTTTTTGAGAATGAAATGTCCAAAAAGACCCAACACAACCATACCAAGCGCCAGTGCTGAAGTGTGCAGCCCGCTTTCTGTGAAAGAAAAATCAAGTTCGTCCCGAAGGTAAGCTACCGCCGGACCAGCGACATTCAGTATGTAGGCATAGAAAGACAACAAAAAATAGACCAGCCAAACCCGCCAGCCGTGATTGATTTTAGGCTCTGACTGGCCGGTTTTTACTTCCAGGCTACTCGTCATATTTTTTGTCCTCTGGCTTTCCTTCCAGCATTTCTTTATACTTTGATTCTCCCCAACGGTTGGCGTATCCGCTCCAGACATTGACGCTGATGAGCAAGCCCACGACGGGTAGCCCGAGAACTGCCAGCAAGACACCCCAGGTGAGTCCGTTTTTGACTCCTTCCCATCCAGCGCCGCTATACCCAAGAGCGATCAGGATAAGGGTGATCACCAACAATGCCAGCCCATACCACTTCAGGAAGCGTAAATATCGCTTCCAATTATGCCGGCTGTAGTCTTCCGTTCTGAGATTTGGGTTTTCTGGCTCTTCGTTCATTACTTCGCGCTTTACTCTTTCAGAAAGCTTGGCATTTTACGGATAAAGTGGCAGGTATAGCCGTTTGGGCGCTTCTGCAAATAATCCTGGTGATAGTCTTCCGCCTTCCAAAACTTCGTCAGCGGTTCCAACGTGGTAACGACCGGTCGTTTCCACTGTCCACTCTCATTAACTACCTTGATCATCTCTTCGGCAATTCGTTTTTGTTCTTCATCCCGGTAAAAAATCGCTGAGCGATAAGAGGAGCCAATGTCGTTGCCCTGCCGATCAAACGTGGTGGGATCGTGCATACGGAAGAAGAAATCCAGTAAGTGGTGAAGATCTGTTAGATTTGGGTCAAAAACAACTTTTAAGGCTTCGGCATGACCCGGGTGATTTTGGTAAGTTGGATAGTCATTTTCTCCGCCAGTATAGCCGGCATCGGTATCCAAAACTCCAGGCTGCTGGCGGAAGAGCTCTTCCATCCCCCAGAAGCACCCTCCTGCTAATACAAGTTCGTCACGGTTGTTGTTGTTCATTATTTTTTTCCTTATTCTTTCGTAGGGGACGGCTTCCATGCCGTCCCATTGAATTCATGTTTGTAATCCGTTTCGTTCATCTGCAAGTCTTGCGGATGGACTAAAGCCCATCCGTACGGTGGGCGTTTACTCGCACCGGAACTTGCTACACATCAAACCTTGCTCCATCTGTACAGCGGGGGTTCACTCCCGCCGCAAAACCTCACCACCTTCATCCATTCTGTTCATACGCCAGGCAAATCAAACCTATGACCTCTTCCGTGATATCTTCCAGCGAGGTCAAGCCAATCTTATGAGTAGCCTGACCCGCTAAACTTTTAGTGCTGAGCAGCTCTGACGTTGGGGCTTCCTTGAAACGCAATCCCAGGTCAATGCGGGTTTTGGTAGAAGCCTGCGCAGCGGCGAATTGGCGTTTGCGTACAAAAGGCGTGTAGCCTCCCCGCCCTTCAACCGAAATATCCTCTCCCAACCCTTCAATGATTTCACGCAGTAAATCAAAAATGGGTCGCAAGGCAGCTTTCTCACCCTGGTATTGTGAATCAATATAATCTTCCACGCTGGGACGCACCCAGCCTGCCGCCCGCGCGGCTGCATCTGCGATCGTCCACTGGCTGTTTTGAAGGACGCTGTGTTCAGTCTTAAGCCATTTGCGAACCGCCTTTTGATCCAGGGGGTCAACGCCTGATGCCTGCACAGCCAGCACCCATTCTTCCAGCGTTTTGCCTGTGCGTTCCTGCAAGCTGTCTGTAATAGCAGACATCATATCCGAGGGAGAAGTCATTTTTGCCATAATTGTCCTCTGAGAGACTAATTTTACACTGATACAGACCATATTCGAGGTCTTGTGGAATACACCCAGTCCAGCCTTGTTGGCTGTTGTTCTAATCCAAGAATGTCAAAATATGGGAGGGGGTACAATAAAATCATTGGTGTTCACTAATTTATGTTTCGAAAGGAAGGAACAATGAAAACAAAACACCTGTGCCTTTGTGTTGTATTGATAACCCTCTTGCTTTCAGCCTGTGTCCCAATCCAGGCTCCCAGCCCAAAACCCCCGCAGTCTCTTGCCCCAACCCCAATACCGCTAACGCTGCCAACAGCCACTGATGCAACAACCAGCTACCCTACCCCAGGGGCGGTCAGCGGCCCAGAGGTTGTCCAATTGGGTGATCTGACCATGGAAATATATGAGCGCATAACAAAAGCTCCCGAGGAAGATGGACTTTTTAGCACCACTGCCGGACCTTCCAGGGAGATCCTCAAAACACGCCGACCATTAAGGGACGTGTTTTCACAATCTTTCTCGCCCCCACCGCTCAACGGACGTCAATTGACTGCCGCGCAAATTGAAAGCGGTGGTGCAATGACGATTATCTTCAAGCTGGACGACGAGGAAGTGCTATCAGTCAACTGCGGTGCGGTTAGCCCGGTAGATCCCCTGCGAGGCATGTGGGTGATCGGAAAGGATTGGTACGTTGAGGTAGCACATGTTGAAAACGAAGTTACCGGAAATGTTGTTACCACCAAAGCTGCGGGTGAAATCTTTATGAACGGGGTTTCGCTTAATGAGCAGTACGGCTACGACGAAACTTTTGGCTTCCAGCCTCTGGACGATAAGCCCTTTTACTTCTTTAGTAAAGACGGGCAGATCGGTATCAATTACGCCGGGGAAACATACCAGCTAGGCTTTGAAAGCATTTCACATTACGCCTGCTGCAGTGGGGCAGCCTTCAACCCCAAAGCGTATCTGACCATGGTCACTTTCTTTGCCCAGAGGAACGAAGTTGAGTATTATGTCGAAATGGGTCTTTTCTCCGCCTTCGACACAACCGTCATGGACCTTTCTGGCGCTGGGCTCACAGTGGAAGCCTACTGGCTGGAGGACGGCTCGTGGCCAGACCAAGAGCACATTCAATCACGACCAACCGGTTCTCTGCCCGGATGGGCGATGAAAAGGCATGAATCCGAACGCAAGGATTTAGTTCATTACGAGGAAGCACCATTGTTCCAGGAGAAAGTACTGACTGCGGTCACCAACATCAATATGATAGGAGATGCAACTGTGGAGGTCAGGCTGGATGACGAGGTCGTCCTGAGCGTTCCCGCTGGAGATTTTACTTATTGGGCTGGCATGAATGCGGTTTATGGGGTTTGGACGCATGGGGATCATTGGTACATGGAGATGGCGCATGTCGCGTATGAAACTGAGGGTAACATCTTCAAAGGCATAACCAAGGGTGAGATTTTCAGGAGCGGAGAGTCGCTCAGCCAATTGTTCGGATACGACGAGGCCTTCGGCTTCCAGATCTTAGCCGGCGAACCTTTCTACTTCTTCAAAAAAGGTGGTGAGATTGGATTGAACTATGCCGGGGAGGAAGAGATGATTGGCTTTGATGAGGTCGCCCACCACTATTGCTGCGGTTTTAGCATTTATAACCCTGCGCATTACAAGAACATGGTTGCCTTCTTCGCCAGCAGTGAGGGCAAGCGCTATTACGTCGAAGCGGGTGTGTTTGAGTAAGACCGACCTCGCGATCTTGCTTTTAAAACGTCCGGTGTACGTTCCCTACGGAAAAGCAAATTTAACATAAAAGGCGCTCTCGACTGAGAACGCCTTTGTCTTTTGTTAAAAATAGAACTACAAGGTCTCCAGCCGTTCTACCAGACCTTCAATTACATCAAAACCGCCCTGCCAGAATTCGGCTTTGGTAACGTCCATGCCAGTCTCTGCCAGCAATGGAATAGGAGCGATCGAACCGCCGGCCGATAAGATGCGCATATACTTTGGTTTGAAGCTTTCGCCTTCTTCCTGGTAGCGTTTGTACAATGCGAAGACCAGCAGCTGCCCAAAGGCATAGGCATACACATAAAATGGCGTGCCATAAATATGCGGGATCGAGACCCATTCGTACTTGAATTCATCCGGGACCTCCACCGCATCCCCAAATTCCTCTTTCAGGTTTGCCAGGTAGGCTTCGTTCAGCTCGTCTACCGAGGCGTTGTTAGCGATCATCTCGTGTGCTTCGCGTTCAAACAAAGCAAAGTAGATTTGGCGGATAATGGTCGCGAATGCATCGTCCAACTGCCCGAAAAGAATATCCTGCTTGACGCCTTCATCCGTTTCGCGTTCCAACAGCAGGTCCGTCAGGGTCATCTCGCCGAAAGTGGAGGCAGTTTCTGCCAACGGCAAACAAGCGTGCTGGGTAAAGATGCTGTGTTCTTCTGCCATCATGGAATGGATGGCGTGCCCCAACTCGTGTGCCATAGTGGAAACATCGTCAGCCTTGCCCTGGTAGTTAAGCATTACCCAGGGGGTCAGGTCCGGACCCAGGGTAGAGCAGAAAGCACCGCTCATCTTACCTTTGCGCACTTCGCTGTCAACGTGTTCTTCATTAAATACACGTTTTGCCAACCCGGCAAATTTGGGGTCAAAGCGTTCAAACGCTTCAAAGGTCATCGCGGTGGCTTCATCATAGCTGTAGCGCTTGTCAGATTCGCTTATCGGCGCATAAATATCATAGCGGCGTAGTTTGTCCATGCCGATCTTGCGTGCTTTCAGTTTGAAGTAGCGGTGGAAAATTTCGATATTCTTGCGAGCGACCTCGAGCAAGGTATCGATGACTTCATCAGGCAGGTCGTTGATGGTGTTGCGTACTGAGATGGGGCTTTTATAGCCGCGCAGCCCAACAAGCTCGTTCTTCCAGTCTCGCACGATGTTCTGGTAAATCTGACCCAGAATGGAGGCATCTTCACCATAAACACGATACAGTTCCTGGTAAGCCTTCGCGCGCAGGTCGGGATCAGACGTCTTTACCAGGCTCATCAACTCACCCCGTGTCATTTCCTTGGCTTCACCGTCAATTTCAAGTTTGAAGACATAGCGGTTGGTCAATGAATCGTAGAGCATATCCATAGCGGAATTGCCAGTAACATTCTTAATGTTGATCACCTTTTCTTCAGCTTCACTGAGCGTATAAGGCCTCATATTCCGGATTTGCTCTAAAAAGTAGCGATAGTCACCGCTCGCATCCAGCAGCCGGGATGCGTTTTGGTCATCCAGTGCCTTCCACCACAAAGAGAAGAAGAGCGTGCGGTTTTCGATCTCAGCTAAGAATTGCTGAACTCTCGATATACCGATCTGGGCTTTTTGATCCTGAGTATTTGCAGCAAAGCTTAGCGAGGAGAAACCATAAAGTTTGTAGCCTAGTTTCTGGCTCTTTTCCCAGCCGCGAATGATTTCTAAAAAGCGTTCTGTGGAAATATCCGGGCTTAATTCGTCGCGATAACTTTCAAATCGTTCTACATTCCGGGTCAGGGTTTGGTATGTCTCTTCAATTTTCGGGTCTTCAAAACTGTCAAACAGCTCTCTCAGACTCCAGGGAGATTGGGTGTACGTTTTTTCTGTCATATTTGTCCTTTTCCTCTTGGTATCAATGGCTTGAGTATACATCAGGCTCGTGGAAAAGCCGTCTCTTTGTGTAAAATCTTGAGCACAGGCTTTTGGGAAAAGCTTCAGGCTGATCTTGTGGAAATTACAAAGACAAATTTGCTTCGCGAATTGGGATGCTTTGGGAGTATTCTTATGAAGTTAACAAGTTAATTCTTGCGGATTCAAGCACTAAGGTAGTGGGCAGAGTGAACCGGTGGCTTTTTAATTGAACAGCTCAGGCAATTCCCTTTCTATCCTTGTATAATTGCACAAACAGGAGCAGATTATGAGCACAATTACCCCTTCTTACCCTCAGGAATTCCCTTATTACGAAGAAATCAAAGTTCGCTATTCTGACCTCGATACACTGCAACATGTCAACAATGTCTCCATCCTGGAATATGTTGAAACTGCCCGCACGGGCTATTACCGCGCCAGCGGTATTTGGGACGGCACCATCCGGGAAGGCTTTGGCATGGTTGTAGCTTCGGTCAAGATCGATTACCTGGTTTCCATTCAATTTGACGACCCGGTTCGGGTTGGCATCAAAGTCGGACACTTGGGCACCAAGAGCCTGCGTTTCCGTTTCCAGGTGGAAAACAGCGAGAACCAGACCGTTTTTGCCCGGGGTGAAGTGGTGATGGTAGCCTATAATCAAGCCGAGGAACATTCCATGCCAGTCTCACAAGAGTGGCGTGAGAAGTTGGCGGCATTTGAAAACAACCAGGAGTTATTAGCATAGCCATGAACGATAAACCAGTCTTGCCTAACATTGACAGCCCATATATGATCGAATTTTTGACTAAGCTGCTGGATACACCCAGCCCAACCGGCTTTGCCAATGCGGCAATAGCACTGGTGGAGCAGGAAACAGCAAAATATCCGGAAGTAAAAGTTGAACGCACGAAAAAAGGCTCTCTCTACCTTACCCTGCAGGCTGAAAAACCTTCAGAGTCTGGACCGAAGCGCGCGCTTACTGCCCACGTTGACACCCTGGGTGCAATGGTACGCCAGATTAAGCCTTCTGGCAGACTCGAACTGACCAGTGTAGGCGGTTTTGCCTGGGGCAGCATCGAAGGCGAAAACTGCCTGGTGCATACCCGTCGCAATGGTACCATCCGGGGCAGCCTGCTCCCCCATGAAGCATCAGTGCATGTTTATGAAAATGTGCGCGATGGAAAGCGCGACAACCTGAGCATGGAAGTGCGCCTGGACGAGCGCGTCACGACCGCTGAAGAAACCCGCCAATTGGGGATCGAAGTAGGCGATTTTGTTTCTTTTGACGCGCGCGTTGAAGTTGTTAATGGCTTTGTGAAATCACGTCATCTCGACGATAAAGCTTGTGTTGCCAACATTATGGCTGCAATCAAGGCGCTCCACGACGCCAACCTCAAACCAGCCGTTGATACCTGTTTTCTGATCAGTAATTTTGAAGAGGTGGGGCACGGCGGCAGCAGCGACTTCCCCGAGGGGCTGGACGAACTGGTAGCCCTGGATATGGCAGCCATTGGTGATGGGCAGGCTTCCGATGAATACCATGCCAGTATTTGTGTAAAAGATGCCAGTGGTCCATATCACCATGAGTTGTCGAATAAACTACGCGACCTGGCAGCCGCCTACGAGATCCCGGTCAAGGTTGACACCTATGTCCACTACAGTTCGGACGCAAAAGCTTACTGGCGAGCCGGAGGCAACGCAGCCGTTGCCTTGATTGGACCCGGGGTGGACAGCTCCCACCACTATGAGCGCACTCACACCGACGCCCTGGTAGATACTTCTAAATGGGTTTTGGCTTATTTGTTGAGCAATTAATTTTCAATAAGTACACAAACGGGGTGCACTACAAAGCCATCCCGTTTCATTTTTTTATATGGGTTGAAATTTATAAGCGGACCTCTGTTCGTCCGGTAAGTTTATTTTGCACCCAGGTAATCACCTGGTTAACGTGTTGGGGAATTGAAACCAGGTCAAGGTCGTCACTGTTAATAATCAGTACCGGGCATTGGTCGAATGAGGTCATCCAATCTTCATAAAGCTGGTTGAGGCGGCTTAGGTAATCCCTGGAAATTCCAGCTTCATATTCCCGCCCTCGTTTGGCAATTCGCTGTTGGAGCGTATCCAACGAAGCCCTCAGGTAGACCATCAGGTTGGGAGGCGGCAGCAACGATGCCAGGATATGATACAGATCCTGGTAAACACCATAATCCCGTGTACTGAAATCGCCTTGTAAAAACAGGTTGCGCGCAAAGATTTCAGCGTCTTCATAAACACTGCGGTCCTGGACTACAGATCCCTTTGCCAGAAGCAGTTCTTTATGGATTTTCAAACGTCGGGTGAGAAAATAGACCTGGGAATGAAAAGACCAGCTTTCCATATCTTCGTAAAAATCCGCCAGGTAAGGGTTTTCTTCATGCGGCTCATAAAAAGGGGCAAAGCCCAGCCTGTTGCTCAAAATTTCGACTAATGTTGTTTTTCCTGCGCCAATATTGCCTGCAATTACAATAAATTTATCCATGAAATTCCTTGAGCGTTAATCCTTATAAGATCTTTTTTCCTGTCAGCCAAATCCATTTTTTCATTTTTTGCTAACTAATTATATGCTACAGTGTTCTTTAAGTTGAACGAGTAGGTATTGTATAAGCTCGATTATTGCTTTTGCAAATCTATTCTTGT
The DNA here is from genome assembly GCA_964647425.1 of uncultured Anaerolineaceae bacterium. GTDB lineage: Bacteria > Chloroflexota > Anaerolineae > Anaerolineales > Anaerolineaceae > Mesolinea. Next base: position 18,457 of record CAZYIJ010000006.1, read on the forward strand.
ACTATTTTTAACAGTAAGTTAAATAATTTTTAACGTTATATAGAAAAAGGAGTAAAAATGTTTGAAGGATTAAATTGGTTGTGGAGTATCGTTGTTGGTGGTGTAGCTGGATGGTTGGCTGACCTCGTCGTACCCGGCGTGAAAGTTGGCGTTTTAGGCGCCATCATTGCTGGTATTCTGGGTGGTTTACTGGGCGGCTGGATCTTCGGTCTGCTTGGCTTGAGCACAACCGGCTTGGTTGGAATTTTGCTGGCAGCCGTTGTTGGCGCTATCATTGTTCTGATCATCTATCGGGCAGTGGCCAAGAAGTAATTCGAGAAACTAGAAAGCAAAAACCGGCGCTTGCCGGTTTTTGTTTTAAGTCTCTAGTTTTAAGCCTGCTATTGTGCTATTGATCCTCAGATAGACCAGAAGCAACGCTTACTGAAAATTATGCGGAAAACTTGAAACGCATCAGACTTTATGGTGAGATCAACCAAAAATTGATCCCATCACTGACGATTTCCGTCCACGAAGCCGTCGAAATATTCGTGGTTGTTGACAAGCTTTTTGGCTCAGTTAAACACACTTCTTCCTGGCAAGTTAAATAGAGAGAGAAGGATTCAGATTTATCAACAGATAGTTGGGTTTCAGCATTGTTTGCAAAACTATCCTCTTTCTGGCTATCTGTGGGAAGAATTTTCCAGGCTAAATGCCCATGTTCAAGCAACATTCCTGTCTCTTCTTCCTCTCCGTTCAAGAGAGAGAACTTGATATTTTCTGTTATTAACAAATCAGACTTTTCAAAAAGATGTTGTGGAATGTTCTTCCGGGACAGGCTTTCGTATAAATTGCGGCTGGTTTGATTTGCGGTAGGCTCACAACCCCACAGCACCTGCCCGATATCCAGTTTATTTGCCAATACGAACAAGCCAGAGAGGCTCGCTCTGCCGCAATTTGGAATTACCAGGCTGTCCAGGTCATTTGAAAAGAGTGGAAGATGTTTTGAAACCTGATCGATCAGGCTGTCAGAGCCGGCGCTGCCCCCCACCAACAGCGTCTCTCCTTGTCCTGTTTCAATAAAGGCAAAACTTTGTTCACTCTTATTTGGAATGGTGATGTGTAGTTTTCCATCAGGAGCAGAGCTTGCCATCAACCAAACAACAAGTGTCAAGCCAGTCAGGGCAGGCAACAAATATTGAGGTTGGATAAAATTTTTGGCAAGGTTGCCCGATTTTGGGCGGAAAACAATTAAGAACAAAGCCAGGTAGTACAACAACACCCAAAACAGATCAATTTGCGGTAAGGTCCAACTTACAGGCGCGAGACTTGCCAGCCAGGTGACCATGCGGTTGCTGTACGCTACCCACGGCCAGGCGATCCATGCCAAAACACGTCCAAGCGGCAGCCACAACAGCCCCGCGCTCATCGCTGCCAATCCCAAAATCATGACCGCCGGCTGAACAGGCAAAATCAAGGGGTTTGCAATCAAAAAAAGCCAGGACACCTCCCGGAAGTGCCAGATGCTCAAGGGTAACACCAATGACTGGGCAATCATGGTGAGCAGGATAGTCTCTGAAACCAAACTGCTGACAGCCAGCGCTCTTTTTTGTTCCAATCTCTGACCCAGCCAGTGCTCCAGGCGCGCTCTTAACGGTCCGGCAAACAAAGACAATCCCAGGGTTGCCAAAACCGAAAACTGAAAACCCAAATCCCAGGGAAGATGCGGGTTTAACACCACCATCAGCAAAGCGCTGACGCCGAGATTGTTAAGCGTGTTCCCTTTTCGTGAGATGGAGTTGCCGAGCACAGCATATGAGCCCATGAAAGCTGCCCGAACAACCGAAGCACTTGCGCCAACTAAAAGGCTGTAACTTCCCAGAAGCAACATCGTCACCAGGGCGCCTCTCCTTCGCCCAAATTGGCGGGTGAAAAACAAGCTCACCAACCCTGCTAATACGGACATGTTAAAACCTGATATTGCGATAATGTGGCTGGTACCCGTCAGGCGATAGGCATCTGACAGCGCGGGCGAAATGCTGCTTTCGTCACCCAACAGGATCCCTTTTAGAAGGCTGTCTTCCGGGCTGGGGAAAATTGCACTCAACACACGTCCCCCATTTTCCCGCAGACGATAGAGAACTGCTCTCAATGGGTTACCCTGGTTTTCTTCGATCGGCTGAAAACGAGGATACTGCATCGTTGAATAGACACCTTGATGTTTCAGGTACTCCCGCCAGGAAAAATCGGTACCTTCGTCCGGAGGAAACAATTCGCCTTCAATTTCAACCAGATCGCCATAACTTACTTCGGTACCCAAAGGTAGGTAAAAGTTGATCTTTCCCTTCACCTCAGGCTCCCGCACTGCCAGGTCTTCCGCTCGCAGCGCGCGAGATTCCACCAGCACCTGCAGGCTGTTTTGCTTCATTTCAGGCGGCGCAACCACCAGAGCAGTGATCGTCAGATTGCCCTTATTGTGATAATACAGAAGGTTTTTTGGCTCTGCCTGCGGTAAACTGAGCTGGTAGAGCATTGCGGTCAGACCGAAAGCTGCTAATGCTAACGACGCAGGAAAACGTCGGACTGTCTGCACGCTTACCGAAGGCTTTCTTCGTAGAATAGTAAACAGTAAAGCCCCTGAACCTAAAAGTGCCCACCAATACCAGGGGAAATCGAGTTCTTCGGCTGCAAACGGACCACAGACAGCTGCCAGACCCAACCAGAAAAATGGCATGAAAGAGGGCCAACGGATTTGGCGAGCGCGGAGATTTTCCTCCTCGATTTCTTGCTCGGTTTGCTGCGAGATATATCTCATCGATTAGTGTGAATTGCTGTTACCTGAATGTTTCTCTAAATATTCACTCAATTTTTCCAGCGCTTGCTGTGCCAGTTGCGCTTTGATCGATTCCCGATCGCCTTCCAGTTGGAAATGGTAAGACCAGTCGCCCTCCGGGGTTGAAAGCCCGCACCAGCTGGTGCCAACTGGCTTAATCGTGGTAGCTCCACCAGGTCCGGCAATGCAGGAAACCGAAAGCCCGATGTCGCTGTTAAACGCCCGGCGCGCGCCCTGCGCCATCTCAAGCACGGTCTGGCTGCTTACGGCACCATAACTTTGCAGCGTTTCCCAGTTGACACCCAACAGTTTGACTTTTGCCTGGTAGGCATAGGAGACAATGCTGCCCATGAAATATTCTGATGAACCGGGCACGTTGGTAAGCCGGTGCCCAATCAGCCCACCGGTGCAGCTTTCTGCCAGGCCGAGGGTCATTTTTTGTTCAAACAAGCGTTTCCCTATGCGGGTTTCAAGATTATCGGTTTCCATTATGCTCTCCGTTACGACCTGGACTGGTGTTTTGGTGTCAATCTGCTTCCAAACACTAACAATATCATTTTGGACAATATATTCAGCAATTTCATGACTGAGGATTCCTTCTTCAACCAAATCCGATGGATCAGTACCCTCTTCAAGCCTGGCTCGGATATTGCTGGACGAGACATCAAAAATCACGATTTCTTCGAGATAGACAATCTTTCCACCCCGTTCAACCAGGTTTTTGATGAAATCCCGGTTTGGGGCAAAGCCCTCGCGGGGACTGATCACCAACATTGCATCTTTGATCAAATCTTTCCAGCGATACCACTGCAAAAAATTAGGTTTCTCGCCTGAGAAACTATCTGCACCGATCAAAAATGCCAGCTCGAGGGTAGGATCGGTGCGCGCTCGCAAGGCTTCCATTGTCTCAGCGGTAAAGTTGGGTCGGTTGCTCTGCCACACTAATTCACGTTCCAGGTCACTGATGCTTACTTTTCCAACCAAGCCATCAAGTGTCCGGGCAAGTTCGTCAGCTGCCAGCTGGCTGATCGCGAAGCGATGGTCAAAGGTCAGAGTCAACGAGCGTTTGATGCCCTCGCGAATGTTGTGATGCCTGAACACCGGCATCAAAATAACCTCTGCCACCCTCCAGCCACGGGCTGTCAGGGCTTTGACTGCGTCAACAATCAATTCCACATGACCTTCGTGAAGCGGATCTGCTGAAGTTCCAAAAACCAGTAAAAGTTGTTTTCTCATTGAACGTTTTTGCCTGTCTGGATTGTTTTTTGAATCTGGTCAAGCTGGTGAAGCCATAAAGATGGGCTGGCGTCGGCCGGCATGCGCCAACCAGTACGCGCAGAAAGATTCAAACTGAAAATCCGCGGACCATCAGGCGCGGCAGTACGCTTGAATTGATGGCGGAAAAAGCGTTGGTAGAAGGTTTGTAGAGTTTTAAGGATATAACTGGGCTCATAGTCACCCGCAAACACCTGGTTAGCCTCTGCAAAAATAAGGTCTGGGGTTTTGCGCTCTTGGATGGCATGCCAGAGGAAAAAGTCGTGCAAAAGGTAAGGACCCAACACGTCTTCAGTAGCCTGGCGTAAACTTCCATCCGGAGCCAGAGGCTGCAATTCGGGCGAAATGGGCGCTTCCACGATTCGCTGCGCAACATTTCTGCCCTCCACTCCAAAAAGCAGTTCTGCCGCCCAAGGCAATAGCCGCAGCAGGATCGTTTTGGGCAAGCCGGCATTGACGTTATACATGCTCATCTGATCGCCATTGTACGTTGACCAACCCAAAGCAATTTCAGACAAATCACCGGTTCCAATGACCAGCCCTTTCTGTAAATTAGCCAGGTTCATCAATATCTTGGTTCGTTCACGTGCCTGGGCATTTTCATAAGTCACATCCGCCGTACCATCGTGACCAATTGTCATCAAATGTTCGGATGTGACAGCTGTAATTGATATAACGCGCTGTTTTATTCCTGCCAGATTTGTTAAGTCAACCGTATTTTTTTGTGAGTTAACGGAACTGCCAGGTCCGGGCATGGAAACAGCGATCAAATTCTCTATAGGCAATCCTAACTGTTCCAGCGCGTGGCAGCATATAAAGAAGGCTATGGACGAATCGGCACCTCCACTGATTCCCAGCACCAATTTTTCGGATTTTGTATGCCTCATGCGTCCCATCAAGCCGGTAGTTTGGATCTCAAAGGCTGTTTCCAATTGCTTATCCTGATCCTTGATCAGTAAAAATGGCAGCATGGGATTACGCTGGTTGTTTTTGGAAAGAGGTTGTTCGGTCAGTTGACTTTGAGTGTCAATTTGCATGACCTTACTTTCAAAGCTAAGTTCGCTGTCCTCAGCCAGCAGTTTTCCGTTTTGCCAAACCTGGCACAACCCGGAGAATACCTCTTCTCCCGTAGATTCAGCCGCTCCAGCGGAACAAATAGCCAAGAGTCCTTTATTTTGGTTCGAAAACCCTTGGAAAACAAGATCATTGGTACTGTCTGCCAGTGCTGGAAGGGCGGTCGGATTGAGAATCAGTTTCTCATCAGCTGGTAGTCGTTCATCCGGAAGTTTACCAATCAAGATCTGAACCTGTTCCACACCCAGGGAGGGAAGATCCAAACGACCCTGCTCGAAAATTTCTATTGAGCGACCCTTCCAATTGATGTTAGAGGGGGTATTTTCATGCGGAACCTGGAAATAACGGGGTTCAGGCTCTTGGTTGAGAACAAATCCGCGCAGTCCCTGCGGCTCGATCACCGCCACCGCGTCGTAGAGTTGGTTTTCCAATAGCAGTGGCAGCCCAATCACCACGCTCAAGTCAGTATTAACAATCGCGTTTTCAATTATTGCGAGCGCTTGCAAACTTGCCTGCGTCAGTAAGGATTGAAAGAAGAGATCCCCACAGGTACTGCCGCTCAAAGCCAGCTGAGGGAATAGGCAAAGTTGTTTGCGCCCGGAACTGGAGCTGCTGTCTTTAAGAATCTGCAAAATTTGGGCAGTATTAAAACTGACATCCGCCACACGCAGGGTCGGCACACACAGGTTAAGCAGCCAATCAGTTCCTGTCATTGCAAAACTCCTTTTCTTGTTTTTAATCATAACAATCTTTTCACTCCCGTGTAAAATTTAAGTACTTACTGAATAATTGCTGCACAGCCTTGTTCTTTTCCACCCATATCACAGCAGGAATTTCCTGATTAAGAGAGGCATTGTTGACCAAGAAATCAGTTTTGTTTAATTTACTTTTGTCATTGGGGGTCGTAATTTTTAGTTCTTTCTCCACTATTCAGGCTGAATACCAGCCTCAAAGTACCATTCCCGACTTTGATTGCTATCGGGATAGCGCTTTCATCAGCCAGAGCCTTCAAACTCTCAGCAGCGAGTATCCCGGGCTAGCAGAACTCTCAACGATTGGCTATTCGACGGAAGATCAGCCCATTCAATCTCTGAAAATTACCAATCAATCGATTAATACCTACAAACCACGCCTGGTTTTATTGAGTGGACTGCGCGCAAATGCCTTTGCACCAGTGGAATTGAACCTACGTTTTGCAGAGCAGCTGCTCGCAGATTATGATGAAAAGACAGACAGTGCCTGGATGGTCGATCATTTCGAGCTGCATATAATTTTGCTGGCAAATCCGGACGGACGTGCAAGAGCAGAAGGTCAAGCTCAGAATGGTGATAACATCACCTGGCAGAACAACACAAACAATTCCTGCTCGAGCCAGGATATCGGCGTCCGCTTGAATCATAATTTTCCTTACGATTGGATCCCTTCAGAAGTTGGACCATGCGATCCTGCTTATAGTGGTGAAACAGCAGCAAGCGAGCCTGAAACTCAAGCTATCATTACTTACCTGCAAGACCTTGCCAACCAGCCGGAACCAATTCTGCTGCTTCATCTCGACAGTTACGAGAATGAAATTCTCAGTCCTTTCCTGTCCAACCCGACCGCTGAAAACCATCACTTAGATGACCTTTACACCTTAGCAGACAAAATCGCTTACAACACGCTTTCTGTTCCAATCCCTCAGGGTGAAACTAGTCACCAGCCTTCTTATGGCACTCTGGTTGATTATGCCTATGGCACACTTGCCATTCCTTCCCTTGTTTTTAAAATGGGAGACTTCAGGTCAGGCGGTTATACTACTTTTTGCGGGTATTTTGATGAAAATTTGGTTGAAAACAATATTGCCGCCCTATATCGCGCCCTCAATATCAGCGCCGACCCATACCATCAAGCATACGGACCTGATATTGAGATTGACAATGTCAGCCAGCATCTAAATACTATTGTGGTGGAGGGCAACGCAAACGACTTCAAAAACTGGTATCAAGGCGCAAATGTTTATAGCGAGGTGAAAAGCATTTTCTATTCTATCGATTTACCACCCTGGCACCCTGAGGCAATCCTCTATCCTGTCTCAAATTTAGTCCAAGATTCACAAATTGACTATCTCTCTCATTTTGACCTTGAGATTGATTATTCACTGATATCACCTGGTAAGCATCGTATCTTTTTCCAGGCTTGGGATACTGGAGACAATGGAAAACCAAGCAATCCGGGTCTGGTTAGCGTTGTGGAGGTAATTATCACGCCAGAGCATCTTTTTCTTCCAATCATTAGCAAGAAGTGATTATCTGTATGGTAGAGAAATTAATTAATCTTTTATTCTTTTTATCTATTAAGTAGTATTTAGTAATAGAGTCTGGGGATAATGGGGAAAGTGTGCTGCTATCACGCAATTTGAGTTATTCCAACGAGAAGCTAACAACCATTTCTTAAAATTCAGAAGCGCTGTGGATATAACTGCGCTTATCCACGTTATCCTGCTTGAATTTTAGAATTTATGAAATCAGGAAAACTTATTCAAAACCAATCCGCAGTTTATCAACGACAAAGTAGTGAATTATTAGCAGTTTTTATACACAAAATGTAGGTGTTTATCCCCAGAAAAGTGCGAGTTGTCCACAAATCTATTAGAGATTGTATTCGTTCTTGTAGTCCTCAAGCAGACGTTCCGCCTGATCTATGAACTGGTCCACGTTACCCAGCAGCTCTTCCTTGTTCTCTTTCTGAAAACCAAGCGCTTTCAGGAATTCTTGCCATCTCTGATGATGCTCTTCATCCTCAAGGCAGGTTAGGGCTTGCTGCCAGGTTTCGAGCATTGGCCAAAGTATGGCATGCAGTGTTCCGCTATCCGCCATGGCATCGACACTCTGCAGGAAGTATGCTTTTCTCACCTTTGCAATGTTTGGAGGGCAATTTTCCTTCTCATTGGCGGCTTCAATGGTTTCTGCCCAAACGTTTCGCCATTTGTTGAAAAGATTCTCGTTCATGTTTTCATTACCGAGCAAACGCGTCAATTCTCCAACCAACGGTAGTCTTTCCAGGGTTTCTGCCCGGTTTGTGAAATCAAGCATAAATCGCCGGGTGGTCAGGGCGGGTCCGTTCAGGCAAGCGATTGCATTGGCAGCCGCGCCAACCGCCTTGAAATAGAGAGTGATCCAATCTTCCCAATCTATTTCCTGTGGGTCGTTCAGGTCGAACCAAAGCGCGCGAGCTTTTTCGGCAAACTGTTCAGAGCGTTTGTAGACATTTTCTGGACTGTCAAAGCGGGCACTGACACTTGCCTGGATAAATTCAAGCCAGTGATCTTGATCCAGCAGGATGTTTTGGTGATTGCAGAGTGCAAAGCCAATCCATGGATTTTGGCGCAAACGACGATGATAGGTATAAAAAGATTGATGATGATGTTCGATATCCAGGGAAATTTCGTAAGTCACACGCAGCACTTCTCGCTTGAGTGGCGGCTCTTCTTTGTGTACAAAAATCAGGTCAATATCGGTACTGCCGCCCAACAAGGGATCGCCATCTGAAACTGAGCCTGTCAGATAGACTGCCACCAAATCTTTTTCTCTTCGAGCCCTTTTTGTAACGTGTTCTTTTGCAATTTTTATCAGCATTTGCTGGTTGATTCTCACAAAATCTCCTATTCTAACGGCAGGCTTTGTTGATACGGAGCCAAATGCAGAGCTTGTTTGATGCGGTTAATGATATAGTCCAGGTCTGCCGGGTCAGCAATAAAATTCAAGTCATCAGTTTCGATGCTCAAAACGCGGCCTTGCCATTTATCCTGGGTAAAGAAGCGTTCGTAGGCATCCATTAACTCACTGATATACGCCGGATCCATGTTTCGTTCGTAGGAGCGGTCTCGGTGGGCGATGCGGTTCATCAGGGTCTCCAGACTGGCTTTCAGGTAGATCACCAGGTCCGGGTCAGGAATTTTGTCTGCCAGGGCAGAGTGAACCTTGTGATATACCTCTAACTCGTCTCCGGTGATATTGATGCCAGCAAAAAGAGCATCTTTATCAAACGTGTAGTCAGAAATGATCGTATGTCCTGCCGCCAATGCGCCGGGAATAACTTTGTTTTGCTGATGATAACGGCTCATCAGGAAAAATATCTGGGTTTGGAAAGCATAGCGACTGCGGTCACTGTAAAAATTACTAAGAAAGGGGTTTTCTTCAAAGACTTCTAAAAGGATGTCGGCATTAAAAGTAGGGTGGAGCATGCGAGCAAGGGTAGTTTTGCCGACCCCTATGACACCTTCAATTGCAAGATACATGAACAGTCACTCCATTGTGAGAATTGAAATTAAACTATACCATAAAGGCAGTCTCGAGAACGGCATTCTGCCTTTCGCTTACATCAATCTCAGGACAACAAACGCAAGTTGACACAAAGCCGGCAATATTCAAGCAGTACCACTAACTAAATTTTTAAATGTTCGTGCAATGTCGCTGCTGCCTGGGCGAACTCCGGGGTATAGCGCAGTTGGTCATCGCGTGGACGGGGCAGATCAACAGGCAGATCCAACACAATTCCCTGCGGAAAACCAGATAATACCAACACACGATCTGCCAGAAAAACGGCTTCAGGGATGGAGTGGGTCACCATCAGGATTGTCTTGCGCTTTTCGTTCCAAATGCGCAGTAATTCCTCGCTCATCCGCTCGCGGGTCAATTCGTCCAGCGAACCAAAAGGCTCGTCCAGAAACAAAATGTCCGGATCCTGGACCAGTGAGCGGGCAATAGCCACCCGTTGGGCCATGCCACCCGAAAGCTCGTGCGGCCAGGAATTCTCAAAACCCTGCAGTCCCGTAAGTTCGACCACCTCGTTGACTTTCTGGTCGATCTCTTCCCGGGTCGTGTTAGTCAATTCTAACGGCAGCG
>CAZYIJ010000007.1:0-27435 GCA_964647425.1 uncultured Anaerolineaceae bacterium
TGGAAGGTCACTAAGAATAAAATCCGTCATGCTCTTCAAAATGAATATCGTAAACTGGTAAAATCAATCCAGGAATTCACCATGAAACGTTTTATCCTTGCTTTAATCATCTTTTTGCTGCTCCTTTCTGCCTGCAATCAGGCTGAGCCGACTCCCGACCCAACTGCGGAGATCTTGTCAACTGAATCCCCCATCCCCAGCCAGACACCAACTGACACGCCTGAACCAACACAGGTGCCTGAGCAATTCTCAAATTATCAGTTTGAAATGCTTTTAGATTACAGCCGGCATACAGCCTCTGTAGTACAGACCATCGATTACATTAATAAATCAGCCTTCAGTCTGCCTTCACTATTGCTGGTAGTTCCTGCCCGCGCTTTTCCAAATACCTATCAACAAACTGAGTTGATTGGGGAAATGGTCTCAGGTTTTAGTGAAGATGGCATACGAACAACGATTCAGCTCACTCAACCGCTCCAACCTGGTCAGCGCGCTACAATCAGACTCGTCTATGATCTATTCATTCCGCAACGGGAAAGTAGTTTCGGATGGACTCAACGGCAGCTGAACCTGAGCAACTGGTATCCATTCATCCCGCCACTTTCAGAAGATCAAACCTGGATCAGTCATGATCCGCTGGTTGATCCTGTCAACATTATGGTGGGAGAGTACATTGTCAATGAAGTCGCAAATTTTCAGCTAACCCTCCGCTTTGCAGAAAATTTGCCCAATCTCCTGGTAGCCAGCGGTGCAACTGCAAATCCAATTCCGGATGGTATGACCTATTCTTTGGAAAAAGCCAGAGCGTTATCTTTTTCTATTTCCAACCAGTATCATTTGGAACAGCTTGACCACAATGGTTTATTGATCCAGGCATACGTCTTTCAATATCAAAAAGACAAGGCTCAAGCAGTGCTGCAAATCGCCAGCCAGGCGATGGACCTCTTCACTGAAATTTATGGACCCTATCATCTCCAGCAAATAAGCCTGGTCTCTGCGGATTTTCTGCACAACATGGAAATGGACGGCATGGTCCTGCTTTCAAGCAAAATTCTCGACTTTTACGACAATACAGCAGAAAACAATTTGACCATACTGGTGCCGCACGAGCTTTCCCACCAGTGGTTTTACAGCCAGGTTGGTAACGACCAGGCACTGGAACCCTGGTTGGATGAAGCACTGGCGACCTATTCTGAGTATCTTTTCTACGAGCATTATCACCCTGAATTAACAGTTTGGTGGTGGGATAACCGTGTCCATGCACACCCCCATTCGGGCGATGTCAACAACAGCATTTACGAAGCTGGCACTTACGAGAATTATCGCGCTTCTGTCTACCTGAATGGTGCCATTTTTTTGCACGAATTGCACATCAGCTATAGCGACCAAGCCTTTTTGTCCGCCCTTAAACTGTACGTCGCTGAAAATTATTTAAAAATTGCCTCAAAGGAGGACTTTGTAGCAGTCTTCCAGGCTAGTAATCCAGATATTGATATCCAGTCTGTTTTCGATCGATATTTCAAGCAGTAGCTAATTCTGCGCGGGGATCATACTTTCAGTGTCGGATAAGGTGCTGGCTCTGACTACCTGGTTTCCGCGCACCAAAAAGCCTTGATAGGCTTGCTCCCCTTCTACTGGTATCCAACCATTCATGGTAAAAGGCAAGACACTGGAAGCCGCTGGAATCCATTGCCCATTATATTTCCGGGCAAGGTGAGCATGCGTGCCTGTCGCTGTTCCACCTTCACAAGACGGTCTCCCAATCGGATCCCCTTGTTTGACCTCTTGTCCAACTTTCACCCGACCTTCTTCAGCCATATGGAGATAAAAAATTACCCAACCTGTTCGCTCGTCGCCATCACCATCCAAATCCAGCATGACTGTTCCCACGTCAGTGCGGGCAACCACCCCATCCGCGACAGCCAGCGCGAATTGTTCGGTGCGCACACAACCCTGAGATTCAGTTGGCGGCGCAAAATCGACTGCTGACCAGGGTTTTCTGGTTCCCCAGCCAGAGTGAGGTCCGCCGGTGTAAGCCCAAACTGTGCCTGCCTTAAAAGGCAGAATCAGCTCAGGTTGAGTCAGGCTGCCCGGTAAAACGGTTGTGTTTCGACGCCACGGGTCACCAAAAAGGCTGGTAAAAGTCTTGGCATAACCTTCTGGTCCAATAGCATGACCATACGCGTCTCCATCATAGATCAGGGAGAAATAGTGCTGCAGTGCCACAGTTGCGGAGTTTTGCCAGGGGTCAATATTTTCGATAGTGCCGTTGCTATGCTCAATAGCAGTCAACTCGCCATTAAAATAACGGTAGAAGCCATCATTCAATAGATCAGCAACAAAAGAAATTTGCAGGTGTACCCCCCGATGATAGTTCTCAAAACCGAGGAAAGACTCTTCGGCTGAGCTGTCTCTGACCGGGTTGGTTAGCGCACTAGTTTGAAATTCGATCAAAGCAAGGAGCATTTTAGGATTCAGGCTGAAATTCTCACTGTAATAATGTACAACACCAGCAGCATCTAATTGTTTTTCATTGATGATTGCCCGGTAATTTTTAAACCAACCAGTGGTTGACTGTAAAAATGTCTTAAGGTCAAAATCAAGCAGGTCAGGTCCGTAAACAAAGGCGGCATCCGGGATGATTTGAAACTCTGTTCCCCAAAATTCCTTGTAATAAATCGGCATTTTCATCGGAAAACCGGGAGGAAGAGTTGTTACATCTTCAGGGATCTGAGGGTTTGCCCAGAGGATTTCCTGCGGTGAACAGCCAAAGCGAATGGCAAGCAGATCGAGGCTATCTCCACTTTGTGCGGTGTAATCTACCAGGGTACCGGGAGCATATACCGGTCTTTTTGAAGCTGGGGTCGCGGTCGCTTCTGGAGTTTCAGTTTCAGCAGATGAGAGGGTTTCAGACAGGATATAGCCAGATTCCTTCTTCGTTCCGCAGCCAGTTACAGTAATTACAACTATTGCGAGTATCGTAAATAGTAAAGTTTTATGTTTTCGATATTTCATACTTCACCCATCAATTTCAGGGTCAGACCAAACTATAACATAATCCGGAAAATTCGTTTAGCAAGCCAATCTCTGCAAGAATCATTTTTTTTTCAAGAATAAACTGTCTTTACTATTCAACTGTTTCTTTAATTAAATGAATTTCTTATCGGCTTATGTGGGAAACAGGTGAACCATAGATGCTCGCTCTTTTCACCTCTTCTCCTCTGACCAACCATCCTGATAAAGCTTCGGAGCCCGCTTTAGCTTTCCAGCCGCTCATCACGAACGCCAGTGGTCCTTCTGCCGGCACCCATTCACCATTATATCTTCGGGCGATATGAAGGTGAGTGCCAGTGGATTTTCCACCTTCGCAGGAAGGATGCCCAACTTTGTCTCCAGCTTCAAGCCAGGTGCCAACCGGTACGCGATTGGTGGTGGCGACATGGAGATAGATGATATTCCAGCCAGTCTGCTCAAAACCATCCCCATCCATGTCAACTACCACAGTACCGTCTCCAGAACGGACAACCAAACCAGGAGACACGGATGTGACCCAGGTCCAGTTAGTGTGGCAACCAGTCTCAGCAGAAGGCGGGGCAAAATCAAGCGCGGCACGAACGTCTGCGGCACCCCAAGCTGCATGCGGTCCAACGGTGTATGACCATACGATTCCAGGCTGGAAAGGCAATATTAACTCGGGTTGCAGAACATCGGGAGTGAAAAGTGGCTCGTATTCCTGTGCAATCAACCACGGATCACCAAACATGCGGTTATACGTTGCCAGAAAGCCATTTTCACCATACAGGTCGTTTGACCACTCTTCAAACCGGGATAATCTGGCAAAAAATTGCATCAGACCTACACTTCCACAATTGAGCTCTGCTGCCAGGCGCAGCTTCCACCCATCTGGAAACTCGGCTGTTACAACCGTTCCCTCCCGCCATCCGTAGTAGCCACTTTCGATTATGCCTGCAGCTTCCACCAGTTGATGGTAAAGCCCGACACCGTCCAATTTGATACCCAAAGGATAGTGTTGGTCGAAATCATTCGTGGGACGGCTTCCATAAACCCAGCCCGTTTGATACTCAAGCAATGCCAATAATAAACGGGGATGAATTGCAAACTCTCGAGCAACTTTGTCGATGATATTCGCACCGCTCATGATGTCGAAGGCATAGACAGCTTCACTGTAACCTGAAAGATATCCACCAGCCTGGTCAACAAAAGCTTTCGTATCAAAATCGATCGAAGAAGGCGAATTGACTACTTCGCTATCAGGGAATAATTTTAAGTTCGAACTAGTCTGCTGCAGTCGGTTCGGAATCAGAAGCAATTGACCTTCAGGGATGAAGCCTTCCTCTGGTAAGGGGACCGTAGAGGTGATTTGACTGGTCTCGACGCCAAATCTGACTGCCAAGATACCGATACTATCACCACTCTGAGCGTAATACAGTATGGGCGCATCTTCTTCTTTTTGAATCAGGTATGCCTGAGTGGGGATGCTCGCCAGCACTTCAGGCTCTGGTGTTTCCTCATTGACAAAGGGAGTCTCTGTGAGAGTTTCTATTGCAGGTTGAGTTTCTTCGACCTCTTCCGGAGTGGATAAAGCAATGCTGTCCGCAATGATATATTGTGGTTCAAACGGATCCGGGCTGGTTTGGACAGGTTGAGCAGCAACTTTCTTAGAGCTGAAATCGATAAGATTTGTCGCTTTCAAGATTGTTCCAAACAAAATAACGCCAATGATCACACCCGCTGTCAGGGTAAATTGTTTGCGTTTACGCTGCAATTTTCCCAGGCGCTTATCTCTTGGGTCATGGATTGCTGATTGAGTTGATCTCTGAGCGACCATTATAGGCTTCAACTGTGACACCTTCTCTTGTCAAACTCCCGTCGTAAACAGTTCCGTAACTTTCTGCTACCCACCCTCCCAGATTGAAGGGAATTTCTCCGCCGGCTTCGATCCAAACTCCGTTGTATCTTCTGGCGATGTGAAAGTGAGTGCCGTTGGTAACCCCACCCTCACAGGAGGAGATCCCAATTACATCTCCTGTTGCAACTCTCGTGCCCGCGGGGATGCTTCTAGCTTCTGAGATATGGAAGTAGTTTAGTGTCCAGCCGGTCTGTTCGTAACCATCGCCATCCAGGTCAATCACCACCGCTGAGCCCTCAGAACGAACAACCAAGCCGTCAGCTGCTGCCAATACCGGCGCATCGCTGTAATAACAACCGTAATCGTCGTCATCCCCTGGTGGAGCAAAATCGAGTGCTGCCCAAGGGCTTCCAGTGCCCCATGCCCAATGAGGGCCGGAAGTCAACAACCATATATCATCTTCCGCTAAGGGAAGGATCAGCTCTGGCTGAACCAGGTCTTCTGGCAAAATTGGATCAATAGAGAAGGTAAAGGGATAACCAAACAATTTGTTATAGGTTTGGTAAAAACCTGTTTGGGAAACGGTCTGTTTCCACTCTGATTTACCCTGGATCAGGCTGAAAAGGTGCTGAATGCCGGCAGTGCCTGCATTGATCGAGGCGTCAATTCGCATCACATCGCCATCTGCCAATGTCCAGACTGCCAGTAACGACTTTTCCCATAACCCTGAACCCCGCAACAGTTCATTCGCTGTCCAACTCAATTGTTTATATAAGCCCTGCTGGTTACTATTGATCAAACCCAATGGATATTTCTCAAGATCGCAGTCCTCGTTTCGTGATAGCAAACAGCCTGATTGATGCTCGATTATAGCCAGCAGCAGACGAGGATTGATCGATTGTTCATTGGCTACCCGTTGAACAATTGCAGAGCCGCTCAATACCGTTCCATCTTCCAGCTCTTCCTCATACCAATTTAGTTTGCCGTTAAATTGCCAGACAATCGACTCAACATCAAAGTCTTTAACGGATGGACCGTAATAAATTTCTGAATCCGGAATGATGCGGAAGTTAGTAGCAAGTTCATTGGCACTGGCAGGTGGGATAACAATCACCTGACCCGGGTTGATCAGATCGGGATTTTCAATATCGTTAGCATCAACGATCTGCCGGACCGAAACCTGATTTCGCAGCGCGATGCCGGCTAAGGAGTCACCGGACTGAATGGTGTAGAGGTCTTCATTCGCCCTCAGTGTAGGTAGCGTTTGTGGAATCATTGGGGTAGGAGTTGCTGAAAGCGGAGCGGGAGTCATGGTCAGGCGCGGTTCCTGGTACGGTGTATTTGAAGGCAAATGGGTTTGGTATTGTGTTTGGGTTGGAGTGTTCACTGTCAGAATCTCATCGTTTGTCGAAACGATAAACGGGTCGAAATTTAGGCTGTCGCGTTTGCATCCAGCAAAAGTTAACACCAGCAATGCTGTTAGCATCAGGAGTATGAAAAAAGTAAAAACAGACAGTTTCTTACTGTCTTTTATTCCGATATGAGTGGTTTTCATTTCTATCATTAGTACAAATTCCGTGCCAGCCAACTTTGTCCAATTATCTACAACCACTCTAAGTGCGTGAAATTTTGAATAACATACTCAAATGAGGATTTGAAATAAAGACTGCTAGGGCAAGAATCCTTCATGATATAATACCGTCTGCAAAAATAAGTAGATAAACATTTAGACAAAATATCGGTTTCTCTACTTTATCAATATCACATCGAGGTAGGTTATGAAAGTTCTTTATGTCGCTGGTCGGTGGGATCCCAGGGTATAGGATGAATATAGCGGCAATGATTATGGCGCTTATAATGCAATTGCTAAACAACCAGGAGTTGATATTTCATTAGTTGGACCGTTAGATTTCACACCTAATTCTATTGAAAGAGGTTTGACAAAGGTCTATAAAAAAATTTCTGGAAAACGATTGATAAAATATTCGTTGTCCTATCCTCGAAAAAGCGCTTCTGCTATCAAAGAAGCTTTACAGCAAATCCAGCCTGATGTGGTTTTTTCAAAGTACAGCGCCCCTCTCGCCCAGGTAGAACTAAATGCTCCTTTCGTTTATATGTGTGATTCAATCATCCCATTTTCCAAAAATCTGGCGAAAGAATTTTCCAAGCCTGCCTATCGTACTATGGAACAATGGGAACGAAGTGTGATTCAAAAAGCCACTCGGGTAATAACTTACAGCCAAGCGTGCGCCAGTCTGATCACTTCTGAGTATGACACACCAGCAGAGAAGGTAATTGTTATGCCAATCCCTGCCTTTGTTCCACAAGAACTGCAGATTTCGGAGCACACAGATAACGTCGAATTGAGAGCACCTTTGCGGTTGCTATTTATTGGCAAAAGGGAACATCTACGAGGTGTGGATATCGCAATTCAAACAGTCGAAAAATTGAATGATGAAGGAATTCCAGCAGAATTACGTATCGTAGGGTTGAGTGGGAGCAGCGAAGGCATGGTGCGTTATATGGGGGTATACAATAAAGAAGACTCGCAAGAGTTGAAAAATTATTTCCAAAATTTTAAATGGGCACAGTTGCTTTTACATCCATCACGTTTTCATGCCGCCGGGATTGTCATCAGTGAGGCTGCTGCCTTTGGCTTACCTACCATTACCAACAGTGTTGGTGGTCTGGCTACAACAGTTTTGCATGAAAAAACAGGTCTGGTTCTACCTGCGAACAGCCCTGCTAGTGAGTATTGCATGGCAATCAAAAGCTTAATGCACGAACCTGATCGATATCTGTACTTTCGCAGGAATGCCCGGCAGCGCTTTACTGAGGAACTCGATTGGCAGGTGGCTGGTCAGAAACTGTTTGAGATCGTTAGGCAAGCAGCGAAAACCAACTGAAAGCAGGTTCTAAACCGAGCATAGATCGTCATTTCACCAATTGATTTGACAAATCACTCCTTTAGGATAAAATATATTCTCACGTAAGCCGAAGTGGCGGAACTGGCAGACGCGCTACGTTCAGGGCGTAGTGGGCAATGAGCTCGTGAGAGTTCAAATCTCTCCTTCGGCACCTAACCTCCCGTTTTACGGGAGGTTTTTTATTACGTTTAGTTCGCTCAGTACAGTGGGGTTTACTCCCACCGCCCGGTGTGGGTCAGTTGAAGGTTAAAAATGGACTAAGGCCAATCCAGAACAAAAACACTTATAACTATAGCATCAAAATGGTACAATTGTTGCAAGGTAAGTGATAAGAATTCTTGGACTTAAAAGCATGAATGATCTTTGGGAAAAAATTAAAAAAATCAACTGGGCAGACCGACGTCTCATCACGATCATTGTCATCGTCATCCTTGTGTTTCTGATGATGGATTTCAATAACCGCATGACCACCATGATTCGCCTCGGCAACGAAGAATCCGGGCTACAAACACGCATCGCCGAACTCAAGGCTACCCAGGTCAAGCTTGAAGATCAAATTGCCTATGCCACTTCTGAAATTGCGTTGGAAGAATGGGCTCGTGAAAGCAACCGCATGATCCAGGAAGGCGATCACCCGGTCATCCTGCTCCAACCAGGAGACTATATCCCCCAACCAACACCCACTCCTGAGCCAGAGACCGTCATCCGCAGCCGCCTGGACATTTGGAAAGAGCTCCTTTTCGGCACTACTGAACCAAATCCATAAACGATTTCTCTTTGCAAAGTTAATTGTTTCTCATCTAGTAAAAATTTAAAGTGCCTTTATATTTATCAAAATTGTCATTTGGATTTATTCTCTTGGATCTCCCCGCTCCTTGTTTTTGAATCACGCACTCAGGCATCCTCTGCTGCATTATCCCGAGTTGAAAGGCTCTTCTCGGGTATAATCATCGAATTATGGATATCAAACAACTGACCGAAAAAATGAATCAGCTGGTCGATCATCATGGCTGGTATGATGCTGATTCTCCCAAACCACAGACACCCCGTAATTTGGCTGTTTCACTCAACCTGGAAGCAGCAGAGGTTTTAGAGCATTTCCAATGGTCAGACGAACCAAGAAATAGAGTTGAGTTCATAGGTGAGTTGGCAGATGTCGCTCTCTATCTTCTGCAAATCGCCAGCGTAAGCGGAATCGACCTTGAGCAAGCCATCCTCGATAAAATTGACCAGAACTGGAATCGCCAATGGCCGGAACAATTGACGGGATACGAGGAGAATGCATGATTATCTCGATTTTCGGCTCCGCCTCACCCACGCCTGATTCAGAACTTTACAAGGATGCCCAGCAACTGGGCAAATTACTGGCGGAAGCCGGTCACACGGTCATGACAGGCGGCTATTGCGGCACAATGGAAGCCGTTTCGAGAGGCGCGGTGGAAGCCGGCAGCCACAGTATCGGCGTGACTTGCCGTCAAATTGAAGAATACCGCCCTCTGGAACCAAATTCCTGGGTTCGCGAAGTGATTCACACTGATACACTCACGGAGCGTATTGAAGTTCTCACCTCAAAGGCTGATGCCTTTATGGCTCTGCCAGGTGGGATTGGCACGCTCGCCGAAATCGCCATGGTTTTTAACAAAATGGTAATTGCTGCTATTCCTACAGACACATTGATTTTGATAGGTGAAGGTTGGAAACAAACTTTTGAAGCGTTTCTCAAAGGTCAAGCTGAAAACATTAACTTGAAAATACGGCAGATCCCACAATTTGCGGCAAATCCACAAGAAGCCCTTTTTTTGTTAAACAATAAATCTCAGGAGAACAATAATGGATGAGAAAAAACTCCCCACACAAGCAGAAAACTTTTCTGAATGGTACAACCAACTGGTATTACGGTCTGAATTAGCTGATTACTCCCCAGTTCGCGGCTGCATGGTGGTACGCCCTTATGGTTGGGCGCTCTGGGAGAACATCCAAAAGGCTCTTGATAAACGTTTCAAAGCGACTGGTCATGTTAATGCTGCTTTCCCGCTGCTCATCCCACAATCCTTTATGACAAAAGAAAAAGAACACGTTGAAGGCTTTTCTCCTGAACTGGCAGTAGTCACACACGGTGGCGGGCAGGAACTGGAAGAACCGCTGATCGTCCGCCCAACTTCTGAAACCATCATCGGGACCATGTATGCCAAATGGATTCAGAGCTACCGGGACCTGCCGGTCTTGATCAACCAGTGGGCTAACGTTGTCCGGTGGGAGATGCGCACCAAACTCTTTTTGCGTACCCTTGAATTCTATTGGCAGGAAGGGCATACCGCTCACGCCACGGAACAGGAAGCGGTCGAAGAAACCGAACGTATGCTCAATGTCTATGCCGATTTCGCCATCAACGAGGCGGCCGTTCCAGTGCTGGCTGGTCAGAAATCGACAACTGAGAAATTTGCTGGTGCCAAAGCCACCTATTCAATTGAGGCAATGATGGGCGACACGAAAGCCCTGCAGGCAGGTACATCTCATTTTCTGGGACAAAACTTTGCCGAAGCCTTTGATATGAAGTTCCTCGACGAAAACAACCAGCTCCAATATTGTTGGACGACTTCCTGGGGTGTTTCCACCCGTTTCATTGGCGCAATTATCATGACGCACGGTGACGATCAGGGGCTGATTCTGCCTCCTAACCTGGCACCTTACCAGATTGTGATCGTACCAATCTACCGCAAAGACGAAGAAAAAACCGCCGTGATGGAAGCGGTCAATAAAGTCGCTAAAGGGTTGGAAGAGAACGATTTTCGCGTCAAAGTGGACGAACGTGACGGGCTCACTCCGGGTTTCAAATTTAACGATTGGGAACTAAAGGGCGTTCCTCTGCGCATCGAAATTGGACCTAAAGATATCGAAAAGGGCACTATTGCCCTGGCACGGCGCGATATTTTGGGTAAAGCCGGTAAGAGCTTTATCCCGATGGAAGGCTGTGTCCAGGCTGTGGGCGAAATGCTGAACACGATCCAAACCAACATGCTCAACAAAGCCACAAAATTCCGTGATGAGCACATCTTTGAAGTTTCTGATTATGACGCCTTCAAGAATGTGGTCGAAAACAAGGGTTGGGCAGTGGGATGGTGGTTTGATGATGCTGAAAACGAAGCAAAGGTCAAAGAAGACACCCGCGCCACCCTGCGCAACTTTGCACCTGCTGAAGGTGAAGGAATTTGCTTCTATTCTGGTAAAAAGACCACGAAACGAGCCTACTTCGCCAGAGGATATTAGATCTGTAGTTAACTTGAAAAGCTGCCCTGACAGGCAGCTTTTATTATGAGCATTGGAAGCCCACCCCCTCATTCCCCCTCTCAATGTTCAGACTGGAGACAAATCTGATAAACGTTCGGAGACATCGCTGACACTCTTTAGAGAGGCACAGGGGGGGTGAAAAATCGGTTTTTTATTAACTTTATGGAACAGGTTTAAAGTAGTATAGAGACCCCTCCATAGTCTACCGACTATTACTGTAAAATTAGCATATTATGGCTGCAATCGACCTGACCCGCCTGGATAAACAAATTGACCATCTGGCAACTCTTTACCAGGACCCTGCCGCTTTCCAGGAGGAGTTTCATAGCATTCTTTCCTTTTACCATCGTTATTCCCATCGTAAACAAAAAGACGCTGCTCCCCAAATCTTCATGCGAAGTTACGACCTGCCGGAGAAGGTTTTACCACATCTGGAATCGCGGTTGAGGTCACTTTCGCTCACGTACCCTGAAGAGGTCCAAAAATTGATCGATCAACTCTGGACTGATCCTTTTTTTGAAGCTCGAAAGTTAGCCACCAGCCTGGCTGGAAATCTGCCAATCGTATACTGCGATTCTATCCTGGAGTTGATTTACAACTGGCTGCAACAGCCCCTGGACCAAGTCGTTATTGGCGAGATTATCAGAAACACTCCGCGTACAATCCTGCAGCAAGCTCCAGAAAAGTGGACAGCCTTGATTCACCGCATGCTTTTTTCACCAAAACATCAAAGTCAAAAGATGGGGCTGTTAGCACTTGCAAAGTTGATCCCCTCCAGCCCCTTGGATGGGTTGCCTGCGTTTTTCAGTTGGATCAGAGGTTTCTTACTCAGTTCAGACCCTACTCTGGACAAATTTTTACAGCCTGTCATCGAAGCGCTTGCCCAAAAATCTCAAAAAGAAACTGCATATTTACTGCGGGAGGTGCTGGCCGACAGTAACGAAGCCGCGATAGGGCGCAGAATGCGCCATTTTTTGGTTTATTTTGATGAGCCAAGCAAATCCAGGATTTTGTCTGCTATCAAGAATCAGGTTATCCTGCCAGATCTGAGCACAAAATCTGAGGGTGGTTGATGACTTTGCCGTGCAAATTTTGTGGAAGTAAACCTTCTGTGCAATCCAAACCATGTCACTTTCAAACCAAAGTAAACTTATCTTATGAATAAAACCTTGAAAACCGTCGGTGTCATTGGTTTTATATCTTTAGTCGTCTTGCTGACTGGCTGTCAAGTTGCATCAGAAGAGACTGTCACTGTCACAACCATTCCAACCCCAACAGCAACTAAAACCCCAACTCAAAATCCCCGTCCCACTGCCCACGTGACCACAGAGATAACTGAAATAGCCATTCCTACGGCAACCGAGCTTCTTTCTTCTGTGCTATCCAGTCCGACGCCTGGCTATCCAGAAAGCTATTACATTTCTTCGATCTACGGGCACAAACAGACCTACGAATTAGGTTGCGAAGCCAGCGCGGCGGTCGATTGGGCTGGTTTTTTTGGGGTTCACATTTTTGAATCCACTTTTCAATATGCCCTCCCGCTTTCAGATAACCCCGATTATGGTTTTGTGGGAGAAGTGACCACTGACGCCTGGGGACAGATCCCACCTTATGCCTATGGGGTGCATGCTCAACCAGTTGCGGATGCCTTGGTTGACTTTGGGCTGCCAGCTCTTGCGGTCACTAATTATTCAATTGAAGAAGTGAAACAAAAACTATCAGAAAACAAGCCTATCATCGCCTGGGTGATTGGTAACATGGAGTACAGTGAACCGGTTCAATACGTTGATACTGAAGGCAGGATTGCTATCGTCGCTCCTTATGAACACGTGATTATCCTTACTGGATACAGTCCCACACACATCCGTTATATGAATAATGGGCTGTTTTATGACACTCCGATCGACGTGTTCCTAAACTCATGGGGCGTTCTCGGAAACATGGCGGTAATTCATGACTGAAGAATTTATCGTGCTGGAAGAGTTTAAGGAAGTTGAAGAGATTGAGGATTCTGGGCCACAACGGAGCAAAACCTGTATGACCGCGATGGCGATCATGCTTGTGTTTATACTTTTATTCTCAGCTGCTGTGCCACTTGCCCGCTTTCTCTTTAGAAAAAATTACAAGCGCCAAGTAGCAAATTTTCCAGTCATCGTTTGTGAACAGGTATCTGGAGCTGATCTTAATAATAAGCAATGCGACAGCTCATTGAGCACTGTAGATTTTGTTTCAAAAACCTTTCCAATTGGTGAATCAAAGAATTTTGTTGCCACAACCATGCAGGGCTTTCCGTTACAAGAGCAAACAGGCAACGACCAGCCAGGTTGCAAGCAGCCTGTTTTATGGAAATATTCTGTAGCAAAGTCAGTTATTGGCTGGCAAACTGAGGTTCAATTCTTCTTTTGTTCGGATTTTCTGGTGGAGAGAATCGTTCTTGTCAACGGCGCCCCGCTAAATCTTCCCACGTACGATCTATAAGAATCTGTCAATTTGCTATTTGCTTTTAATCTGACTTCTCGAGACTAGACACGCAAGGGTTTACTGGTCTATCGTACCAAACAGAAATGTCAGCGGGATGTGCAAGCGACCAGCCCAGGCTTTCGTGGTGTGATCCTCCCCCGGAAAACTCCAACTGGCAAAATCCTTATCCTGGCGATACCCCTTATGCCTCATCAATTTATCCACTTTCCTCTGCCAGGGGGCATAATCCTGGTCGAGCCCTTCACTGCCATGGTCAAAATAGAGCTTGTGCTTGCCTGATTCTGGAAGCTTATCTTCCAGGTAGGCAATCATTCCATCACCGAGAATCGGCCAATGGGTTGAAAGACAAGCCGCTTTGCCGAAAACCTTGGGGAATTCACATAACAAGTATAAGGAGATCATTCCTCCCAAACTTGAACCCATCAGAGCGGTGTTTTCCATCTCCGGAAGCGTACGATAACGTTGGTCAATCGCCGGTTTGAGCGTATCTACTATCCAATTTATGTACGTTTCTGACAATTTCCTTTTCTTATCCTGCAAAGGCTTACTGGTCGACGACTGATAAGCATCCAACCCTCCCGGATAATCGATGGCTTTGGATGGCAAATATTCGAATCGCCGATTGGTGGTGCTGGGGATGGCAACCACAATCGGAGCCGTAATTTTCCCTGCATCAGCCAGGGTTGAGATCATATGATGCACATTCCATCCACCGCCTTTTTGAAACCGGTCAAACACCATTTGACCATCCTGCATGTATAAAACAGGAAAGCGATGCTCAGGGTTCTGATGATATTGCTCAGGCAGCCAAACATCTATCCTTCTCCTTAAGAGACCAGGAACGTTCAGATCACGGTGTGTTTCGAGTATTACTTCTTGCATACGTCACCTAAAAAATCCAACTTTGAAGCGTACATATTGCAATTCTAACCTTGTTGTTAATTAAAAAAACTGCCTGTAGAAAACTACAGGCAGATAGATGATCAAGCGCAAATTAGCCAAAAAAGTGAAATACAGCGAAGATCGGAGCGAAAAGCGATGCTACCAGGCTCATGACTGTGATCAGGGTATTCAACGAAGGACCAGCAGTGTCCTTGAAAGGATCCCCTACGGTGTCACCGACCACGGCAGCTTTGTGCGCCTCAGAACCCGGGCCGCCAAATTTACCGGTCTCGATATATTTCTTGGCATTGTCCCATAGACCACCAGCGTTACTCATCAATAAGGCGAAAAGAACACCAGTGAAAATTGCGCCGCCAAGGAAACCGCCTAAAGCGTTAGGTCCAAGCAGGAAACCAACCACCAGAGGCAGCCCTACCGCCAGAAAAGCCGGCAAAATCAAGGACGAAAGTGCTCCTTCAGCTGCAAGGCTGACACAGCGTTCATAATTCGGTTTATGCGTCCCTGCCAGGATGCCAGGTTCCTCGCTAAATTGACGGCGAACTTCTTCGATCATATCAAAAGCATTGTGGGTAACCGAGAGCATCAAGAGTGCGCTGAATAAAGGCGGTGTCATTGCTCCCAGGAAAATCCCAGCTACCACAATCGGTTCTCTCAGGCTAATCGTAATACTGACGCCTGCGCTCTCAACGACTTCTGCATAGGCAGCAAAAAGGGCAATGACTGTTAAAGCAGCTGCGCTGATGGAGAAACCTTTGGTGATAGCTTTAGCTGTGTTTCCGGCTGAATCCAATTCATCAGCACGGACGATCACTTCATGATCCATTCCTGCCATCTCTGCAATACCGCGGGCATTGTCAACAATGGGACCATAAGCATCAGCCGAAACGATCATACCGCTGATCGAAAGCATGCCGACTGCACTGATTCCAATCCCATAGATACCGCTCATTCCAAAATACTCAGCGGCATAGTAGGAAACAAGTGTTGCGACAGCCACCCCAACTACGGAGGGAACGATAGAAATTAAACCATAGCTGAAACCTGTGATTATGTTGATTGCCGAACCAGAGGTTGAGACACGAGCAGTCTCCTTCACTGGTCTGTACTCGTCATTAGTAAAGTAATCTGAGGTAAACCCGATGATCACACCCGTGATCAAACCAGTCAGAGCCGCCCAGAAAATTCCTGGATTTACATCTGTAAAGCGCACAAACAAGAACAGGAAAATTGCAAAAATAACACAGGTAAGGACCGTTCCGCGGTTCAGAGCCGGACCTGGTTTTTGACCTTCTTTCACGCGAACAAGTGAGATCCCGATCAAGGAAGCAATGATTCCAAGCATGCACAGCACCAAGGGGATAACCGTGTACTTAATGTGGTCCGCCTGACTTAATCCCATGGAAGCACCAAGTAGCATCACCGCCACAGCGCTGGCCACGTAACTGTCAAAAATATCAGCACCCATGCCTGCCACATCACCAACGTTATCGCCAACATTATCTGCAACAACCGCAGGGTTACGGGGATCATCTTCGGGGATACCAACTTCAATTTTTCCAACCAGGTCAGCAGCGATATCAGCCGTCTTGGTGTAAATGCCGCCACCTGCTTTTGCCAGTAAAGCGAGCATCGAAGCTCCAAAACTGAATCCGAGCACAGCTTCTGCGGTACCGGTCCAGAGCAAGATCAGGCTCATGCCGATAATTGCCATACCAACCATAGCAAGCCCAAGCACTGCACCAGCATTGAAAGAGAGCTTGAAGGCGCGTGAGAGGCTGAAGTTAGCAGCTGTAGCAGTACGCACGTTTGCCTCGACTGCTACGCGCATGCCCAGATAGCCAGAAATGGCAGAACTTACGGCTCCAGCCACAAAAGCCAGCGCCATTGTGAGACCTTCTCTGAATTGCAAGGTCACAGTGCCACCACCAGCCGTCTCAGGTTGAATACTGAAAACAACCGCGATGATCACCCCAATTATCAGGGACAAAAAACCTAAAGCTCGATAGAGTTTTATGAGATAGGCATTTGCTCCTTCCTTGATCCAGGAAGCAACTTCTTTGGCACGCTCGGTGCCAGGGTCTTGTTTGAGCACCCAAAAATAGATGTACAGCGCAACTCCCATAGAAATTACGCCAGCAACAATTGCAAGATAAATCCAGTTAATGTAGTTGTTCATATGCTTAGTTTGGCTTTCCTTTACATATTTGCTGATCTAAACCAGCGGTAGTTGTTGGTTCGGATTTCTTCTGGGCTGGGCATGGGGAAATAACGCAGTTGTTTCTGATTACCTACAAAAAATCCGTTTTTAATTGTGCGGTATTGAACATTGGGAGAGGACACACGGTCAACCATTTTTGTAGCGGCAAATTTGGTTTTCACATCGGTCAGACACTGACGCAAATGATCGCGATTGCTGTAAGGAAGGTTTTCCATTAAGCCCATCTCTGGGTCATCAGCAAGCTCGCCAAGCTGCAGTTCGGTAAAAACAATAGCGGGCAGTCTTACCAATGAAACCGGATTGCGCACGATTTGTTCAATAAAATCCAAGGGACCCATACGGCTGACCACCAAAGGTGAAACCGGAATTATCTCCTGGTAAAGGTGTAACTTTTCGCCACCATTGGGGATCTGGTTTGAAGGGCTCAGTTCAAGCGTGCGGCCATCCATCGTGGTTAGGTAAAGATGTTTCAAGGCGTCAAAATCCATGTGCTCCAAGACCCGATACACAGAGACATAGACCGAAGCTTTTAAACTGCCATCTTCATGTGGAACACAACGGGAATAGGCTTCTTCTAATCGAAAATACGGATCTCGAAAATCAGGGTCTACTTCGAAAAACATCGCCTGACCGCGTGATTTCTTTGCTGAGCCTACCGCGTAGTAGGTACCAAACTCTTCCGGGCTTAACATTGAGGCAATCAATGCTTCTGGTATTAATGAAAGGTAAAGGTATATTGCCATTCTTAACTCCTTTTCTCGAAGATATCAAAAACGGACTTAAGCCAATTTCTGACCATTATTATTGTAACTGCAATTTAGTCTGAATAATGCCTAATTTACAAAAATCGTGGAAAATCTGGGCTTTAAATATATCCAGACAACCTGAATCAAATTTAAAAAAAAACCTCTCGAGGAGGGCGTTGAATCTAGATCGTTTTGGTTATTTTGAGAGCAACCAATCGATGATTGCCTTCATAGCGCCTTCGGACAACTGTAGCTGAGCGTGGTTAGCGTCTGTTAAAATCTCGCGCCATTGTTCTGCGGTCAGATCTTTATCCAATAGGAACTGAAGATCGTGTTTTTGACCAATGAGAAGGGTCAGATAATCTTCCATCTCAACATCATAATTCGGGTTAGCAGGATCGATCGGATAAGCAACGGCAGGATCAAAGATGGCAACATCCGATTCCTGAGCAATTGGGTAAGCATCTTGGATCGACGTAACAGGTTCTTCAGTTGGATAGGTTTGAGCGGGCGCAGGCTCGGTTTCAGCCGTGTCACCACCATCCACAACTGGCAAATTGATTGTGTTAGCTTCCTCGGTAGGTTCAGATTTTCCGCACGCAGTAAGCACAAAAGAGAATACCAATGTGATGGCAATCAATAACATAATTTGTTTTTTCATGGCTTCCTTTCCGCCGGCATTGCCAGCAAACGCTTAGATTATACCTTTATTGGCAGTTCAAACAGGAAAACGAATAACCTGTTCTCGCGTCAGTTCAATCCAGGTAAATTGTAGAAATCGTCACCAAGGTTTATGCAATTTTGCTGAAAAATTTCGCTTCAATTTCCTGGCTGCTCAAATCACCCTTTGCTAAGATTTTCTCAGCAAACAGCGGATAATGCGGTCGCAGCAATTCCAACATACCGTAAGCAACCCGGCGGATTGAAAAATGGGCATTAGGTGCGCTGCGCAGCATGATGAAATGGAAAAGTGAACGCAAATTCGCCTGGAAAAGCACCCGTCGGTTAAAAGCGTTCGGCAGAACATAGGCTGCGACCTGGGGATTCCAGGCAGCAATCTTTGTGTAAAGCTCAGCAATGTCATCCATGCAAACCGTGTATTGATCTTCAAGTCCTGCCTCGCTGATCGCCAGAGGAATGGCATAACCATGTTCACTGGTGAAATCCTGGACAGTTTGGGTCATCATACGATGTCTTTTGAATTCAAAATAGGCACCCTGATCCATAATCAGGTCAAAGGAGGCATTAGCATATTCCAATTCTCGCAGAGGATTATCAAACTTGCCCACTTTATCGAAAAGTTTATCAACTATCAGCTGTTTTTCTGCCTGGCTTAAGCCCTGGACGTGATTCAGGTAATCCTGATAGCTTGCTTTTCCAAAACGATAGAGCACTGCTGCCAGGATCTTTTCTTCACCATTTGGATCAATACTGGTCAACTGAAATGGTTCTTGATGCGTATTATTTAGAGCAGACGAAAGGTTGCGAGTAAATTGAGAAACTTCAGGCATGTATGCAATCGGCTCGGCATATTTCACCAGCGTGGGTAGTTCTTGCGTTGCAACCTGCTTCACTTCCTCCCCTATCAGGCGCACTTCCATCAGGTCAGAGGAAAGCATCTTACGAATCGCGTATTCAAGGGCACGGGCATTGATAGTCAGACCGACATTCGCCATCGAAGCAGCCGGTAAGACAAAACGAGCAACATCCACCGCTTTAACTCTGGAGCGATTAAGCCAAGCTTTCTCTGACTCGCCTTCTTTTCGCTCTGTCTGAGCCTGCCCCCAGGGCAATAGCCCATCTAAAATCACACTATATCCGGCAAAAAGACGTGAAAGATGCTCTTGATAATCCTTCGCAAATGGGCTATAACGAATTTCAGGGGGAATTACAAAAGCGCTCGGATCCCACTGTTGATAGCGGGTCGATTTTTCCGTATAAGAGGCAAGACGGTTTGATTCAATGTTTTCAATTGCCAGGCGGGAAACATTCTCCAGTGCAAGATGCAAAACCGCATGTTCTGCAACACTACTGTGACCATAGCCAACGATCCATTTTTCACTGAATTCGGTACTGCGCTCTTCATCCAATTCAGCGGCAATCTGGTCAAAAGGCTCAGGGGAGCGCGAAGTCTTGGCAAATGTGACCGCGATGGTCTCTGCACTCAGACTACGAGGGCTCAGGCGATAGATTCTGCGTTTAAATTCCATGGTCCAGGATCCTCCGGGCATCTGATTTATCTTTTTCAATTTGATCAATAAGATCTTCAATTTTGTCGTACTTGATCTCACCCCTCAAAAACCGGACAAATTTGACATGGATGAGCTTATCGTAGATATTTGCATCGAAATCGAGTAGAAGTGTTTCAACACTAGGCATGCGACCGTCGTCAAAGGTTGGTCGTGTACCTACATTGGTTACGCCCTGGAAAGTCTGACCATTCACATCCACCAATGTGGCATATACGCCAAATCGAGGCAATTTGCGTTGGATATCAAAGTAAAGGTTGGCAGTTGGAAAACCCAAATTTGAGCCTCTGCGTTTACCAGGGGCAACAAAACCTGAGAGCACATATGGTCTGCCAAGCAGCCTCGCTGTCTGTTCAACTTCGCCAGAGTCCAGTGTCTCTCTAATTCGTCGTGAAGAGACCATTTGTCCATCCAGCATGACAGGTGGTATATCCAGGCAGGGTACGCCAATTTGCATACAAACATCTTGCAATACGTCTCCGGTTCCCTGTCTGCCTTTACCAAGTCCAAAATTTTCGCCTACAAGCAGACCTTTTACCGGAATTGAACTGTTGAGTTTGGTCATGAACTGTAATGTATCGAGGTTTGCTAAATGCTGATTAAAAGGCAAGCAGAGGATCACGTCCAGACCGGTCTGAGCAAGAAGCTCATTTTTCTCTGCCCGATCATTCAGATAAAAGCCTTCCACATCCTGGGTGAAATATACCCTGGGATGAGGCCAGAATGTGACCGCTACAGAAAGAACTTTGTCCGCCCTGGCATGAGCGATGAGGCCTTTGATCAACTCCTGATGGCCTAAATGTACTCCATCAAAATTCCCGATGGTAATCCAGGCAGGCTCAAGTGGTTTCTCTGGCCAGTCATTTATCATTCGACACATCGGTCTACCTTTGCAAAAAAACACCCCGCCCCTCTTTGAGTAGGCGGGGTCTTAGATTAAAGACATTATTTGCTGAAAACCTTGCGGGGTTGCCACTCCGCTGTTTCAGCATCAAACTCGATCAACGCAACCAATTCACCATCTTCGCTTACGGCTCTTGCCATCAGACCCTGTTCCAACCCCGGATCACCTGGAATTCTGTGCCCATGAGTGATTTTGTCGATGCTTTCCACATCTACAACGACTGTATGCCAATCGCCGAGAGCTTCAGCTGCTGGTATAAGATACTTATACCAATCGCCATCCTGGAAAGATTCTTCCAATCTGCGCAAGGAAATCGCTTCACGTAGGGTAAATTGACCGTTCTTTGTTCGCCTTAAACCAATAAGGGTAGCGCCAGAACCAAGTTTTTCACCTAAATCGGAGGCGAGAGAGCGCACATAGGTACCCGAAGAACACTGGATGTCGATTACTGCTTCTGGCGGATCCCAGTCAAGTAACTCCAAACTATGCACCGTAATAGTGCGTGGTTCTAATTCAACATCTTTGCCTTCGCGGGCTAATTCGTAAGCCTTTTTCCCTTTGACTTTTAACGCTGAATAAATCGGCGGCATCTGTTCAAACTCGCCCACAAATCCGCTTAAGGCTTCTTCCAGTTCTTCGTAGCTGATGTCAACCGGTCGGCGGCTGGTGATTTCACCTTCGGTATCGAAAGTGCTGGTTGTCATTCCAAATTTAATTACAGCCTGGTAGCGTTTATCGGAAGCTGACACAAATTCACTTAAGCGAACTGCCGGACCAACCAGAACCACCAAAACTCCTGAAGCGCGTGGGTCAAGCGTACCAGTATGACCTGCTCTATTGATGCGGGTTCCTCTCCGGATAAACTGAACAACATCATGGGAAGTCATTCCGATAGGTTTGTCCACGATCAGAACTCCAGAAACCTTGTTAATCAAGTTATCCTGAGATTCTCTGTTAAACTCCATTATTCCTCTTCTAAGATCTCCCCTTGGATTTAATGTAGTGATGGGTTTCAGCCAACACTCTTTTCTTAACTTCTTCCAGGTTGCCCTTAATGTCCGCACCTGCTGCTGAAGCATGACCTCCGCCACCAAACTGCGCGGCGATCCCGGAAACATCCAGACCCTTAACCGAACGCCAGCTAACTTTGACAGCTCCATTTTCTTGCTCTATAAACAAAACGGAGATCAATGCGTCTGGCACGACCGTCAAGGTGTTGATCAGATCGGCGTCATCATTTTCTGGATATCCAGCAATGATTCTATCATCAAGTGTCAAAGTTGAGTGCAAAACCCCGTCACTTAACTCTAGTTTTATCAATCCCTGCCCCCAATAACGGATCTCGGAAAGTGATCGCATAGAAAGGGTCTGGTGGTAAACCTGCACTAAATCGACCCCTTTTTCCATCAGATCAGCCGCGGTTCTTAGGGCTTGCGGAGTGGTGTTATTCGTCCGAAAGCCAAGCGTATCCGCCAATAAACCCACCATCAGGCAGGTGGCAGTCTCTTTGCTTACATTTAAGCCCCAATCAGGAAGTTTATTAGTCAAAATAAGCGCTGTCGCTTCACTTTCGGCTTCCACGTAATCAATTTTTCCAAATTCAATATGAGTTTTATGATGATCGATTACCAGGTCCGGTATCGCTTCACCGTCCAGGACATCACCAACACGATAACTGTCAGCGCTATCTACTATAATCAGATAATCATAATCCAGGCTAATTTTCGTCGATATTTCATTTGCTCCGGGGAGATACAAATATCGTTCTGCTACCCCATCCTGCAAGACGCATTGAACTTCTTTGCCTGCCTCACGCAAAGCGTTACCAAAGGCAAGGGCGCTCCCAACGGCGTCACCATCCGGACGGATATGTGACACAACAACGATCTTCCTGGCATCTGCCAATTGCTCCCTGATGACCTGGTCCACTGTCTGAGCATTCTCCATACTATTCGTCTTCCTCATCGTCGTAGGTGTCAAATTCCAGATCATCTTGATCAAGATCCTCTTCGACTTCCTCTTCGATCTCCGTGTCAAGCAGAGGCCGTTCTTCTTTTTGCCATTCACTCAACAAATTGTCAATACGGGCTGCTTTTTCTGGAGTAGGATCCCAAACAAAGCGCAATCGCGGCGTCACCCGTAAATCGATTTCCTGTGAGATTTGATAGCGCAAAAAGCCCTTGGCATGTTTGAGTGCATCCAAAACATCTTTAGCACGTTCTTGACCTTCAATTGCTGACACATAGATATTGGCAAAATCGAGTTCACGATCAACCTTTACCTCTGTCACAACAACGCCAGCCAAGCGTGGGTCTTCTATTTTTCCCAGCAGGATGGTGGACAGGATTTCTTTCATCCTGTCATTAATTCTTTTCATTCTCAAGCTTGAAGGCATAACTGCTCCTCCCAAGTGGCTCTAGCCACCAAATTTCTCCATTACAAAACATTCTAACAGATCACCGACCTCGAAATCTTCAAAGTTCTTAAAGGTGATTCCACATTCCATTCCTTCGCGGACCTCACGAACATCGTCTTTCTCACGGCGAATGGAAGAAATCTCTGTTTTAACAACTTCCTGACCATCTCTTAATAGTCGAACCGATGCATTGCGGCGGAATTCACCATCCAGAATACGGCATCCTGCGGCGGTACCGCCCTTGGAAACTTTGAAAACCTGCAAAATTGCAGCCTTTCCAATCACACGTTCAACCAACTCTGGTTCAAGCAGACCTTTCAACGCTTTTTCAACGTCTTCTACCAGGCGGTAGATAATGTTGTACAAACGGATTGAAACGCCCTCTGTATCAGCAAGCCGGCGGGCACCCTGATCGATACTAACGTCGAAACCCATTACAACTGCACTTGAAGCAGCTGCCAGCATGATATCACTTTCGGTGATATTTCCTGTCTCAGCGTGTAAAACCTTGACCGAGATATCTTTTTGTTGCTTACTCAGTTTTTCAAGTTCATTGGTGATTGGTTCGAGCGAGCCTTGAACATCTGCTTTCAAGATAAGGAGCAGCTCTTTAGCTTCTCCGGACTTATAACGTTCGAACAGTTCTTCCAGGGTTGCGCGTTTAACGTTTTTCTTTGCTTCTCGTTCAGCTTTCCGCTCTGCAACCATTACACGACCTTCTTTTTCGCTTGGAACAACCTGGAAAAGATCTCCAGCCTCAGGAAGTGTGTTGAGACCCATTACAACTACTGGTGTGGATGGCAAGGCTTTGGTGACGCGCTTCTGGCGTTGATCGAACATTGCCTTGATCTTGCCAACCGCTTCTCCTGCAACCACGACATCCCCCACCTTAAGCGTGCCATTTTGAACCAGCATCGTAGACAGGGGTCCCCGTCCTTTTTCAAGACGAGCTTCCACAATCGTTCCAATGCATTCTCCCTTGGGATTCGCTTTAATGGTCAGGTTATCAGCCACCAATAATATTGTTTCCAGTAAATCTTCCAATCCAATCCGATTTTTGGCAGAAACTGGCATCACAAAAGTGTCGCCTTCCCATTCATCTGGTTGGAGACCAATTTCAGAGAGTTGTCGCTTTACTCGATCCAAATTAGCGTCAGCTTTGTCAATCTTATTTAATGCCACTATGATCGGCACCTGGGCAGCCTTGGCATGGTTGGCGGCTTCACGGGTTTGCGGTTGAACGCCATCATCGGCAGCCACAACTAAAACAACAATATCAGCCCCTTGCGCACCGCGGGCGCGCATGGATGAAAACGCGGCATGACCCGGTGTATCCAAAAATGTAAGCGCGCGACCTTGATGAGAAATTTGGTATGCACCGATATGCTGAGTGATACCACCTGCCTCACCGCCAGCTACATCCGTGTTGCGAATTGCGTCCAACAGCGTGGTTTTACCATGGTCAACATGACCTAAAATAGTGATCACCGGTGGTCGTAGGCTGAGATTCTTAGGGTCTTCCTTTAAAATGACACGGCGCCACAAGGGCATTTCGCCTATATCTTCAACGACTTCTTCTTCTTGTTCAAGCTGAGGTTCGAAACCGAGTTCAGTAGCGACAACTGCAGCGGTATCAAAATCGATCGTCTGATTGATGCTCGCCATGACGCCATTTGACATCAGGATTTTGATTACTTGTACCGCTGTGGTATCCAGTAATCCCGCTATTTCTCGAACTGTAATGCTATATGGTAATTGGATGATTTTGTCTTCAATTTTGCCCATTAATACCTCCATTTTCTGTCACAGCAGCACCCTGCATTTGGACAACAGTATTTCGAGCAAATTGTCAACTGACGATTAAGCCATCGTTTGATCCTTGTCGGAAGTTTTTTCTGCCTGAGCGTCTCCAATATCTGGATTGCTCTCTGGCAAACTTTCCATGTAGGCATTTAATGCGGCCAAATCTTGCTCCGGAATCGCTGTCCGTAATGCTTTCGCCAAACTTCCCTTTAATCCTTTGCTCCAGCAGCTCTTTTGGTCGTGTAAGTAAGCTCCACGACCCGGGAGCTTGCCGCTCAAATCGATCCTGACACCTTCTTCGGTCCTGACCAAACGGATAAGCTTCCGTTTAGGCAAAACCTCCCGGCAACCTACACAGGTTCGCTGAGGGATGTGTTTGGGTTTTGGTTTATTTTTTGCTGCCACCTTAGTGCTTTCTCTACAAAAGCATTTTCAATTGTTTTTTGCCAATATTTCAGGCATACTCACTACCTTTTCCTGGATCGTCCAGGGTCAGGCAGTGTATTTTACCAATTTTCCCAATCATCCTCACCTTTGCGATGCGTGTAACGCACCACATCAGTGTCCTGATCAGGATCATACTCAACGGTGTAGCCACGACGTTTTTTGCCCTTCTTTTTCTTGGAAGGATCCATTGCGTTGAGTTCGTCTTCGTCATCGGTAGTAGTTTTGTCGCGCCGCAAACTGTCGAGACGGAAAAGTTCTTCAAAGCTCTTTTCCTCAGTTCCCTCATCCGCAACCACCGCAGGTTCAACGTCTTTCAAAACCGGTTCAGGCTCTTCTACAATTTCTTCCTCAACCGTTTCCTCTACGCTCTCGATCTCAACGATCTCCGGTGTGGTTTCAACTTCTGGAAGCTCGACCTCAGCAATAGTCTCTTCTTCAACTGGAACTGCAATTTCAACAACTTCCTCAACCTCAACTGGTGGAAATTCGTAGCTGTCGACCGTTTCCAAAATTTCTTCGTAGAATTTCGGACCAATCCCATTGAAAGCCAAAATACTATCCGGGTTTGTGCGGACAGTGAAGATCAGGTCTCCAAATGTTTCCAAGTGATTTTCCTGGAGAATGACCAGGATGTGTTCTTTTATGCCAGGGACATCGTAAATCGACATCTCATAGGCACGTGGATCGATGGCGTCTTTGACTGCTTTGAGTTCAGCCATACGGGCATCGACTTCGTCCTTACGATCTGCCTCACCACGTCGTTCAACGCGATCAACAAAGCGACCGATCAGGGCATTGTCGTCCATGTTGAGAATCCGACCTTCAGATTTCATTTGCAGTAATTCTTCAACACGAACCATGGTTTCGGCTTCTTGTTGAGCCAATCCTGCCAGGCTTTTATCTTCTCGCAATTTAAGGATAGCCCGGGCGGCTGCCTCGGAAACGCTCATGATATCTATCCGCCAGCCAGTCAATTTTGCGGCCAGGCGTGCGTTTTGACCTTCCCGACCAATAGCCAGGCTGAGTTGATCTTCGGGTACAACCACTGTCGCGGTTTTGTGTTCGTAAATTGACGGATTCAAGTAAACGCCAGAAACACGGGCAGGGCTGATAGCTTTACTGATGTATACAGCCGCATCCGGGTTCCATTCGATTACATCGATTTTTTCATCATGTAATTCCCGCACAATTGCCTGGATGCGAACACCACGCTGTCCAACACAAGCGCCAACCGGGTCAATCCCTTGCTGGGTAGCAGATACAGCTACCTTTGCGCGCTGACCAGGTTCACGGGCAATGGAACGGATCTCAACGATCCCGTGATAGATTTCAGGCACTTCGTTTTCAAGAAGTCGACGCAAAAAATTGCGATGTGCGCGAGATAGTTCGATTTGCAGACCTTTGGA
Source organism: uncultured Anaerolineaceae bacterium (assembly GCA_964647425.1). Taxonomy (GTDB): domain Bacteria; phylum Chloroflexota; class Anaerolineae; order Anaerolineales; family Anaerolineaceae; genus Mesolinea. The sequence goes on from CAZYIJ010000007.1 coordinate 26,659, forward strand.
TGTGTCTTCAACACTGACAACGTAAGCGCGAATGCGGTCATGAATTCGAAAACGCTCGTTGGGGATCATGTCTTTCTTCTGCATGATACCTTCAGCCTTCATATCCAAACCGATTGTCGCCTGTCGTGAATTTACCGCCTGGATGATGCCACTGGTAATTTCACCGACCTGTTTAATGAAATGGTCGTACTGGCGCTGCTTCTCAGCTTCCCGAATTTTCGATTGAATAGCTTGCTTTGCAGTCTGGGCTGCGATTCGACCGAAATCTTTTGGGGTCGATTCAACCAACACCAGGTCTCCGATTTCACAGTCGGGATCGACCTTGCGGGCATCCTCCAACAGGACCTCAGTGCGGTAATCGGTGATACTGTCTGAAACTTCTTTTTCAGCAAAAACACTGACGCCACCTGTTTCGAAATCCATAACAACCTGAACGTCCTGGGCGGTAGACGCACCGACAGCCTTACGGTAAGCGGAAATCATGGCTGACTCAAGAGCAGCCAGGATCACGTCCCGAGGTAGGCCTCGTTCTTCCAGAACCTCATTGAAGGCTAACGCAAATTCGCTTTTCATCGCTTTCTTTCTCCAAAATAATCACAATCTAAACTCTAAATAAAAAAGTGGACTTCTGCCCACTTTTCGAGTCGAAAAGTATTAAACTAACTAACGGAACAATAATAACACTTATTAGAACGAAAATCAAGCCCGAATGGCGAGAAAAATGTGAGTAGGTCAGCACATGGTATACACTTTTTAGATAAGTCATACGAGTTGTAC
>CAZYIJ010000008.1:0-12536 GCA_964647425.1 uncultured Anaerolineaceae bacterium
TGCATTTTTAATTATTGCGGAATGGGTCGAGCCCCTTCCCTACGATAGAATCTGCCTTCCCTACAATCTTTCGCCGACGAGTATAAACGACAGCGGTAAGCCCTTGCCGTCATAAACATCCGTTATACCAACGTCATAATCAAACTCGCTGAATTTCTTGATCACAATTCCCGACTCGATCAACGCTGTGAGGATTTCCGAAAGCGTATGATTAAAGCTTATGAAGGTTTTAGAATCGTATTCCGGCGTGATGTAGGATACCCCGTGGTTTTCAATCCAGGGTTCTTTCCGAAAATAGGAATAGGTGACCCGGTCCAGGTGCTCCGGGTCATATCCTTCCTCCCCGGGCAAAGGAAGCATATTCATAAAGGGATGAAAGTCATTGATCAGCAATTTGCCGCCCTGCTTAAGGCATTTTGCCACTATAGCAAAAAGGTGACGCAAATCCTCGAACCAGGTGATTGCACCAATGGTGAAAAAGATAAGATCAAACTTGTTCAGATAGGGCTCATCGACATCCAACAGGTTTCCGGAGACAAACTCTACGTTTGTTCGCCCGATCTTGTCTGCAATCTGCCGTGCTTGCATGATGAAATTTTCAGCTATATCAAATCCAATGCCATATGCCGGACCAAGCTGCATGGCAGAGAGCAGCTCACGACCGTTATTGCACGCAAACTGGGCGATGATCTTGCCTTCCAGATCTAAAAATTTCAGTTCTGCAATCGTATCCTGATTGAAAAATGGGAGTGTCTGGCTGAGAAGCAAGTCGGCGTGATTCTCTCCCCAACCAGGCTTGCTATTTATAAAAGCCTCTTCCCATGCTTTTTTGTTACCTTCAATGTAATCCATCAAGTGTCTCTTTCTACTACGATTACTGTGGACAAGAAAACGCTTCAGATTTCAATTTTATCCCAACCTTTTCCGATCCCGGACTATTGATAAGTGTATAATGAGAAAAAACAACAATTATTAAAAATCTCAACACGAAAGGTGGCTTCGAATAAGGGAAATTCAACATAAAGTGATTGTCAAGTTTGGATAGATTGTCAATAGTAAAAAGGAGAGTAATGGCGGAAGAAAAACAATCGGTGGATCTGAAATCGTTATACAAGAGTCTTTCCTGGCAATTACTGGAAGTGACAGAAAACGCGGCGATGGCCGCCGCAAGAGCTGCTGGACATGGGGACAAAAATTTAGCTGACGCAGCAGCGGTTGATGCAATGAGAACTACTCTAAATGGCATCCCTGGTATATCAAGTGAAATTAAAATCGGAGAAGGGGAACGGGATGACGCCCCGATGCTTTTCATCGGCGAAAAACTGGGCAAGGGCAATCTGAATATCGATATCGCCGTCGACCCCCTGGAAAACACAAACGCGACAGCCAACCTGAATTCAGGCGCTGTCTGTGTTCTGGCTGCAGCACCGCGCGGTGGGCTGACCAGAGCTTCGGATACTTATATGGACAAGTTGTGTGTGGGCAAGGATGCTGCTGATTACGTGGATATCCGCCTGGCACCAGAAGAAAATGTAAACCGTCTGGCTAAGGCGCTCAAAAGACGCGATAAAGCCGAACTCACCATCACAGTTTTAGACAGACCCCGAAACGAAGAATTGATCTCCAGGTTGCGCTCCACTGGAGCACGAGTGAGGTTGATCCTGGATGGAGACTTGATGCCGTGTGTATTCAGCTGCTTCAAGGGCGTGGGTGTGCACGCGGTTATGGGTATTGGCGCTGCCCCGGAAGGAGTTATTGCTGCTGCCGCAGTCAAGTTGCTTGGAGGGAAGATGCAGGCTATCTGGAAGCCTAAAAGTGAGTCTGACAGAGAGCGCTTGCTCAAGATGGGCGTAAGACTGGATGAGGTTTACACCCAGGATGACCTCGCACCAGCAGACGATCTGATCTTTTGTGCTACTGCAGTCACACCGATCATGACTACCTCAAAAGCTGTGCTGGAAGGTGTCAGCTTCTTCCCAGGTGGAGCCAAAACCAACAGCCTGGTGATCACGCGTGGGTTTATGAACTTTGTCCCCACCACTCATGTGTTAGATCCTGAGGTATTTGAGGAAGAAAAAAGCGAATTTCGCCTTTATTAATTTCCAAGAACATTCAACTCTCAAAAAAACGGTTTGGGATGCAGTTCATGCTCTCAAACCGTTTCATTTTCATCGAACAGCAGGCAAAACATTGCTCAATGACTTACAGCAAACATGGAACACAGAATTAATTCAAATCAAGACGGCTCTTGGGTTATGGATCTTTGCTGAAAATTATCAGAGATTAATCCTGAACCGACCTGGGATTCATCGCCTCGATCAGCCCATCCCCCAACAAGTTCCATCCGATGCCAAACAAGATCAGGGCAATTGTGACAGGCAGGAAAACCCACCAGTACGTAACGATACCTTTAGGTGAAAAGATCCAATCCCGACCTGAAAGCAGTGTTGTTGCCCACGGCGTGGGATGACCCAAGCCAATAAATGCAAAGGTTGTCTGAAGTACAACCAAAGCCCCGACATCTTTGGCAGCCATGACCAGTACCGGCGCTAGCGCATTTGGGATCAGATGTCGGAAAATCACACGAAGATTTTTTACTCCGGAAGTCTTTGCTGCAAGCACAAACTCCACCTTCTTCAGCCGCATTGCCGAGGCATTCATAACCCTCGCGTACGGCATCCACATCAACAAAACAAACGCGACAGCAACCGGGTTTAGTTTCATGAACGGACTTAAAAGGAGTGACAGATTTTCCAGAACTCCAAATCTTTCGAGGGATTCAATGGTAAAACCTGCATATTCCGTATCTCTTATCAAGTTCATCAGCATGGTGTTGTTGAGTTGATTGAAGAAGACCACCCCTGCGATAATTGGAAAAGCCAGAAAACTATCCGTGGCCCACATCAACAATGTGTTCACCCTTCCACCAAAAAAAGCAGCAAGTGTGCCGATTAGCGTCCCAAATAAGAAAACAACAGCAGTGACCCCAACACCGAATTTTAGGGCGTCTCGTATTCCCCAGACCAGTGCATGGAAAACACTTGACTGATCCGGTAACGTGCCCAATGGCTCTCCAGGACCAGGTGGTTGGGGAACCCGCAGATACGTTGGAGCGCCATCTCCTGCCTCGTCAAGATCAACCGGAGAAAGCAGTGGCGCTAAAATGGCCATCAACACAAAGGCAATGATGATGAATAACCCAATCCAGTTCTGCCAACGAGAGAAGAACTTGCGTGTGATGCCCATTTAAGCATTCTCCCTTAAACGAGGATCAATTAAAACTTTCAGAAAGTCCAATAAAGTGGTCAGGATCAACACAATTACCGTGCTATAAATCGCAAACCCCATTGCACTGGGTGCGTCTGGAATAAATGCCAGGCTCTTCACGCCAACCGTAGACAGACCTGGATAATTAAAAATAAGCTCCACGACAAACACATTTGTCATCAGTGAAGCCGCTGAGAGCATTGTATGGGTCAAAACTGGCGCTGCGGCGTTCCCTAAGGCATAGCGCCAGGCTAAGGTTCGTTCTCGTAAACCTCGCGATCTTCCAGCAATGATATATTCTTTTTCGTTTTCTTCAATGATAGTTGCCCTGGTGATCCGTCCAAGGATCGCCCATTGAGCAAACGCAAGCGTGAGCGCAGGCATTGCAAGGTGGCGAAGCGCGTCCAGCGAAAGCGCTGGATTTTTATTCAACAATCCGTCTATTGTCACAAAGCCGGTATAGGATTTAAAGCCTTCAGCGGTAATCATCGGAGCAAAGGCTGTGCCCAAACGTCCGGGAGCAAACCAACGCAGGGTAATATAAAAAACCACCATCATGATGATTGCCAAAATCATTGGAGTTAGTGAGGTCGCGACAAAAGCGGTTACTCTGAATAACCGGTCTGCTATCCCTTTTCTCCTGGTACCTGCCAGCACACCGCTGAGCAATCCCAAAGGAAAGTAGATCAAAATTGCGTAAAATGCTAGTTCCAACGTAGCTGGTGCACGACGGGTTAAACCGGTAAAAACATCCTCCTGTAAATTGGGACTATAGCCCCAATTGCCTTTCAGGAGGTTGCCAGCCCAATAGACATATTGCACCGGAAATGGTTTGTCCAATTGGTATTTTTCGACCATATCCTGGAGCATTTTCTCATACATTTCCTCGGTCATACGGGGTGAAGTCTTCTTTGGCATGTACAAAGAAGCCCTGGTTTCTGGTGGTGTGACCATCAGCGTTGCATAAAGAATCGCTGTGATGAGAATCAGGGTCAGCACAGAACGAAAGATCGAAAAGGAAAAACGACGCAAAATATTCATGGTTGTTGATTTAAAATCTTATCACTTATGTTGAATATTGGTAAGAACCATTCTGGCTCAGCCTGGTGTGGTTAAATCGACATACTTTTGTTTGAAAAGTTGGATCCGATTTCTTTCGAGGAGAATTGGAATCAATCAAAAGTCAATAACTTTTTCAAAAATACGGGTGCAAAATTTAATAATTCAACTATAGTGGAGGCATAAATGAAAGAAACTGATGTATTAGTATTAGGCGGTCTATCTGGTATCACAGCTGGAATTAGCTGCAGGCGGCATTACCCTGATAAAAAAGTGGTCGTTGTCCGCAAGGAAGGTACGATTCTGATTCTATGCGGTATTCCATACATTTACGGAACTGTTGGTGGTCCTCAATACAATGTCATTCCTGATGGCTTGCTTGAGAATAACCAAATTGAGTTGATCAAGGGAGAAGCCGTTGTTGTCGATCGTGAAAACAAAATTGTTACATTAAAAGACGGGGAAACAATCAAGTACGACAAACTCGTATTTGCTACCGGATCGATGCCCATTGTGCCCCCAATCCCTGGGATTCAGAAGAAAAATGTTTACGCGATATGGAAAGATTTCGATTATCTTTCCAAAGTGTACGACGAAATGACTAATGTTAAAGACCTGGTTATCATCGGTGGTGGATTCATCGGTGTTGAGTTTGCCGATGAATGTCGAAAAGGTCGCGACATTAACGTCACAGTTGTAGAAGCACTGCCACAATGTCTGCAAATGGCTCTGGATGATGAATTCTGTGCTGAAGCCCAGGAAAAACTCGCTGAAGCTGGTGTAAAAGTGCTGGTAAATAGCAAAGCTCAAAGTATTCTTGGGGACGAACAAGTTACAGGTGTGCTGTTAGCTGATGGTACTGAAATCAAAGCGGATATGGTCATCCTCGGAATCGGCGCAAGACCAAACGCCGATTTGGCAAAAGAAAGTGGCATTGAACTTGGTTTCAATGGCACTATCAGAGTTGATGCTCACATGCGCACCTATACTGATCAAGATGTTTACGCCTGTGGTGACTGCGCTGAAAAGCACTCATTCTTCACTGGCAGACCAGTAAACACCATGTTAGCCTCCATCGCAACTGCCGAGGCAAGAATAGCTGGGGCTAACCTTTACTCATCTGTGCACAGTAACTGTGGTGCTATCAGTGTTTTCTCAACCATTGTCAACGGTCGCGCTTTTGCGGTTGCCGGCTTGACCGAACGCCAGGCAAAACAACTTGGCATGAATGTAGTTGTCGGAAAAGCTGAAGCACCAGACACTCACCCGGGTGGTATGCCCAACTCGACGCTCACAAAAGTCAAACTGGTTTTTGGCAAAGAAAACGGCGTATTGATAGGTGGTTCAATCTCTGGTGGAAAGCCAGTTGGCGAGATGATCAACGTGCTCAGCGCCTGCATCATGCATCACATGACAGCAGATGAGATTGTTATGTTCCAGATGGGTACCCATCCTGCTTTGACATCTTCACCAATTGTTTACCCTATCGTCAATGCAGCCTGTAAAGCTGTTATGTACATGCATCAATAAGAACTTGTAAATTTGATGCTTATTGAAGCTTAAATAGATAAGCTGCAGGTAATTACCTGCAGCTTTTTTGTTGCTTTTTTTCTGGTTTGGGAAAAATCGTACTTGGTGAATATTCTTTACTTCAAGTAGCCTTACAGAGTAGGATAGGGTCTTTGCTCTTTTTGTGCTTGAGAATCAAGTATAATTTCTTAGTTAAACACTACATGTTTGGAGTAATCTTATGTATCTAACCGGCAACCAGGTTCGTCAATCTTTCCTCGACTTTTTCGCAGAACGCGGACACACCGTCGTGCCCAGCGCTTCCCTTGTTCCTGGCGGGGACAGCACCTTGCTCTTCACCAATGCCGGCATGGTTCAATTTAAAGACGTCTTTTTGGGCACTGAAACCCGACCCTACACGCGGGCTGTGGATTCTCAAAAATGCCTGCGTGTTTCGGGCAAGCATAACGATCTTGATACCGTAGGACGCGATAACACTCACCATACCTTCTTTGAAATGCTTGGCAACTGGTCCTTCGGTGACTATTACAAAAAAGAGGCAATCAGCTGGAGTTGGGAGCTGCTTACCAAAGTTTGGGGGCTGGAACCTCAACGGTTATATGCAACTTATTTTGTCGATGACCAGGGCAACCTGCCCACCGATGAGGAAGCGCGCGATGAGTGGCTGGCTCAGCCCGGCTTTGACCCTTCTCACTTGGTTCACGGTGGGCGCAAAGATAATTTCTGGGAAATGGCAGAAACCGGTCCCTGCGGTCCATGCACTGAAATCCATTATGATTTTGGAACTGATTTTTGCGATATGGGTGATGTACCTGGGCATGTGTGTGAAGTCAACGGGGATTGCAGCCGAATCGTTGAGATTTGGAACAACGTTTTCATCCAATATAATCGCACATCCCCCACCACTTTTCAACCTTTGCCCAAGCGCCATGTCGACACCGGTATGGGCTTTGAGCGAATTGTCTCGATTATCCAGGGTGTTCGCGGAAACTATGATACCGACCTGCTGAAACCACTTCTGGATGAAACCCAGCGTATTGCCGGGCAAACCGACGCAGAACGCGCAGCCAATCTGACGCCCTACAGGGTAATTGCTGACCATGTACGGGCAGCCACTTTCCTGATCGCGGACGGAGTCATCCCCGGCAATATCGGGCGCAACTATGTCTGCCGGATGATCATTCGCAGGGCTGCTCGCTTTGCCCGAAAGATCAACCTCAGTGAGCCCTTTATGGCGAAGATCGCTGTGAAAGTGATCGAAAATTACCATTTGGCTTACCCTGAATTAGCTGCCAACCAGGAGTTGATCGAGGAAACACTGACCAATGAAGAAAAACGTTTTGCCGAAACACTCGACAGCGGTTTCGCCCAGCTCCAAACTTATATTGACGAGCTAAAAACCGCTAATGAATCCACTCTGGATGGCAAACGGGCGTTCGACCTATATGCGACACTCGGTTTTCCGATGGAAATCACGCGTGACATCCTGGCTGAGTCCAATTTGAACGTGGATGAAACCGGCTTTTATGAAGCCATGGAAGCACACAGACAGGCATCCGGAAAAGGCTCTGCCTTTGTAGAAATGAACGGCAATAACACCGAATTGTATGCTGCCGTTTTGAGCGACCTGCAAGTCCAGGGTAAATTACCTGCTGATGGTGTGCACTACGACCCATACACGTCTTTCACCTCTACCACCAGGTTGGTTGGCATTCTTCGTGACGGTGAGCTTGTAGAATCAGCCCAGGCTGGAGACGAAGTGGAACTGGTACTGACCGACAGTCCCCTCTATATTGAATCCGGTGGGCAGATTGGCGACCAGGGTAAGGTAATTTCCAGCCAGCAACCAGGCTGGGAGGTTGAAATCACTCGCACCTTCAAGCCTGTGACCGGTTTGATCTTGCTTTCAGGACAAGTTAAAGAAGGTCCTATCCAGGTAGATGACACCGCTTTTGTCAGTGTAGACATATCCGCACGTCTCTCGACTATGCGCAACCACACCGGCACACACCTGCTGCATGCCGCCCTGCGTTATGTTTTAGGCGACAAGGTACACCAATCCGGTTCAGTGGTGGATCCTGAACGCATGCGCTTCGATTTCAACTATCCGCACGCGGTTTCAAAAACCGATTTGCTCAAGATCGAAGAACGTGTAAACGAGTTGATCGCAGCTGAATATCCGGTACACAAAACAATAAAAACGCTTGATCAGGCGAAAGCTGAAGGCGTCACAGCACTGTTTGGCGAAAAATATGGCTCAATTGTCCGGACCATTGAAGTGGCAGATGAACGAGGTCGCGTATCGTATGAACTTTGCGGTGGAACCCATGTGGATAACACCTCCCAAATTGGTTCTTTCTACATCCTTTCCGAGTCATCTGTTGCCGCAGGTGTTCGACGCATCGAGGCGGTAACTGGTCTGGGTGCCTATCACTTTGCCAGGGAAAACGTCAACCATCTCAACCAAGTGGTTTCCTTCCTGGAGACCAGCCCGGCTGATGTGCTGAACAAGCTTAGATCTCTCGAGTCTGAGCTCAAACAAACTCAGCGCGAGCTTGAGCAGTTGCGCATTGAAGCTGCCAACCAGGCGTTCAAACAAAAATTGGATGATGTGAGACAGGTTTCGGACGTTCCGTTGCTGAGCGCGATCATCCCCAACGCTGATGTGGACGCACTGCGTTCGCTGGCAGATCAATTCCGTCAGAAACATCCCAGTGGCGTGGTAGTGCTGGCAACCGTAATCAACGAAAAACCCATGCTTATTGCAGCAGTCACGCCTGATCTGATCGCACGCGGTCTAAAAGCTGGCGATCTGATCAAGAGAGTTGCCCAGGTGGTTGGCGGTGGCGGCGGCGGTCGCCCTGATATGGCACAGGCAGGTGGAAAAGACCCTGACAAGTTGCCTGAAGCACTAAACCAGGTGGATGCCTACATTCGTGAAAATCTAAAATAGCTCTCATGACCGAAACAATCACGCCTCTACGACAGCAATATCTGGAAATCAAAAAGGAATATCCGGATGCGATCGTGTTTTTCAGGCTTGGGGATTTTTATGAGACCTTCGACGATGACGCCCGCAAAACTGCGGAAGCGTTGGATATTGTTCTGACTTCGCGACCAGTCGCCAAGGGTGTGCGCGTCCCCATGGCAGGTATTCCATTTCATGCGGTCGATAATTACCTGGGCAGGTTGATCGAAAAAGGGTATCACGTCGCCATCTGCGAGCAGGTGGGCGACCAGCCTGAGCAAGGTCTTTTCCCGCGCGAGGTGATCCGGGTGGTTACGCCCGGAACAGTGGTTGAACCTAACCTGTTGCCAAGCGGCAGAAATAATTATCTGGCTTGCTACTTCCAGCAGGATGGCAAAGCTGGTTTGGCTTTTGTAGATATCTCTACAGGCGAACTGGCAGCTACCGAACTTTCGGGAAACAACGTGGATGTGCTCTTGCGGGCAGAATTGGAGCGTCTGAGCCCGGCAGAATTGTTGATTTCTGAGAGCTCCGATGAAAAAGCACCGCTTGAATTTAATCTGACACGCATACCGAACTGGTATTTCGAACCCGGACGCGCCCAGGAATTGATCAAAAGCCAATTCCGGGTTAGCAACCTGGAGGGTCTCGGGCTTAAACCCTACCCTCTGGCTATCCGCGCTACCGGGGCACTGCTTAAGTTCCTGCAAGAAACTCAAAAAGGATTGCTCGATATCGAACTTGCTTTCAGCACCTACAGCTTGTCTGACTTTATGGTCCTGGATGCCGAGACCCGCCGCAATCTGGAATTGACTGAAACTCTTCGGGAAGGTAAAACGGAAGGTTCCCTATTGGGGATCGTGGATAAAACCCAAACACCGATGGGCAAACGCCTTCTCCGGAATTGGGTGAACAAGCCTCTACTGGACATAGAACGCATCAATCAGCGCCTTGACGCGGTGGCGTATTTTTATGAGCGGGGTGTGGAGAGAAAACAGATCGCTGAATTGCTCAAGCAATTTCACGACCTGGAACGCCTGGTAACCCGCCTGGTGAACGGCTCTGCCCGCCCAAACGATCTTGTGGCATTGCGGGAAGATCTAGGTGCGCTGCCTGCTTTGATAGGTTTGCTGGAAAGTGAGCATCCGGCCTTGTCACCTATTCTGGAGGGCTGGAATACTTATGACAACGAGCTGGAATTGTTGGAAAAATCCATCAGCGATGAACCGCCAGCCACACTTAACACCATTGGATTGATCCGGGAGGGCTTCTCAGAGGAACTTGACCAGGTTGTTGATTCTTCCAAACATGCCAGAGAGTGGATCAATTCGCTCGAATCTTCCGAGCGCCAGCGAACCGGTTTGAAAACCCTGAGAGTTGGCTTTAATAAGGTATTCGGCTACTACATCGAGATTTCCCGCGGATTGGCAGACAAAGCCCCTGAAGAATATATCCGCAAGCAGACGCTGGTCAACAGCGAACGCTTCATCACCCCTGAATTGAAAGAATACGAATCGCTGGTGCTCAACGCAGAGACCCAGATCCATGAAATTGAAGTCAAGGTTTTCCGCAAGGTGGTCGCGCAACTGGCAAAATCGAGCCAGGCTCTGCTTGAGACTGCCCGCAGCATTGCCAGATTAGATTGCTTGCTCTCAATGGCTGAGGTAGCGGCACTGAACAAGTATGTTCGTCCTACCCTATCGCAAGAAAAAGGCATCAACATCCTGGCAGGCCGCCATCCGGTGGTTGAACAGCTCACCAGCCGCTCCCGCTACATCGCCAATGACACCGAATTTGAGCAGGGTGAGATCATTCGCCTGATCACCGGACCAAACATGAGCGGCAAGTCCACATTTTTGCGCCAGGTGGTTCTGATTGTTTTGATGGCGCAAATTGGCAGTTTCGTTCCAGCAGACCAGGCAGAAATCGGCGTCGTTGACCGAGTTTTCACGCGCATCGGCGCGCAGGATGCCATCCACCAGGGACAGTCCACCTTCATGGTTGAAATGCTGGAAACCGCCAACATCCTCAACAATGCTACCTCACGCAGCCTTTTGATCCTGGATGAAATTGGACGAGGAACCAGTACATACGACGGATTGTCGATCGCCTGGTCGATCATTGAGTACCTGCACAGCCATCCCAAACTCAAACCGTACACCCTGTTTGCCACCCATTACCACGAACTGACCGAGTTGGCAGAGCTCTTCCCGGGTGTGCGAAATTACAATGTGGCAGTCACAGAGGCTGACGAGCAGGTGATCTTTTTGCACAAAATCGTTCCAGGTGCGGCTGACCGTTCTTACGGTATCCATGTTGCTCAGATGGCAGGGCTGCCTGCGCCGGTGATTGCCCGCGCGAATGAAATCTTGAAACAGTTGGAAGCAAGCTCCGGAAAAACCTTACCCGAAATCAATGAAGAAAAAGAGCAGTTGCGGCTGTTCCCGGAAAACAACCCTCTGATGGATGCCTTTAAGAAGCTTGATTTAGAGTCGCTTACCCCCATCCAGGCTTTGAATAAGCTCTACGAGTGGAAAAAGGCCTTTTTCAAGGATAATTAGGCAAGACTTTCGTTTCTACGTTTGATTCCGTACGGGAGGGGCTCGTCTCCTCTTGGAAAACTTCAGCTAAACTTTAGTTACGGAGGAGGTCATGATGCTGGGAGCGAAGCGAGTAGTACTTGCCTCCCTCCGTACGATTAAATTCACTGGACGGCGTGGAAGCCGGCCCTTAATTTAATTAAAGGGGATTATTCGCTTTCCAACCAATCGGGTTGACCATTGAGGAAGGCTTTACCAGGCATTGGCTTCTTCCCTTCAGGTTGGACGATATCCAGCACCAACAAGCCATCGCCTGTGCAAATTGCTGGCAAACCGTTTACCACAAAACGTCCGCTGGGGTCACATTCAAAGGTCGGGTGAAGGTGGGCTTCAATGATTTTCAAGGTTTTTCCATGCCACTTGTAGACTGCGCCAGGCCAGGGCTGGTAGGCATTGATCTGGTTGAGTAAGGTCTGGGCTGGAAGGCTGAAATCCAAAAAACTATCCACTTTGGTCAGTTTAGGCGCAAAGCTCTTTCGGGATTCATCCTGGGGGATTGCCCCTAAAGCGCCTCTCAAGTAAGGAGGCAGAATTTCCATGAGCGTGCGCGCGCCCAGATGTGCCAATTGGTCAGAGAGTTCAATTGCGGTAGTTCCGGGTCGGATCGGCACCGAACACTGAGCCAGGATCCCACCTGTGTCCATGCCTTCATCCATCAACATGATGGTTACTCCTGTTTGAGGATCGCCGTTTGCGATGGCAGCCTGGATTGGAGAAGCACCGCGCCAGGCAGGCAGTAAAGAAGCATGGACATTGATGCAACCTTTTGCGGGCATTTCGAGGACAGCTTTTGGCAAAATCTGCCCAAAGGCTGCTACAACGATAAGATCTGGTTTCCATTCGGCAAGTTGGGTAACAGCAGAGAGTTTTCGCAGAGATTGAGGTTGAAAAATAGGTAGGCCCAACGCTTGAGCAAGCTTTTTCACTTCAGACGGCTGTTCTTTGCGCCCGCGGCCAGCCGGTCTGTCGGGTTGGGTGACCACACCAACAACGTCATAATTACGATGCAGTTCTTCCAGGGTCGGAAGAGCGAATTCCGGCGAGCCCATAAAAACAACTCTGAATGACATAGCAAAATTTTATCACAGACATAATTGTTTTTATAAAAGTAA
>CAZYIJ010000008.1:12636-25763 GCA_964647425.1 uncultured Anaerolineaceae bacterium
TGTCATCCTGAACGAAGTGAAGGATCTTAGCAGGCGAAAGTCACAAAAATGATTGTTCATAGAATTCAGATTCACAATTTTTCGTCTTTGCGACTGCTTGCGTACAGAGTATGCGCGCAGCGACGAAGCAATCTCTGGTTTATGAAAAGAGCCGGCTTCAATTACGGAAGCCGGCCTACGAATTTTATCATCCTGAAAGACATGAAGGGTCTTGCATAGACAGAATAATGTTTGGACTTATCAGGATAGTTTATAATTGGTGGTATCAAGTGAAAGTGAGGTTGCTATGACTGATCAAAATGATTATATTGAACCCGATCCCGTAATTATTGATGCTCACGGTGATGGATCTCCTGATCCTGTTTTCGAAACTGAACCCGGTCTCTCTCAATCAGAAGAGAGCACGTTGGCACTATTTGCTCATTTGGGCATTTTCCTAAACCTGTTTACCGGTTTACTGGGGCTGTTGCCTCCCCTGATCATCTACTTTGCTTACAAAGACCGCAGCCGCTATGTGGCTTATCAGAGCTTGCAGGCATTGATCTTTCAGGGCGTGTTCTTCTTTGGCGCTGCCATCCTGGCAGGGATCGCCTGGGCCCTTTCAGTTGCTCTTACCCTGGTCATAGTCGGTTTATGCGGCTTCCCGATCGCTCTGCTTTTGAGCCTGATTCCTGTAGGTGCATTGATTTACGCAGTCGTGGCGGCTGTCGATACCTATCACCATCGTGATTTCAAATACTGGATGGTTGGTGACTGGGTACGCGAGACACTCGAAAATTAAGATAGTCTATTGGATTAACGAAGAGCGGCATTTATGCCGCTCTTATTTGTTAACAGGCAATTGGCTAAACCCTGTAAATAAATTTATTGCGAAATGGATTTCTTTGCGCGGTAGATGAACTTACCAAGGCTAAAGGCGAGCACACCAGTCAACAATAGCGTCAGGCATGCAACAACAATGGCACTGATCTCACGCCTGCGTTCAAAAACCTTGGAAGAGACCAGTCGTTGTTTAAGATCTTGCACAAAGACATTGTCCGGCGCATAGCGCTCAAGTTGCAAAGCGAGGTCCCGTTCAAAACCATTTAATTCATTGTCAAAAATATCAACTTCTTCCATGCCGTGATCATGCTCCTTGTTGGTATAAACCCCTTTCACACTCAGAGGATACGCACATCGCTGTATTTCTTAGCGCGCTCTTTAAGCTCAACCAGTGTGCGATGGTACAGGCTCTTAATAGCACCTTCAGTCTTCCCTAAGATTTGACCAATTTCTTCATTCGAGAGTTTTTGGACATATTTGAGAATGATCAACTCTCGTTTTTGCGGTGAGAGATCGTTTACCAGGTTGAGCAGAAAAGCAGTCTGCTGTTGTTCTTCCATCAGGTGTTCCGGGGCACTGGTTTTACTTTTGTCTACAACTACCAGGTTTTCGATGGAAATTTCCTGCATTTTTGACCGGTCGCGATGATAATTTGCCACCAGGTTGTGGGCAATTCGGTACAACCAGGCAGAAAATGGCAGCCCCATATGGCGATAGCCACCGATATTCCTCAGCGCTTTGAAGAAAACCTTCGCGGTCAGATCTTCAGCATCACCTACGCTCCCCACCCGAAAGTAGATATAGTTATAGATACGTTCGACATAGCGCTCGTAAAGCAAGCCAAATGCTTCAGGGTCTGTTTTAGCGGTGTTGATCAGCGTGACTTCTTCAGCCAGATCTTTTTGTCCTTCAGGCATTCTCTGATTATATTACAGGCGGCAGACTTGGATTTTTCTGTAAGAAAACCTCAGAAAATCCTGGTGGTTGCTTAAGAAAGTTGCGCTAAATAAGGTACAATTATCCTGATGGCAAAACTTGCGTTGACCTTGAATACAGGCTACGGTCACGTCGCTGTAGTCCAAGTATTTTTGTATATTTTTTCAGCCATTTTCTCCCGGATAAACAACAATTTTATACCAGACCTCTGCTCGCGGGCAGAGAGTACATTATCACCTGAGGTAAATCGATGAGCGATTATTTGTTTGAAAAATGTATCGAAGATTACGATCCCAATGTAAAAAGTTTGGTCGATTTTGAAACTGAACGCCAGGCAAGGCGTCTGATCATGATTCCAAGTGAGAGCATTGCCCCGAAAGCAGTGCGCGATCTGCTGGCATCACCGTTCACCAACATTTATGCAGAAGGTTACCCTCGTCCTGAAACGCGTTACCAGGATGAAGCCACCATCATGGACTATGCCCTCCAGTTGGGCCGCTATCGCCGGCACAGCGATGGTCGCTATTACAAAGGTGTTGAGTATGTTGATATGGTCGAAGCACTGGCTCGACGGCGGGCAGCTGAACTTTTTGCAGCTAATGACCTGATACCAGATGACCTTTGGGTGAATGTTCAACCACTCTCGGGTGCGCCTGCAAATACAGCGGTTTACACGGCTTTAATGCAACCAGGAGATGCCCTGCTCGGAATGGATTTACTCCATGGTGGTCACCTGACTCATGGATCACCTGTCAACCGTTCCGGTCTTTTCTATAATGCCTATCACTACACAGTCGATCCAGTCACCCAACAACTTAATTACGAACAGATTCTTGAATTAGCCAAAGAGGCGAGACCGAAAGTCATCATTGCCGGATATACCTCCTATCCATGGATTCCGGACTGGCAGAAATTCCGCGAAATCGCGGATGAAGTGGGTGCCTGGCTTCTGGCAGATGTCTCACATATCTCAGGCTTGATTGCGGCAAAAAAGGTGGCTTCACCGGTTGGTATTGCCGATGTCGTCAGTTTCACCACCCATAAGACTCTTTGTGGTCCCCGCGGCGCGGTGGTCATTTGCCACGATCGGGAGTTGGGCGAACAAATTGACAAAGGCATTTTCCCTGGTGAACAAGGCGGACCCCACGTCAATGCAATTGCAGCAATGGCACTCACTTTCAAACTTGCCACCACAAATCAGTTTATTGAATTGCAGGACCAGACACTCAAGAACGCAAAGGCACTTTCTGATGCCTTCAAGGAACTTGGCGTAAAGGTGCCGTACGGCGGTACCGACAGCCATATGTGCCTGATTGACTGCAAGTCTTACAAGAGCCCAGATGGGGTCCCATTGAATGGCGATCTTGGTGCTAGGATTCTTGACCTGGCAGGCATCGTGGTCAACAGAAACACAATCCCGGGTGACAAATCCGCGATGCGCTCAACCGGCATCCGGATGGGCTCGACCTGGCTAACCCAAAGAGGTTTCAAAGAGAATGAATTTCGTAGAATCGCGAAATTAATCGATCGTCTATTCAAAGCGACAACCCCATATTACATGATCGGGCGCAGTGGCAATAAAACTCGTGCCAAAGTCGATTTTGAAGAGCTGATTCAAATCAATGGTGAAGTCCGCGTTATGGCAGATTCCAAACCCAACATGGACGATATCGAACAACTGCATGGTTTTCCGCATTATTTTTACCTCCAGGATCATCCTCGAGAAGGTTTTGGCGCGTTGGAGATGACCGGCGAAACGGTGCGGGCTTTTCTAAATCTGACCATGACCAGCGATGTGGAAGCACTTATGCCTGGCGATTCGCAGAACACCATGATGCATACCACTTCGGGCAATATCGAAGGCGTGTTAACGTGCAAGAGTCCTTACCGCTTCGTCCTGACCGTACCAGCTGACAAATTGGGTTTGGCAGGGTTGTGGATCGTAGGGCTCTCCACCGGTTTTATTTATTACGATGAAGATCTGACCCAGAGAATACCTGGTCCGATCTCGATCAATAAAGCTGACCCGGTTTGGGTGAAACCAGAAGGTGACGCCATAGACCATTACAAACCGTACTTCGTGGGCATGCCAAAGGATGTCAGTTTGGAAGCCCGACCGGAATTTGTCTGGCAAGAGCCTGTCGATGCGCCTGTCAAGCGCACCCGACTGTATGACACTCATGTTGCTTTGGGCGCGAAGATGATTCCCTTTGCCGGTTGGGATATGCCGGTGTGGTATACGTCTGTCCTCCAGGAACACCTGGCTACCCGCGAGGCAGCGGGTCTTTTTGACGTGACCCACATGGGGGTCTTCATGGCAGAAGGACCAGATGCCGCAGTCTTTCTCGATTCAGTCTGTGGTAACGATGTGCTCTTCCGCAACATTGGAGAGTCAGTTTACACCCACTTTATGGACCCTGACGCAAATGTGATCGACGACCTGATCATCTATCGCATCGAAAAAGAAAAGTACCTTCTGGTAGTGAATGCTGCCAACGAAGAAAAAGATTGGGCTTGGCTCAATGCGGTCAAGAACGGAGATGTACAAGTTGACCGGGAACGCCCCTGGGTGACCATTTTTGGTCGCAATGTGATCCTGCGAAACCTGAAAGATCCTAAAGAAGGCAAAGATATGTTGGTCGATATTGCCCTGCAAGGACCTCTTAGCCGGGATATCTTGTGCGCAATAGCCGACGCGGCAGAACAGCGTAAAATACGCCGCTTAAATCGCAACCAGCTCTGCCAAAGCGAACTGGCCGGAGTGAATGTGATCGTCTCACGCACTGGTTACACCGGTGAAAAGATGGCTTTTGAACTTTTTGTTCACCCTGACGATGCGGTTCGGTTCTGGAATGCCATCATGGAAGCTGGCACCCCATTTGGTATGCTGCCTAACGGATTAGGCGCTCGCGATTCTCTACGCACTGAAGCTGGTCTGCCCTTGTATGGTCACGAAATGGGCGGTGAAATGAACCTGACGATAGGCGAAGCCGGGTTCCTGCCCTTCCTGAAACTAAACTCTGCCTGGTTTATTGGCAGGGAAGCTTTTGTCAAACGTGAAGCTGAGCGCACCGGTGTGGTCGCAAGATTTACATTTGACGAAAAGGCTGTGCGTATGGCTCACCATGGTGACCCAGTCTGTGACTTGAAAGGTCGCATGATCGGCAAAGTCACCAGCTGTGCAATTGATAGCAACGGTTTCTTAACTGGTCAGGCTTTTGTTGACAGGAAAGCCGCCGTTGAAGGTACCAAGATTTTCATTTTCCAAAACGCGCCAAATTGGAGGCAAAATCCACCCGCTCAACTCACCCCTGGCGATCGGGTAGCGCTCCCTGGCGCGGCAACAATTGTTAGCCGATACATGAAATAGACACAAAAAAAGGAGAGTAAATTAATGCCAACACCCTGGGAACTTCGTTTCGCTAATCGGACAAATCGGATGAAAAGTTCTTTTATCCGAGAGCTATTGAAGGTGACCAACCAACCAGACGTGATTTCTTTTGGAGGAGGATTTCCTGCTGCAGAAATTTTTCCAATTGAGCAAGCAAAAGCTGCCTGTGAAAAAATTCTGAGTGAAAATGGAAAAAAAGCCCTCCAGTATTCAACGACCGAAGGTTATGACCCCTTACGGGATTGGATTGCGCAGGATTTCAACAAGGAACATCTAAACATTACAAAAGACAACATCATGATCACCACGGGATCACAGCAAGCGCTTGATATAGTAGGGCGAATATTTATCAACCGCGGCGATCGCGTGCTGACCGAATCCCCAACCTATCTCGGCGCTATCCAGGCTTGGAACACTTATGGACCAACTTATGTCACTGCCGAAACTGATGAAGATGGTTTGGTGACAGATACGCTCGAAGATCTGATAAAACAGAACATCAAATTTATGTACGTGTTGCCTAACTTCCATAACCCGCTGGGTGTTACCATGTCGCTTGAGCGGAGGAAAAAATTGATCGACCTGGCAAATCATTACAATGTACCTCTGATTGAAGATGATCCTTATGGCAAACTGATTTTTGAAGGAGAAACGCTTCCATCAATTGCTGCCTTGGATGCAGAATACAATAAGTGCTGCGATGGGGATTTCTCCGGGAATGTCATTTATACAAGCACATTCTCAAAAATCCTGGCTCCAGGTCTTCGGATCGGCTGGATGATTGGTCCCGCAGAGGTGATCAAGCGCATGGTTCAAGCCAAACAAGGCGCAGACTTGCAGTGTTCAACCTTCGACCAGTATCTGGCATACGAGCTGATCAGCTCCGATTGGCTGCCCGAACACATCAACACCATCCGCAGAGTCTACAAAGAACGCAGGGATGCCATGCTGCAAGCCTTTGAAGATTTCATGCCCGAAGGTACTACCTGGACAGTACCCCATGGTGGTTTATTCCTTTGGCTGCGCTTACCGGAAGGTTGTGACAGCCTGGAACTTTTCCCAAAGGCTGTCGAAGAAAAAGTCGCGTATGTTCCCGGCGTACCTTTCTATCCCAATGAAGGCCCAAAAAATACTATGCGCATGAATTTTTCGGCCACCAATCCTGAAAAGATTCGTGAAGGAGTCCGCCGACTGTCCGTGATGATCAAAAAATCAATGACAGAGAAATAGCTTTTCGAACCTGATATAAAAAATAGGCTGCCTATTATGGCAGCCTATTTTTTATCAGAAAGCGTTTGTTACCTTACCGCTGCCACATTGAGAAATCGGTCAGGATGGACCCGCCGATAAATTCTCTGAGCAAGGAGTTGTCAGGCACAAACTCGGTTGTGGTGGGCAAAAACCATTCCAAAAACTTCAACAAGCGCTTGGCTTCTATGTGTTCTTTGGAGCCGAAACTGACCTGGCGTAAGAGCGGTTCCACCAAGGGTTTAAGCGTCGAAATCTCATACGCCAAGGCAGAATTGAACATAACATCAGCATTTTCCTGGTATGGGAAGATGTGATTCTTTTCGCCCCTGCGTACCGATTCCCAGCGCGCAATTGTCTGGCTGGCACTGTAGCCACGGTCCCGCGCATCGCGCACGATACGCCTGATCATTCGTGTGTCAGTGGTAGAAATGCGGTTATGACGATCAAGGTTCAATTGCGTAAGGCAGGAGATGTAAATCCTGAAAGTATTAGCAGGGTCAACATCCCGCAAAAGGTTGGGGTTCAAGCCGTGGATTCCCTCCAGAATGACAATATCACCCTGATTCAGTTTGGCGACTTTGCCTTGTTCACTTAAACCGGTGATGAAATTGTAGCGCGGCAGCTGTACTTCACGACCTGCAAGCAGAGCTTTTACATCGTGATTCAGACGGTTTATATCCATTGCACGCAAGGATTCATAATCCTTGCTGCCATCAGTCAGAAGCGGGGTTCTTTCACGATCAACGAAGAAGTTATCCATCTCGAGCGCAAATGGATTAATTCCCCTTGCCACCAGTTGAATGCTGAGCCTCTTTGAAAAGGTGGTCTTACCGGATGAGCTGGGACCCGCAATCAAGATAACGCCAATCCGATCATGATTTTCGTAGATTTGGTCTGCAATTTGCGAAATCTGCATCTCATGCAGGGCTTCAGATACCAGGATGACTTCATCTGCATGCCCAGATTGAATGGCGTCATTCAAAGCGCCAACTGATGGAATCCCTAATTTATTCAGCCAATCGCCGTATTCCTTGAAGGTCTTCAAGAGAGTCGGGAATTTACCAATCGGTTCAATTTGGTTTGGCTCATGGCGTCGAGGAAAGCGAAGCACAAAACCGCCTTCAACCAGGTCCAGTTCAAACAAGTTCAAGTAACCAGAGGAAGGCACCATGTACCCATGATGATAATCCCGCACACCATCAGCCCGATAAAGAACCAAATCCGGGCGCTGACGATACTTTAACAGGCTGACCTTATCGGATTCTCCAGCATCCGTAAAGTAATCAATGGCTTCTTGCAGTGGGACAGTCTCACGAATAAATGGAACATCATCGTTTACCAGTTTTCGCATGTAACTGCCAAGCTGGTCCAGCTCAGGCTGACCAAATCCATTCAAATTGTGGATTTGGCAATGGTAGCCGCCTGAGGAAACGGAGTGATCGATGGAAAGCAATCCTTCCGGGAAACAATGTTTAAAAGCTGTCTCAAGCAAAAAGACCAGCGAACGGCGGTAAATGCGGGCACCATCAGCGTCAGAAGTGGTGATCAGGCTGGCAACCCCGTCGTGTTCCAGAGAAAAGGTCAATTCGCGTAAAGATCCGTTCAGGATCACACCAACGATCAAAGGTTGGTCATCCTCCTGGATGATATTGATAAACTCTTCCAATTTTGCCCCTCGCCTTCCGGTGATGACACGTCCGTCATCAAGCGTCAACTCGACGTCTGGTCGGGGGGTTTGGGTCAGGTTAAATTCTATTGTCATGATTAATCTCTATTATTCTACGCTTTCTACAGTAATTACCGGGATGATCGCAAAATCGTCAGGACCCTTGCCATCCACTGGTGAAGCTGAGGAGGGATAGGTACCCAAGGCGTCCTGCTGGCTTATCTCCGTACCTTCAGGCAGGAGCAGGTCAATTATGCGGGTGTGATTGTTGTCAGATGGGGCACCGCCAAAACGATAGGCTTCCGCTTTTTGGCTGACATCGCGCACGCGCCAAACACCATCTGCGGGGTAGCCTTCCTGTCCAAGCAAAGCGACCGCGAATGCCCAGGTGGCTGGTTCGCCTTCGCCGAAGAATTCTACGGGAACACTGGCGATCACAGCATTTTGGCTGTTATCGACATAAACTTTCATCGCGCTGGTGGCTTCAGTGTAATTGACTGGCATGCCATCAGCGTCTAAAACGACCACTTGCGGGGTCCAACCCTCCAGCCAGAGTGCCATTTCCCAGCCGTTTTCGGCAGACAAAGCCGCATTGCGACCAGGCAGGAGCATCCGTGCACCAGTTCCAGAACCAGGGTCTTTATCGATGTAAACATCGAAAGTTTGGACGGAAAAACCTGAGGGCGAGCCCCAGCCATTTGTGATTTCTGATTTGACACCAAAGCTGAAATACAGATTGGCACCATCGCTTGAGATATCAAAGAAGGTCAGGTCGAAGTCGCCAGCTTTGAAGACGCCATCGGTCGGATAGGTATAAGTGCCTGGTCCAAAGTCATCCCCTTCGGGGTCTTCGATCCTCAGAAGCGAGCTGAGCGGCTCAAAGCTGAAGTATTGAATCCCAAGTGGCGCCTCTGCTTTAAATTGAAATGGCTGTTCGCCAGTTATTCCAATCTGTACAGGAACAACGCTTCCAGCTGAGACTTCACCGAGGACAGTTTTGTCTAACGACAGTTCAACAATCTCTCCGTCAACAGCTAATTCGCCTTCCAGCGGCTGTTCAGGCTCCCAGGCTGAACCATTTGATTTGTACAGTGTGATAGGATTATTGCCGGTCATAAATTCAATGACGCGGGAAACAGGTGAAACTAAAGTTTCACTATTCAAACCGACCATCAATTTGTTCTGATCACCAGGAGCATTAAGATAGACCAGGATTCTCCTGAAATCTCCCAATGGTTCAGCTAAATCGAAACGCAGGTGAAGCTTTTCCTGATCCATACCATAGGCAAAATTCTGAATTGGGTCTCCTTCTGTGCCTTCATAGACAGCAGCAGTGCCCCATTCATCCTCCCCAAGTTCTCCGTCTACAACAGGAGTAGTCTGCCCGCTGATGGCGGTGGTTGGCTTGAGAGGTTGCGGTTGGATGATAGGAATATCAAGAAAAGCCGGATACTCAACCTCCAGTGAGGTATAAACACCTTTCAGAAGGGCTCGAAAACCTTCATCAAAGTAGCTGTCCTGCCCGGAATCCTGATCAGTACCATACCACCAGAACCAGTCGGAGCCTTCAGCCAGGTACATGAAATCCTGTGCCTCTGCCAAAGCTTCAGGGGTGGCGCTGAGGGTGCCATCCTCATACTGTGCCAGGTCTGCTCGCACTTTAGCAAGCAGATCCCAACCTTCGGCTTCTTCTTGCTCACCGATCCAGGTATCATAATTAGCGCTAAACCAGGCACCCGGGAACAATTCTGGAAGTTCTCGCTGCTCAGGGTAAAGTTCAAGATATTCAGAAGGGGTGATGGTTTGCAGGGTTTCGCTTTCAGCCAGTTTGCTGTAGAGTGCGTGGAAAAATTCCTTACCGTCGTTGTCGTAGTTTTCCCAGGCATTCTCGCCATCCACGACAATGGTCACAATGTGTGGACCTTCAGACCCTTCCAGGCTGGTACGGATGTTTTCAAGCCGATTGACCATATCCTGAGCGGCGTCTTCACCGCTCATACCAGAATAGGTAAAACCAACTTTGTCGGAAATGACCCAGTCACGGAAGAAAACGGCCACTTTTTCACCAGTTTCACCCTGGACATAATACGGACGGTAAAATGTGTCTGGATCGGTGACGGTGTCTGAACCATCACGGGTGAAGCGGTCGCCTTCCATACCCAACGATGCAACCAACACCGGCTCACCGGTTTGCATCCATTGGTAACCGGCTTCGCTTACCAACGAAACGATTTCTTCAGCCACTGAACCCTCACCCGGCCACAAACCGCGGACCGGCACGTCAAAGTGTTCTTCGTACATTTCCACACTTTTTTGCAGGTGGAAGACAGCGTCATCAGGATAACTAAATCGTTCCTGGGGCATAGTCGCTTTTGGGTTGCCAACCAAAGCCAAGTCTGTGTCAAAAATCAGGGGCAAGATTGGATGGGCGTAAGGTGTGGTAATGACTTCGATGACACCCTGATCCTGTAAATCTTTATGGGTTGGGATCACCTTGGCTATCAAAGCTTTAATGCCATCAAAGAGAACGATTTTTTCTTCCTCACTGAAGTCGCGGCCTTTGTCTACCAGGGCTTTGAAAGGCTCCTGGGCAAGGTAATCGGGATCGATCCAGGCAAGGTTGAACCAAATTTGCAGGTCTCTGAAATCTTGCTCGGTATAGGTCTCGACTGCTGCAGCGATTGCATCTTCATCGGTGCCATCCCGCAGATCAAGCAATTCCTGGTAACGCGGGAAAATGGCGATGATGTGATCCCAATTGGCGTCAAAGAAACGAGTAAGAATGAAGGTTTTCTGCTCGAGCGTCAGCTCGGCAGCCGGGATTTCAGCCATCTCCCAATATAAGTCTTTGACACCATTGTTGGCAAAATCATCCAGTTGCCGAATCAATGAGGGAGTCAGGTTGATTGTGGCAGTCATGCCGGGGTGCTGCGCGATCATCTCTGCCATGTCGAGATAATCTTTGGTGGCATGCACGCGTACCCAAGGACGGGTATAAACACCATCTTCGTTTTTATAGTAAAGAGGCTGGTGCTGATGCCAGGTGAGATTGACATACAGTGGCAGTTCTTCAACCGGTTCAGTTGTTTCCACTACTTCCGGTTCTTCCACAACTGGGACTTCCGTAGGAACAGGTGTAGTCGTGGGAGCACCACAACCAGCCAGAACTGAAAGTAGTAAAAGAAGACTCAATAATTTAACAGTTGTTTTCATTTTTCTCCTTTTAAATAGCAATAACTTAAAGCAATTACTTGCCTAAGGTAAATATCATTGTCTGTCCACCCTCAATCAGAGGGGCAACAAAAAATTCTGACAGAGCGCCATTTTCATCGAACGTTATTTCTTCGAAAGGCAGGGCGCCCCATATATTATCCACTCTCCAGGTGCCAGCCAGGGGGCTTTGTTCGATCGAAATGGTGCAGTCTTCCATGGTTTGCACACCAAGATTCGCCATCACAAGCACTACCTGGTCTTCGTATACACGAGCAACTGTATAAAGCCTTCGGCAGGAAGAGCTAAAGGGCAAATAGCTTCCTTTTTGCAGCGCCGGGAGTTGATTTCGTGTGTTGACCAAGTCTTTATACCAGTTCAGTAGCGATTCAGGATCCTGGCTTGCGTTTTCAACATTGGTTTCTTCCCAGCCTTTAGCCAGTTCCTGCCAGGGCTCAAAGTCACTGAAGCCAGCGTTGGCTTCGGCTGACCACTGCATCGGTTTTCGGATCAGTTCATCCGGTTTACCGCCGATCATGCCAATTTCCTCACCGTAGTAGAGGTAAGGTGTCCCGGGTCCGGTCAGATAGACAAAGGCAGCTAATTTTTGGGGCTGCAAGCGTTCGGA
Source organism: uncultured Anaerolineaceae bacterium (assembly GCA_964647425.1). Classification (GTDB taxonomy): domain Bacteria; phylum Chloroflexota; class Anaerolineae; order Anaerolineales; family Anaerolineaceae; genus Mesolinea. The sequence continues at coordinate 24,541 of CAZYIJ010000008.1, forward strand.
GTAGTACGAACCAACTCGTTGTTGGTCGTGGTTAGTGAGAAAAGTTGCGAACTGCTGGTCCGGGAAGTATTCGAGCGTGTCCAGATAACTTTTCATGATGCGGGAGGGGTCTGGCGAATAGATGCCGCCAAGAATGTCGGCTGCCAGATCGAACATGAAATATTGCTGCATACCGCGTTCAGGTTCGTTATATTTGGCGATGATTTGTGTATCCGTCCAAACCTCGCCTACTGTGTAAGCGTCAGGACTAATTTCGGTGTAGAAGTCGCGCCAATCCTGGAACCAGGCGATACTGCTCTTGGTGTCTTGCAGGCTGACCCCTTCTTCAAATAGGTAACGGGCGGCGTCTACACGGAAGCCATCCACACCCAAGTCAAGCCAAAATTGGGAGGCGTTATAAATTGCTTTAGTAACCATTGGTTCGTGATAATTCAAATCAGGCATTTCACTCCAAAAAGGAGCGTAGTAATAAGAACCGTTAGCTTCATACCAGGCGTTCTGTCCCCAGGGACCGGGTCTGCCCGGGTTCGAGTCTTCCCAGACATACCAGTTTCGAAATCCGCTGGCAGGATCCTGGGATGAAATGAACCAGGGATGCTCACTGGAGGTGTGGTTGATCACAAAATCGATGACTACATGAATGCCACGTTGGTGGCATTCATCGAGTAGTTGTTTGAAATCAGAAAGAGTGCCGTACTCTGGATTGACAGTCTGATAATTGCTGACATCGTAGCCGTGATAGGACGGCGACGGCATGATCGGCATCAACCAGATTCCACCAATGCCAAGGTCGTCACTGGTTGTAGGATCTCCGTCATTGAGATAATCGAGCTGCGAGATAATACCCTGAAAATCGCCGACACCGTCACCATCACTATCTTTGAAGGAGCGCACGAAAATCTCGTAAAAGACGACTTCATTCCACCAACCCATCGGGTCTTCAACAGCAGGTGGCTGGGCTTGCTCTGTCGCAATCGCCTCTGTGGCTTCTGAGGTTGGGAGTGCGGTAGCTTGTGGTGTAGGTTGATTGGTTGGCTGGCAAGTAGCCAGAATGAGAGAAAATAGTATCAATGCCAAAACGGCATGTTTTGAATATTTCATGCGATCTCCACTTCCTTATCCCTGATCTGGTATAGCTAATTTTACTTTACATTTTTGATAGCTGATAGGTTGTAAGAGCAACATGATAATGTCCTAAAGTAGCAAAATAGAAATGTCCTAAT
>CAZYIJ010000009.1:0-24913 GCA_964647425.1 uncultured Anaerolineaceae bacterium
AATATGGCATGCGCATCATCGGTCCGAACATCATTGGTGTTCTCTCCAACAGCGACAAGATGAACGCTTCTTTCTACAACTACCTGCCTTATGAAGGCAAGGCTGCCCTTATTTCTCAAAGCGGTGCCCTTTTGATCGCAATGGCTGCCGCTACCTACACCCGCCGTGTCGGTTTTGACAAGATGATCTCCATCGGCAACCAGGCTGACCTCGATTTTGCTGACCTGATCTCCTACCTGAACGAAGATGAGAACACCACCTGTATCACCCTTTACATTGAAGGCATCAAAGACGGACCAAAATTCATGGAAGCCGCCCGCAATTGCACCAAACCCATCATCGCTCTGAAATCAGGTGTCTCAGCTCACGGCGCAGCCGCTGCAGCCTCCCACACCGGTTCATTGGCTGGCAGTGCCAAGGTCTACGAATCCGCGTTCGAGCAGGCCGGCGTTGCCCAGGCAGAAGATTTGAACGATATGTTCGATACCACCCTGGCGCTCTCGCTGCAACCGACCATGAAAGGCGATAACCTCCTTATCGTCACCAATGGCGGCGGCGTTGGCGTTTTGGCGACCGATGCAGCCGAGAAATACGGTCTTCCGCTCAAGTTCGCCCCTGAAGATGTGCAAGCCGAACTGCGCAAGCACATGCCTTCTTTCGGTTCCGCCAAAAACCCGGTCGATATCACCGGCGGGGCAGGTCTGGCAGGCTACTATGAAGGCGTCAAGTATGCCTACGCACACCCCTGGGTGGATGGCATGGTCGTTCTCTATTGTGAAACCTCTGTTACTGACCCGCAGGAAATCGCGGAAGCCATTTACAACGCTCAGAAAGAATCCGGAGCTTCCGGCAAGCCTTTGGCAGTTTCCTTCATCGGCGGTGAACGCTGTGAAAAAGCAACGGAATGGCTGATCGAACACGACATCCCCACTTACGACGCTCCCGACCTGGCTGTTAAAGCCCTCGCATCCCTGCGCAAACAAGACGAATTGCTGCAGACTGCCCACAACGGCATGTACAAACCAACTGATATTGACAGCGAGAAAGCCCGCAAAATCATTGCCGGTGCTCGCGCCAAGGGTCGCAGTGCCCTCACTGAAGTTGAGGCAAAGCATGTCTTCAGCGCTTACGGTCTACCAGTAGCCCCAACCGATCTGGCACATAGCGAAGAAGAAGCAATCCAACTCGCCGAACAAATCGGGTATCCGGTTGTGATGAAGATCGTCTCCCCTGACATCCTCCATAAATCAGATGCTGGTGCAGTCAAAGTAAACATCAAGAACGAACAAGGTGTCCGCGATGCATGGAAAGTCATCATGGAGAACTCTCTGAACTATAAGGCCGACGCTGAAATCGACGGTATCGCAGTTCAGGAAATGGCTCCCTGGGCTACCGAAGTGATCATTGGCTCCGTCAACGATGCTACTTTTGGACCCACACTGATGTTCGGATTGGGCGGTATTTTTGTTGAGGTCATGAAAGATGTTACCTTCAAAGTCGCACCCATCGATGAAACCACGGCCCTGGATATGCAATCTGAGATCAAGAGCTCCAAGATACTGCAAGGTACCCGCGGTGAATTACCCCGCGACCAGAAGGCCTTGGCAAAAGTTCTGGCGCATTATTCCTATATGATCTATGATCTCAGGGATGAAATTGCTGAATCGGACGCCAACCCCGTCATCGTCTACGAAGATGGACAAGGCGTTTCAGTTGTGGATGCACGAATCATCCTTACAAAGAAGTAAACCTCAAACTTTGCCGTATAATAAAACCACTGTTGGTACAATCCACAGTGGTTTTTTTATTATTTCGGATACAAGAAGGAATAAATATGAAAAAGAACTTTTTAGTGGATATGGATGGCGTATTGGTTCACGGTTCCAAGATGGTTCCAGGTGCTGATTCATTTCTCAAGGCTTTGATTGCAGAAGGACGAAAATTTGCTATCCTGACCAACAACTCCAAATACACCACCCGTGATTTAGCTTTCCTTCTAAAGCAAAGCGGGCTTGATGTAAATGAAAATAATATATTCACATCAGCTATTGCCACCGCTGAGTTTCTAAATAACCAGCGACCAAACGGAACCGCCTTTGTGATCGGTGAAGTTGGTCTGACCGAAGCGATCCATAGCCAGGGATTTATCCAGACCTCTGTCAATCCTGATTTTGTCGTATTAGGCGAAACTTATTCCTATAATCTCGATCAAGTAACCACTGCAATTCATCTGATCCAGGACGGCGCCCGCTTTATAGCCACCAATCCCGATCCAAGCGGACCATCGGAGAGTGGAATTGTTCCTGCGACCGGTGCAATGGCAGCTTTGATTGAAAAAGTCACTGGAAAATCTGCATTTTTCGTTGGTAAGCCCAATCCATTGATGATGCGAACCGCTCTAAATCATTTCGATATGCATTCAGAAGAAACCTACATGGTCGGCGATCGTATGGATACTGACGTCCTTGCGGGTATATCTGCAGGTATGGAAACAATTTTAGTGCTTTCCGGTTCCACCAAAGCTGAAGATATCGATAAATATCCATATCATCCAAAATTTGTGTACGATTCTGTTGCTGCAATCGAACTCGAAAAACTCAGGTAACTCTAATGAAGTTTACTCGCCGCGATTTTCTAAAATTCACTCTGCTCGGACTTGGTGCCTCTGCCTTTCACAGCCAGGATGAAGAAGCCGCGTCTATCACACATCCGAGACTGATGCTGGTTGGTGAAAAGGACGGAGTCAGCATCTACAAAGAACCGGACGAATCGAGCGCAATTCTTTATCAACGTCAATACAACGAGATCATCAACGTTTACGAAGAGGTGGTTGGTCCCAACGGTCCCGCCTGGAATCCAATATGGTATCGCTGTTGGGGAGGCTACGTTTTCAGCGGATTACTTTACGAAGTTCGCTACGAATACCAACCACTCTCAGAACCAAAAAGATACACGGGTCAATTGGCAGAAATCACGGTACCATACACCCGCTCTATGTTTTATAGCTTCGACGGCGGCTGGGAGCCACTCTGGATGTATTATTACCATTCCACCCATTGGGTTACTGATGTAATAGAGGGCCCCGATAAGCGACCCTGGTACCGAGTAGAGGACGAGTTGGGACGCACCAGGACGGCCATCCCCTATGAGCACGCCCGCCTCATCCCGGATGAAGAATTTGAGCCCATTCACCCGGACGTGCCCTTCGATCAAAAGCGGATCGACGTTTCCATTCCACTGCAAAGATTGCAGGCTTTCGAAGGGGACCAGGTCGTTTTCGAATCAAAAGTCTCCACGGGCTTTCCTACCGGTGAGGGTAAATACGCGATAAAAACCAAGATGCCATCCAAGCACATGGGGAACGCGGTTCTGACCAGCAATATTCGTGAAAGAATCTGGATGGGTGTCCCCTGGACCTGCTTCTTTGAAATGGGCATGGGATTAGCAACACACGGTACGTTTTGGCACACCAACTACGGCACGCCTATGAGTGCTGGCTGCATCAACCTCTCACCCGAAAATGCGAAATGGATCTATCGTTGGACAACTCCGGTCGCTCAACCTGAGGATTGGGTCAGGCATGGTTGGGGCACGGTCATCAACGTGCACAAGTAACTACACAAATTCCTGGAATACCCGGTTTCCAAGCATAATTCCCCGACGCGTCAGTACCAGGTGCTCTCCATTTTCCTGGGTCTGCCATTCAGCCATACCAGCTTGCAAGATTTTTTCGATTTCTTTTTGAAAAACAGTACTCATATCTGCCTGGTGGCGAATTTGGAATTCACTTTTAGAGAGCCCTTCTCTTGTCAGCCTCAGTCCCAGCATCATACTTTCTTGCATTGCCGTGTACTCATCCACCAAAATTTTTTCAGCCATTGCCGGTGAGAATTCCATTTTTTCATAATCAGCTTGATCGATCCTCTGAATATATTCATGAACCATTGGCAGGTTCTGAACCCGGAAACTTTCAACCTTCCCATGCGCGCCTGCTCCCAGCCCAAAATACTTCTGGTTTTTCCAATAGACTTTGTTGTGTCGTGCTTCGTTTGCTGAGCCCAATGCCCAACTGGAGATCTCATATTGCTGGAAACCGTTTTGAGGCAGAAAATCCATCGCCAACTCAAACATATCTGCGACAAGGTCGTCGTCGGGTAAAATCAGTCGGCCTGCCGCAAGATCACGTTCGAATGGTGTCCCTGGTTCAATAATTAAGGAATACAGTGAGAGATGCTGGATATTGCTTGATAGCGCTTCTTCCAGATTTTGCTGCCAGGCTTGAAGCGTTTGCCCTGGCAAACCAAAGATAAAATCAAGACTAATATTGTCAAAACCTGCTTCCTGTGCTTCTCTGATGCTCTGATGGGCTATTTCAGCAGAATGGATCCTACCGAGGGTTTTCAGATCAGAATCAAAGAATGATTGAATCCCCAGGCTGAGCCGGTTCACGCCTCTTTTCAACAGAGCTTCCATAGATTTCTTCGAAATCGTACCGGGATTAGCTTCAAGAGTGACTTCTGCTCTGGCGTTTAACCCGATAAGATCTTCGATGGTTTCTCGCAGTTCGCCGACCTGTTCCGGATTTAGCAGCGAAGGCGTACCGCCGCCAAAATATACCGTATCAGCGTGTTCAGCCCCAGGTAAAATCATTCTCATCTCTTTTTTTAAAGAGTTAAGATAAGTCGGGATTAGATGACCCACCTTTGCATACGTGATAAAATCACAATATTGACATCTTTGAACACAAAATGGAAAATGGATATAAACTGCTGTCATAAGGTAGATTTTACCAATACAAATGGTCAGCAGTAATTTTTGATAATGAGCAAAACAATGAAAAATCAACAACCCAACCCATCGGGAACAAAAAGCCGCAATTGTCCCGTATGTGGAACCAAACTTTCAGAAAATGCACGCAGGTGTCTCGTTTGTGGAACGGACCTTTCGAGCGAACCTTCAACACCCAAATCCAAGAAAACCAGTGAAAAAATCGATTCCAAACGCATACCAGAGATCAAGTTGAATCTGATTGCACTGATTGCGATCATTGTGGTCATCCTGGTTCTGATTAGTTTGCTGATCTTCTTCATAATCAACGGCGGCAAATCTCCAGTCGAAGGACTGGGAGATCAGGAAACAACCCTAACATTGACACCAACTGCAACCATAAGCGCGACGAACACGGCAACCATGACCCCCTTGCCTACCTGGACCCCCCTACCTCCAATCGAATACACGGTCAAGGACAACGAAACCTGCCTGGATATCGCCTTACAGTTCAATACTTCAGTTCAGAGCATTATCCTTGCCAACAACCTCAACACAAGCTGCCTGATCAGCCCGGGAATTGTTCTTCAGGTTCCTCAGCCCACCCTGACGCCTTCACCAGTACCTACAGCAACACCGGAGGCATTTATATCAGATGTGGAAATGTGCACGCAAACTGACAAAGTTGTTGTCGATGAGAACATGACACTCAGCTCAATTGCCGCAAATTACAATGTTTCGATGTCTGATATTCGTATTTATAACAACTTACCCAATGACATCGTCCGTCAAGGCGATACATTGATCATTCCGTTATGCGACCGCTTACCTACCGCGGGTCCAACGCTGACCCCAACACCCTTACCTCCTTACCCGGCTCCCAATCCTTTGTTGCCTCGTTCAGGTGCTGCATTCGGAGCAACGGATGAGGCTGTCACCCTGCAATGGGCTTCTGTTGCTTCCCTGTTCCCAGGTGAGGTGTACAGAGTCGTAGTACAGGACCTGACTTCTGCAGAAGAAAAGATTTTAGTGGATTACGTGACCGACACCAAGTTTATCCTGCCTGCCAGTTTCAGACCAACCGACACCACCCCCCATATCATACAGTGGAGCGTTTCAGTCGCGAGGCAGATCAATTCTGATCCCAACAATCCGATTTACGAAGAAGCTGGAGCCATCAGCGAATTTCGCGTTTTCAGCTGGGTTGGCAGCGGTATCGCCCCTACCACAGCACCATAGTTGAATTTATCGAGATAAGAAAAGCGGGCAACGGCCCGCTTTTTGTTTGAATTGGATCGATTCTCTACAACGTAGACAAGTATTTCGTAGCTGAAATTGCAGCCGCTGCGCCCATCCCGGCTGAGGTTACAACCTGCCTGAAATAGGGATCCGCAATTTCTCCAGCGGCGAAAACCCCTTTCACACTGGTCTCCATGTACTTGTCTATTTCTATTGTTCCAAGCACGGTTAATTTTAGCTGCCCTTCAAGGACAGCTGTATTGGGATTATGACCAATTGAGATAAAAACGCCATCTGTTGCAATGGTCTCCTGCTGTCCAGTTTTCACATTTTCAATCAAGAGATGACTTATTGTGTCTGCACCGATAATTTCTTTTACAACAGTATCCCAAAGGAATTTGATCTTTGGATTGCTGCGTGCCCGTGACTCAAGGATTGCCCCAGCCCTAAGCTGATCACGACGATGGATTACTGTAATAGTACGCGCAAATCGCGTTAAAAACAGAGCTTCCTCTATGGCTGAATCGCCCCCTCCCACCATGTGGATCTCTTTTTCCTTATAAAAGGCACCATCGCAAGTTGCACAGTAAGAAACACCTCTTCCAGTAAACTCTCTTTCACCAGGTACGCCTAATTTACGCGCGTCTGCTCCCATTGATATGATCAGGCTGTCAGCGGTATAGTTGCCAGAGGATAGGCATACTTCAAAAGGTCGTTGCTGCAGATTGACGCATTGTACTGTGTCATAAATAATTTCTGCACCAAAACGTTTCGCCTGCTCATCAAGGCGTTGACCCAGATCGCTGCCGCCCACCCCTTCCGGAAAACCGGGATAATTCTCAATGCAGTTAGTCTGTGAAGCCTGCCCATAGAGAGTCATGCCTGTCACTAACAATGGCTTTAAATCAGCCCGCGCGGCATACAGAGCAGCAGTAAATCCTGCCGGACCGCCACCCAGAATCATAACCTGTCGATGTTCAATAAAATTCATTACTATATTACCTTCTCTGCCTTTATTTCTCTCATTGCTAACTGCAGAAATAGATTGCTGTTTTCAAAAGAACCTCAAATGCCATTTTCAAGTGTAAACACAAGAGAGCGTGGTATCCTTTTGTTTAGCAACATAAATCTAAGACAATCCTAACATAAAACGAGTCTACTTAGCATATAATCTACTAACAAAAAATTAGACAAAGGAAAACTATGAGCACTGTTGAACAAGCAATCAAATACTTTCATGAGAATCAAAAACAGATGACCGAATCCTATTTCGACCTGGTCCGTATCCCTTCGATTTCGACTGATCCGGATCAACATGAAGCAATGGTGAAAGCCTCTGAATTCCTCTCTGCGTACATGCAAGGAATTGGTTTCGAAAAGGTTCAAATCTACCCAACAAAGATGCACCCAATCTTGTTTGCTGAGAAAAAATCACCAAACCCAAACGCCAAAACGCTCCTGGTTTATGGTCATTATGACGTGCAACCGGTCGATCCGTTGGAAGAATGGAAGAGCGACCCCTTCCTTCCTGAATTCAGGGAGGATTACGTTTATGCTCGCGGTGCTTCGGACATGAAGGGTCAGGTAATGGCAAGTATTTTTGCTCTCGAAAGCGTTTTGCAGGGCGGAGAGTTGCCTATTACTATCAAATACCTGCTCGAAGGTGAAGAGGAAATCGGCTCTCCCTCATTGGAAGATTTCATTGTCGATCACGCTGACCTGCTTAGTTGTGACATGATCCTCAACCCCGATGCCGGAATGGTAGGAAAGGACCAGCCGACCCTGGTTTACGGGCTCAGAGGTATGACTTACTTTGAAGTCCGAGTGGATGGTCCTAAGGCAGATCTTCATTCGGGATTGTGGGGCGGCAACGTAGCCAACCCTGCCAATGTGCTTGCCGAAATTATCTCAAAATTACACAACCCGGATGGGTCCGTGGCAATTCCTGGTTTCTATGATCGCATTCTTCCGCTTTCAGAAGAGGACAAGCTTCGAATTTCAACCAATAAATTGAGCGAAGAAGCTATCATGGAGATCACTGGTTCTCCGGCAGTCTATGGCGAAACTGGTTTTACCCCCGTGGAACGCCAGGGAGCAAGACCAACTGTGGACGTAAACGGCATTTATTCAGGATTCATTGGCGAAGGCGCCAAAACCATCATTCCTGCTTATGCTAAAGCCAAGATTTCGTGCCGCCTGGTCCCCGACCAGGATCCTATGGAAATCTTTGACCTCGCGAAAAAATATATCCTGTCCATTACACCAAATACTGTCCGGGTAAAAATATTCCTGCACAGCGCTGGACCTGCTTACCTTGCAGATGATGCGCCTGGTGCTCAGAATCTTGTGAATGCCATGAGTGAGGTTTGGCAAGCTCCTGTAACTTACAAACGGGAAGGCGGTAGTATCCCTGTAGCAACTGTCATGCAGCGGGAACTGGGCGTTAAATCGCTTCTTACTGGCTTTGGATTGCCGGATGATGCCATCCATTCACCGAATGAGCGATTGCACTTCCCAACCTGGTTAAAAGGTATTGAAACTTTGATCCGCTTCTACCTCAGTTTTGGTGGGGAATAAACATGCCCACTGACAAAGTACTACGCTTGCCATCCTATGGCGGTCAAGCCGTGATGGAAGGTGTTTTGATGCGCGGAAAACGCAATGTCGCCATGGCAGTCCGCGCCCCTTCTGGCGATATTGTGACCTACGAGGAAGAACTTCCCAACCTATATCGTTCGAAATGGATGAAAATCCCATTTATACGTGGAGTCATCGGTCTTTGGGATTCTCTTAATCTTGGTACGCGACTGTTAACAAAATCTGCCAACCTTGCCTCAGGGGAAGAAGAACAGCTTGAAGGAGCAGCACTGGTCGGAACAGTCTTACTTTCACTTGTGCTTGGTGTGGGCATATTCTTTGTTTTGCCAGCCTTCCTTGCGGGTCTGGCTGAAAAATTTCTGAGTCTTACCTCGTGGTGGAGCAACATGCTCGAGGGTTTGCTGCGCCTTGTCATATTGATTGCTTACCTTTCAATCATGGGGCGAATTCCTGAAATCCAGAGAGTCTTCTCCTATCATGGTGCTGAACACAAGACTATCAATGCTTTTGAAGCTGGTGTCGAAATGACTCCAGAAGTGGTTGCTCAACAAACTATTGTGCACCCACGTTGTGGAACATCTTTTATTCTCACGCTGATCTTGCTGTCAGTTTTGATTTTTACCCTCCTGGGTCCACTACCACTCCATTGGCGGCTGTTATCACGAATACTAATGCTGCCCTTGGTTTCAGGTATTGCCTATGAATATATTCGGTTTGCCGCAAACTGGATGGACAAGTCAGCTTTCGTACGTTGGTTAATTCAACCAAATCTGTGGTTGCAAAAACTGACAACCCGGGAGCCTTCAATCGATATGCTGGAGGTATCAATCAAAGCATTTAATCTGATGCTCGAAGGCGAAAACAGTATTGCAGAGGTATGAAAACTAGTTGGAAATGGTTGATTGGTGGCATTCTGCTCGGGCTTTTGCTGAGTGGGCTTTATAAGCTTATAAATCTACCGCGAGACGTACAAAGTTTCACTCTGGTTACGATTACACCCAATTTAACCCCAGAGCCTAGCCCAACCATCAGTCTGATCCAGGTTCATGTCGCCGGTGAGGTGATGGTGCCAGGGGTATATACGCTGCCAGAGGCAGCAATTGTCCAAGACGCCATTGAAGCTGCAGGAGGTCCAACTGAGCAAGCCAAAGAAGAATTACTCAACCTCGCAGCGATCCTGACTGATGGCCAACGCATCTACGTCCCATCCTCAGAAGAAGTGCAACCTTCTCTGGATACTGGTCAACGAAACCTGGATGTTGACACCGGTACCTTGATAAATATCAATACTGCCAACCAGGAAGAACTGGAAAGCCTTCCAGGAATTGGCAGTGTTCGGGCACAAGCGATCATCGCCTATCGCACTCAAAATGGTTTCTTTTTGACAATTGAAGACCTTCTAAAAGTTGATGGGATTGGTGAGACCACGTTTAACGAGCTCAAAGCACTGATCACCGTATCACCATAAATGCCAAATAACGTTCAGCAGGTATAATAACGCTATGGATTTTCATAATAAATTACAAGATGATCTGGTCACAGCCACCAAAGCCAGAAATGACACCCAAAAATGGGTAGTCAGAATGCTGAAATCAGCCGTAAAGCTGGATGAAGTAAGTAAGGGAAGACCTCTGACACAAGAAGAGTTTTTGGCAGTCGTTCAAAAAGAGATCAAGACACGCAATGAAGCTCTCGCCGATGCAGAAAGAGCAAAGCGACAAGATTTGATCGATGCTGCTCACGCTGAAATTGGCATCCTGAAAACTTACCTGCCTGCCCAATTAAGCCAGGAAGAACTGACTGCGTTGGTTAAAGAATCAATTAAGGATGTGAATGCATCCTCTATAAAAGACATGGGCACAGTGATGAAGACTTTGCTCCCAAAACTGCAAGGGAGAGCAACAAATTCTGAAGCCAGTCGGATCGTAAAAGAAGAACTAAACAAAGAGTAAGCAATGGCTAACCTGGTGACAAAGAAGGAAACCAAACGCACCAAAAATGGCGCGTTCAAAGTGCTGGTTCTGATCATTACCTGCGCGCTTGCTTTTGCTGCCTTGGTTTTACCCGATTTACTAAACCAGCAAACTCAAATCTTAACAGTTGGAGAAGTCTCTTCGCAGGAAATCCTGGCACCTTATTCAGTCACTTTCGAATCGCGTGTCCTCACAGATGCTGCCCGCGAAAGTGCTGCTGCCGAAGTGCAATCGATTTACTTGCCTCCTGATCCGAATATTGCCCGAGCCCAATTAGAGACATTGAGCAATACCTTGTATTTTATTTCAACAGTCAGAGACGACAATTATTCCAGTCAAAATCAAAAAGTCCAGGACCTGAAATCTCTTGTTGGTCTGCGCCTGACTGATGCTGAATACATCAAGTTGTTAGAAGTGACCGAACAAGAATGGCAAGCAATCAGTGATGAATCCAACCGTGTCCTTGAATTTATTTTAAGAGAAAGTATCCGGAACAATCAGCTTGGTACTGTGAAGAGCAATCTTCCAGCCTCAATCGACTTTTCTTTTCCCAGTGATCACACAAAATTGATCATCTCTATCGTCTCTCCTTTCATCGTCCCTACCAGCCTCTTTAGCGAAGAAGAAACCCAACTTGCCCGGGATCAAGCCCGCTCGGAAGTAGAGCCTATCGTCCGCCAGATTATGGCTGGGGAGGTTCTGGTCAGGCGGGGTGAGATCGTTTCACCTGGCGACCTTGAGGCGTTGACCGCCTTTGGTTTAGGGCAACCAACAGATATGACTACCCTGCTGTTAAGCAGTGGTGCCATAATGATAGTTGTCGCTGCCCTGGTAATAATCTATTATCGAAGGACCAGAAAAGAGACCTGCGCTCAACTTAACTCAATTCTATTGATCGCGCTGTTCTTCTTGCTTTTCCTGGGAATTGCAAAATTCCTGGTAATGGATCGTACAATCTTGCCCTATTTATTCCCAATAGCGGCGTTTGGTTTGACGCTCTCGATTGTGTTTAATCTTGAATTTAGTATCTTTTACACCCTGCTACTGGTGGCTCTAACCGTTTTTGGACACATTCGCAGTACCGAACTGGCCTTATTTTACTTACTACCGACAATTGCAGGTATGCTCGTGCTGCGGAAAGGTCGGCGCGTCAGTTCATTCCTTTTTGCTGGTTTTGTGATCAGTTTTCTTTCCGCTGCCATCATCATTGCATTCCGATTTGGAGATGGGATCACAGATTGGGTTGGGATAACAACTTTGATTAGTGCCGGACTTTTTAATGGTGTTGTTTCAGGCACATTTGCTTTGTTGCTCCAAAACATTTTCGCTTTCGTGTTGGATGTTCCCACTGCTTTACAATTAATGGACATTTCCCGTCCGGACCATCCTCTTCTCCAACATATCCTCACCAATGCCCCCGGGACGTATCAACATTCTCTGCAAGTTTCCAACCTTGCTGAACAAGCAGCAGATGCCATAGGCGCTGACCGTCTTTTGGTTCGCGTTGGTGCGCTTTATCATGATGCTGGCAAAGCTGAAAACCCAACTTTCTTCATCGAAAACCAGGTACGGGATCAAATCGATTCTCACGAAAATGTTGACCCTACTGCCACAGCTGCAACCATCCTTCGCCATGTTTTTGATGGAGTTGCCTTGGCAAAGAAATACCGTTTGCCATCCCGAATCATCGACTTCATGTGGGAACACCACGGCACTAACCTGACACGCTACCAATACAATCAAGCCATCGAAATGGCTGAAGATCCCGAAGACGTTGACATCAATGATTTTATGTACCCCGGACCATCTCCCAGCTCAAGAGAGACTGCTCTACTCATGTTAGCTGACGGAACAGAGGCGCGTGCCCGGGCTAACACTCCCAGGAGCGATGAAGAAATCTTAGAAGTAATTGACAATGTTTTTGAGGTGGTTCAGAGCACCGGTCAGTTAGACAACACCGACTTGACTCTTAGAGACCTCCAAACCATAAAACAGTCATTCTTCAACACTCTAAAACAATCCTACCATCCACGCATCAAATACCCGGAGTTGCCGAAAAAACCACCAAAAACCTCCGTTGCTGAGGCAAAACAAACATCCTGAACCAATTCAAAGGTCATTTCTATGTTTAATCTGATTCTTCCAAAGTCTTACTCCAAAGAAATCGACCAAACGAGGCTCGCAATTGCCTTTCGTGAAGGGGTGAAACTTTTGGGATTATCAAAAAACTCGTCGCTCACTTTACGAGTTACAAATAACCGTACCATTCGCCAGTTTAATCTTGCCTGGCGGGGTGAAAACCATCCTACGGATGTATTGTCTTTTGAAAACGCTTTCACTGACCCTGAAACGGGAGAGCAATATCTCGGGGATATCATCATTTCATTCGAAAAAGCCCGTCAGCAAGCACAGATGGGTGGTCATACCCTCCAATCGGAAATTGAATTGCTCTTCGTACATGGATTACTCCACCTGGCAGGTTTCGACCACGATCAGAAAGAAGATTGGGCAGAAATGACGAAAACGCAGGATAAAATCCTCAAGACAATCGGCAATCCACTCCAAGGCGGAATTCAGTATAACGAGTAAGAGTACGGCTTTTTTACAAATTCATTTGCAATATCTTTTCAATCTGAAGTTTTGTTATCTTTTTGTTGTTATTCTCCGCGTAGCGATGAATCTTTCTCTTTGTTGCGAAAACCCTCATTTCCATCAAATGTCCAAACTAGCGAAATTATTTGTTACGTAGCTAGGTATGACAAATAATTCTTCGACACTATCACCAATCCATTTTCCCAGTTAATAGCAACTCTCTGGTACAATCCCAAGCAACACATCCTCGCTCAAAACTTCCAGATTTGAGCTATGAATTTGTGTGTCAAGCAGATAAAAAAGGAGAAAACAAATTTAACTATGCACAAAGATTTTTTGGACATTATCGACTACACACCCGGAGAACTCCAGGAACTTCTTGACCTCGCTATTCACCTCAAAAAAGAGTACCAGGCAGGTGGTAATCAACCTGCGTTAAAAGGCAAGGTTCTCGCAATGATCTTCCAGAAGCCTTCCTTGCGTACTCGCGTCAGTTTTGACATGGGTATGCGCCACCTTGGTGGTGATGCTCTCTATCTTTCTCCCAACGAAATTGGATTGGGAAAGCGCGAATCAATTGCCGATGTAGCCCGTGTCTTGGACGGTATGGTTCACGGGATCATGGCCAGGGTCTTTGAACACGAACATGTACTGGAACTTGCTCGTTGGACAACTATCCCCGTTATCAATGGTCTCAGTGATTATAGCCATCCCTGCCAGGCACTTGCTGATATTCTGACCGTATACGAAGAATTCGGTCAAATCAAGGACGTCAACATCACCTATGTCGGTGATGGCAATAACGTGGCTGTTTCACTGATGCAAATCGCAGCCAAACTTGGAGCAAATTTCACCATCGCCAATCCGGAAGGTTACGACATGCCGGCAGCAGCGATTGAAACGATCAGACCCTTTGCTGAAGCTAGCGGCAGCAAACTGACCTTCCTGAACGACCCTCACCAGGCAGTAAAAGAAGCGAAAGTAATCTATACCGATACCTGGACCAGCATGGGTCAGGAAGAAGAATCAGCAAAACGAGAAAAGGTCTTTCCACCCTACCAGGTCAATGCCGCGTTGGTGGCTGAAGCCGCCCCGGATGCGATCGTAATGCACTGTTTACCCGCTCATCGTGGACAGGAAATCACTGACGAAGTTGCCGACGGACCTCATTCTCGGCTTTTCCCTGAAGCACACAACCGACTGCACGCACAAAAAGCAGTTCTTTACACACTATTAGGAGGCAAATAATTAATGAATACACAGGATTACATCAAGATAGAGTCTGAATACGGAGCAAATAACTACAAACCCCTTGACGTTGTTTTATGTGAGGGGAAAGGTGCCTGGGTGACCGATGTCGATGGAAAACGATATTTGGATTGCCTGAGCGCATACTCCGCTGTCAACCAGGGTCATTGTCACCCTCATATCGTACAAGCAAGCGTTGAGCAGGCTCAGAAACTAGGTCTGACCTCGCGAGCTTTCCGAAATGACAAATTGGGTCTTTTCTACAAAAAACTGGTTGATCTGACTGGCTATGAGATGGTCTTGCCAATGAATAGTGGTGCTGAAGCTGTTGAAACCGCAATCAAAGTCGCTCGAAAATGGGCTTATGCAGTCAAAGGCATTCCCAAATACAATGCGGAAATCATCGTTGCTGAAGGGAACTTCCATGGTCGAACAACCACGATCGTATCCTTCTCAACGGAACAATTCTACAAGGAAATGTTTGGACCCTTCACTCCTGGCTTCGTTACTGTGCCCTACGGCGATTTTGAAGCTATCAAAGCTGCAATTACTCCTAACACGGCTGCGGTTATGCTCGAGCCAATCCAGGGTGAAAATGGTGTAGTACTCCCTCCTGATGGCTATCTGAAACAAGTTTCAGAATACTGTAAAGAAAACAATGTGCTCTTCATTGCCGATGAAATTCAGACTGGTCTTTGCCGAACCGGTAAGTGGTTTGCCAGCCAGCATGAAGATGTTCGTCCGGACGTGACAGTGATTGGTAAAGCGCTTTCCGGCGGAATGTATCCAGTTTCTGCTGTACTTGCCGACAAAGAAATTCTGGGTCTCTTCAAACCCGGCGAACATGGCTCCACTTTTGGTGGCAGTCCTATGGCAGCTGCGATCGGTATTGCTGCCTTGGAAGTATTGGATGAAGAACATCTTGCCAAACGCTCCACGGAACTTGGCGAGTACTTTATGGGTGAACTCCGAAAAATCGATGCTCCAGTTGTCAAAGAAGTGCGCGGTCGCGGTTTGTTAATTGGTGTAGAGCTGCATCCCGAGGCTGGCGGTGCCCGCCGTTATTGCGAAATGCTCCAGGACGAAGGGATTTTAGCGAAAGAAACTCACGACAACGTGATCCGCTTTGCCCCGCCCCTGGTGATAGATAAATCTGATCTTGATTGGGCATTAGCCAAAATTGCGGATGTACTGAAAAGGTAAGGTAGAAAAATGACCAGGTTTGCCAAGATTGTTGCTACGCTCGGTCCTGCCAGTTCTGATGAGGATACCCTCACAAAAATGGTTAAGGCTGGGCTCGATGTAGCTCGTTTAAATTTCTCGCATGGAGAACACGAAAGCCACGCTGCATTGGTCGAGTTGATTCGTCAGATCTCAATCAAGCTTGGCAAACCTGTCACAATTTTAATGGACCTGCAAGGTCCAAAATTACGCGTTGGAAACCTGGGGAAAGATGGCGTAGTCCTTAAATCCGGGCAGGAAATTGCCCTGAGTTCGTCTGAGAACGCAGAAGGCCTGCCTGACGACGTGACCTTTATCCCCTTTGATGTTCCTAAACTGCACGAAGCGCTCGAACCAGGCAACCACATCCTGCTCGATGACGGGCAACTTGAATTCGAAGTTACCCGAATGGATGGGAAAAACATTTTTGCGAAGGTTTTGTTGGGCGGAAAATTAAAGTCTCACAAAGGCGTAAACCTGCCAGGTTCAAATCTCGACATCCCTATTTTGACCCCAAAAGACTTGGAAGACCTCAAATTCGGTTTGGAGCTGGGGGTTGACCTGGTAGCCGTTTCATTCGTTAAAACAGCTGATGATATCAAAATGGTCAGAGAAACCATGCGCTCCATGACTGATAGCGAATGGCTGCCGCCAATTGTCGCCAAACTGGAACGGCCTGAAGCAATTAAGAATCTTGATTCCATCATCAAAGTTACAGACGGTGTTATGGTTGCAAGAGGAGACCTGGGTGTCGAAATGTCACCGGCAATCGTTCCTTCTGTGCAGAAATCGATCATTAAGACTGCTAATATGAACGGCAAATTTGTCATCACAGCCACCCAGATGCTTGAGTCAATGATCACCAATCCCCGTCCCACTCGGGCTGAAGCGGCAGATGTTGCCAATGCAATTTTTGATGGCAGTGATGCTGTAATGCTGTCTGCTGAGTCAGCTGCAGGCAAATACCCAATCCATGCTGTCACTATGATGGATACCATCATTCGCCAGGCAGAATTGCATCTGACCGAATGGGGTCACAACTACTCCATTGACAGCCGCATTACTAACGATGACGTCGTTACCATCTCGCGGGCAACCAAGGTGATCGTCGATGACCAGGATGTAAAAGCGATCATCGTGTTTACGCTCTCTGGCATGTCAGCGCTCTGGATGAGCAAAGCCAAACCCACAGTACCGATTTATGCCTTCACGCCAACACTAAAAACTTATCACTGGCTCGGCATTTGCAGGGGCGTTATCCCAATGCGGGTGCCTCACGCCGACACGCTCGAAACGATGATCACTCATGTGGAAACTGCGGTCAGCGTTGCGACCGATCTCTGTAAAGGTGACCAGGTTGTAGTAGTAAGCGGCTTCCCTATGGGTGCCTTCTCTGCACCCAACCTGGCATTACTTTACACGATCAGGGGCTAAATTTACGAATTATTGGGGTAATTGTCATTCTTAGCTCAGCGAAGAATCTTTCTTTTTCAATCCCATTATAAGATTCCTCACTTCTTTCATAATGACAAAAAAGACTGCAGTAAAAATCTGCAGTCTTTTCAATTACAGGTAAAATCTCAATACAGAGCTCGGTTAATCTCAGCCAACATTGTTTGCGTCGGTCTGAGGCGATCACTACTAATTCGATTCAATGGCTCATCAGGCAGATCGTACAAATCCTGGATGGTTGCTGTGGCTTCAGAGAAATAAATCAGTCCGGTGGCAAAGTATTTATTTTTATAAGATTCCGTCAACAAGTCCAGCGCGGCACTCCGATCAGTTGGGTCGTATTCCTTATCCATCTTCCGCAATACAATATACGTTCCATCCTGCATTCGAATCTCGCGGAATGTTCCCGGCTTGAAGTCAGTCAGATCAATATCTTCTTTACGGCTAAAGTGCTTGAAATCATGTAAGGGAGCTTCGTTATCTCTGCCCCAGGTGTACGATTGCAAGGCGTCGTCCTTATTGTTGAAAGTCACGCACGGGCTGATCACATCGATAATTGCAATACCGCGTTGAGAAATCGCTGCCTTGATCAACTCTTTTAACTGCTTTGCGTCTCCAGAATACGCCCTGGCAACAAAAGTCGCCCCACTGATCAACGCTTCCATACAAATATCCAGCGGAGGAAGCAAGTTCACTCCCTGGTGTTTCAACACCAGTCCTTGATCAGAAGTAGCCGAAAACTGACCTTTGGTAAGCCCATAACAACCGTTATTTTCTACTATGTAGGTCATTGGCACATTGCGGCGGATAACGTGCTTAAAATGCCCCATGCCAATGCTGGCTGTATCACCATCTCCAGAGAAACCAAGGATATTGATCGATGTATCAGCAAAGCAAGCACCAGTTGCCAGTGTGGGCATACGTCCGTGTAAACCATTGAATCCAAACGAGCGATTCAGGAAATAATTGGGGCTCTTGCTGGAACAGCCAATACCGCTAATTTTAACGAAGCGTTCTGGCGGTAGTCCCAATTCCCAAACTGCGTTTTGCACCTGTGCTGAAATCGCATTGTGACCACAACCTGGGCACAAGGTCGAAGGTGCACCTTTATATTCAGCCAGTGACAGCCCACAGAGATTGAGTTCCACAGTTTTAGCTTCAGTTTCCACGTTTGCCTTCCTTGCGTTCTTGGTTAAGAATATTTTCAACAGCCCACGTTGCGGTCATTGGCATGCCGCCAATATCGGATATTGAAATCAATTTTTGTGAGTATTCAGAAATTTCCAACGACAAAATCTCACAAAGTTGACCATCGCGGTTTAATTCCAAAACGTAGTTCCGCGAATGACTGGCGATAAATTCACGAATTGCCGCGTTAGGTGGCAGGGCTCTTATTCGCATATAATCTACAGGGATGCCTAACTCAGCCAATTTGTCCTGCGCTTCCCGCAGGGCATCATCTGTTGACCCCATCCCGATGATCCCAATCTCTACATCCTCGCTCTTCGAACGTCTAAAAACAGGACCGGGCAGGTATGGATTCGCACTCCTCAACTTCTTTTCTATTCGAAGTAGCATCTTGGACCAATTTTCCGGGTCTTCACTGTAATCGCCGTATTCGTTGTGTCCGGTTCCGCGTGCAAAATACGCCGCTTGCGGACTCTGGTTGCCCATCACCGTGCGATATGGTATCCCATCTCCTTCGATGTCCTTATAACGTCCCCAATCTTTGAATCGCTCCAGTTCTTCTTCCCAGATGATTCTTCCACGATCAAGCGGTGTGTTCGGATATTCAAATTTCTTGGTTACCCATTGATTCATTCCCAAATCAAGGTCTGTAAGCACAAAAATTGGTGTCTGGAATCGTTCTGCCAGATCAAGAGATCGCCAACCAAATTCAAAGCATTCGGTCGGAGTGCCTGGAATCAGAATAATATAACTGGTATCACCATGACCAAGGAAATAAAGCATAGACAGATCACCTTGCGCTGTCCTGGTCGGTAAACCAGTGCTTGGACCAACCCTCTGCACATCCCAAACAACCACAGGGGTCTCTGTAAAATATGCCAACCCGATGTTTTCTGTCATCAGACTGATGCCTGGGCCTGATGTGGCAGTCATCGACCGCAAACCACCCCAGCCTGCACCAATGGCAGCTCCCATGGCAGCCAATTCATCTTCAACCTGTAAGATCACGCACGTTTTCTTTCCGGTAACAGGGTCAAGGCGGAGTTGGTCGACTTGATCTATCATCGCTTCCACCAGGCTGGTCGCCGGCGTGATGGGATACCAGGAACAGAATTCGACCCCGCCAAACAGAGCTCCCAAACCGCCAGCATTGTTGCCATCGGTGAGGATATAGTCTTTAAGCGGAGGAAGTTGTTTTACAAAGAATCTATCTTTTTTTTCAAGGTTTTCAACGGCGTAATCATAGCCTTTCTTGACCATTGTGAAGTTAGATTCAGCGATTGTCGGTTTAGACGAAAAATGGCTGTATATCGTCGAATTCAAGGCTTCAAGCGGTATGTTCAAAATCTGAGCAACAATGCCAACAAAGAGCATGTTTTCCATAAATGCCTGCAGCTTACGGGGAACATCAGCACCTTTTATGAGGTTTTTGATCGGCATCGGATAGTAGATCAAGTCATCACGTAGTGTTTCAGGCAGTTTCAAATGGTCGGCATAAAAAACCACACCGCCTTCAGGCAAATATTGCATATCCTTTTCGAAGGTCACCTGGTTCATGGCTACAACGATATCGTCATGTAATTGCCGTCCGGTGTGGCCTTTCTCTGACGCCCTGATCACAAACCAGGTTGGTAGTCCTTTGATGTTGGATGGAAAAATATTCTTCCCCGACGTCGGGATTCCCAGGTGGAAAAGCGTGCGGTATAAAATATTATTGGCGGTAGCGCTGCCTGAACCATTTACAGTGCAGATGGCGATACAGAATTCATTGACGATCGGACCGTCCCCTTCGTAAGTGATTTCACTAGTATCAATCATTAACGATTCTCTCCTTTATTCAAATCTCTGCTTAAGCTCAGCTTTTCTTTGAGTTCTGACAATTTCGAAATGAGTCATTAACGCTTGATAACCCAAATCGTATTCTTTTGTTTCTATCGCTTCCAGAATCTTTTGATGATAAGCCCAAACATTTTCTAGATAAGTCTTGTCACTATATACATGGATCCCAGATTCCATCTGGATATTCCAATAAGCCTCCAGAATACTATCCAAAAAGCTGTTTTCGAGCGGTCTGTAAATTGCGAGATGAAATTCCTTGTGCTCTTCCAAAGGTATGATGACTGGCAGGTTATTGATCTTGCTGATGGCTTTTTCAACAATATCAGCCAAATAGTTGACATCTTTACCAGTAAGATGCACAACGGCTTCTTTCCAATAGGAAAGTTCCAGATGCTGACGAACTGAGATTATGTCACCAATCATGTCTGGTCGCAAAACCAGCCCGTAATGATACGCCAGGCAGATTGCCGGAGCAGCTGAAAACGAGGCAGTATGAATACCTGTCTTCGTTTTGACCTCAACCAACTCCAGTTGTCGTGCAACTTCAAGTTGCTCGCGTATCGCGGAGACGCTGAGACCAAGGTCATTACTTAATTGGGCAATACTCGGGATACCTTTACCCTCTTTTGCATTTGATGCGAGGTAAGAAAGAAGCGCAAGGTTTGAATTCTTCATGTCATTAATCTGATTAATAATATTAATTAGACAAAGCACATTATAAGCCTGCCCCAAACATGCGTCAAGGACATAAATGGAGTAACCAGCCAGATACTATTCGATATGGATAATCAACAGCACAGATCAACTAATTTGAGAAAAAACTGCTTATTTCAAGCTGATACGGTACAATTGAAAAATTAATACAGCAAAATTATGACGATCAGCGAATTTTCTACCCCCTTTAAGTACAAAACCTGGCGGTCAAGTCCCATGAAATGGGTCGCCGGTCACGCCCTTTTCCACTGGCCTGTTTTCTTGCTTGCTCTTATCGGTGCAATTGGAAACGCTGCCCTTGCCACTGTTCCAGCCATTGAATTTGGACGGGTATTCAACAATCTTACTTCCGGAAACCCCTCAACTGAGCTCTTCCTGCGAAGTGCTGCCTTAACCGGTATCACCCAAACCATACGCGGTTTGATGCAATTTATGCGCAATTTTGGTTTTGAAGTGACTGCTCAGAAGATTGAACGGGATGTAAGGGAAGAGTTCTACATCAGCCTGCTTGGCAAGAGCATGACCTTCCACAGTCTCCAATCCATTGGCGACCTGATGGCTAGAGCCACTAACGACATCCGCGAAGTCAATTACATTTTCAGTCCTGGCATCAATATGGTCTTTGGTTCATTGAACTTTCTGTTTATACCGCTGACTATCGGTGCCTCTATCCATCCGGCATTGTTAATCACTCCTATTCTTTTCATTATTACCTACACTCTTTCCATTATGCATTTTCTAAAAATCCTGAAACCAGTCACAACTGAGGTCCGGTCCAGCTTTGGGAAGATGAACAGCCGTCTGGCTGAGGATCTTGATGGCATTGAGACGGTCAAAGCTGCGGCACAGGAAGACAACGAGGTTGCTCTTTTCCAAAAAAATACTCAGGCCTATCGTGATGCCACCATAAAACAGGGTGATATTGAAGCTCGCTTCTTACCTCTGTTGTTGTTGGCACTTGCCATGGGTTTTGGTTTGCTGCATGCCTTGATCCTGGCCCGTCAAGGGCAAATTGAGCTTGGATCCGTATTATCTTATTTCAGCGCCTTATCAATGTTGGGCTTTCCAACCAACACCTCCATTCGCTCTTATTCAATGATTTCTTCTGGTTTGGCTGGTGCACAGCGTTTATTGGAAGTAATGAATACTGAGAATAACCTGGATGAAAACAGCGATGGTCATGTTAGTCAAATTCAGGGGAAAGTCGAATTCAAGAACGTTTCTTTCGCCTACGAAGAAGAGAATTTCGCTCTCGAAAATCTTAGTTTTTTTGCCGAACCGGGAAAAACTGTTGCTGTCGTTGGTCAAACGGGGTCTGGCAAAACCAGCTTGATCCGTCTGATTAACCGTACCTACGATCCGATTTTCGGTCAGGTACTCATTGATGGAATCGATTTACGTGATTGGAAGTTAGACAGCCTGCGTAGTCAGATTTCTATTATTGAACAAGACATCTTCTTGTTTTCAAAAACTGTCGCAGAGAACATTGCTTTTGGCAAACCGGGAGCAACCATGGATGAAATCAAGCTGGCAGCGCAAAAAGCCCAGGCAGATGGTTTCATCAACGAACTGGAAGATGGATACGACACGGTGATTGGTGAACGAGGCGCCACCCTTTCCGGTGGGCAGCGTCAGCGCCTGGCACTTGCCCGGGCATTTCTCACCGATCCGCGTATCCTTATTTTGGATGACTCAACCAGCGCGATTGACAGCCAAACTGAAGATGAGATCCAAAGAGCAATTAAGACAGCTTCCGCTGGTCGCACCACCTTCATCATCACTCATCGTTTATCTCAAATCCGTTGGGCTGATCTGATCATCGTCATGCGCAAAGGGCGCATCTCTGCCATTGGTAACCATGAAGATCTGATGGAGACTTCTCCAGCCTACCAGGCAATTTTCGGGGAGGTATAGTAAATGGGTTTTCATCAAGGTCTTTCCGGTGAATCATATGATCGCAAATATAGCAATAAAGCGCTACTAGCACGTATCTGGATCTACGCGCGACCCTATAAAAAAGAGCTCTTTACAGGCATGCTGATTGTCATTTTTCAGGCAATCTTTGGTGCTCTGCCGCCTGTTCTGGTTTCGAGGGTTTTGGACAGCACTCTTTCGGTAAATCCCTCCTTCAACCTGTTTGTATTGCTTGTTTCTGCGGTAATTTTCATTGAGGTGATGGGCTTTGTCTTTTATTACTTCCTGCGAAGGATCATGGTCCGAATCATTGGTTATGTGATTCGCGACCTGACAGTAGACGCCTTTTCCGCCTCCATGAAACAAGACCTTGCCTTTCACGATAACTTATCGTCTGGTCGCATAGTTTCGAGGATCACAACTGATAGTGAAGATTTTTCCATGCTCATCAGGTTGACTACCGATGTACTTTCAAGCGGACTGCAATCCGTGGTCACTGCGATCATCTTGTTCCAAACTGAACGGCGCCTTGCTTTGGCCGTTATGGCATTTATCCCTCTTGTTGTCTTAATCGTTGCAAGCTACCGCAAGCTTGCCCGCAAAGTCACAACCCGTGGTATGCGGGCAATGGCAAACGTCAATGCCACCATCAAAGAGACGATCAGTGGTATCTCCATCGCCAAAAACTTTCGCCAGGAAGAAACCATTTACCAGGAGTTTCAAGGGTCGAATAAAACTTCTTACAAGGTCAATGTGCAGCGCGGTCTTGTGCTCTCGATCGTGTTCCCAACCATGCGCACCCTCAGCGGGCTCACTATTGCCTTGTTGATCTATTTCGGGGCACTCTCTGTAACACAAGGTTTGATCACTGCCGGTGCCTGGTATTTGATTCTGCTTTCCAGTGACCGCTTCTTGATGCCGGTTTTAAGCATTACCTCTTATTGGACTCAGGTGCAGACTGGCTTATCTGCAGCTGAAAGAATTTTTGCTCTCATCGATAGCGAACACAGTGTGAACCAAACCGACTCGCTGGAAATCAAGGAAATCAAGGGCAAAATCGATTTCAAAGACCTCAACTTCAGATATTCCACCGGTGCTCCTGTGTTGTGTGATTTTGACCTCCACATCAAACCTGGCGAGAATGTTGCCATCGTCGGGCAGACTGGTGCCGGCAAGTCCTCCATTGCACGCCTTGTCGCTCGTTTTTACGAATTTCAAGAAGGTGAATTGCTCATCGATGACGTAGACATCCGAAAGTATGACCTGAACTCTCTGCGCCTGCAGATGGGGATTGTCAACCAGGTTCCATTTCTTTTCGAAGGCACAATAGAAGAAAATATTCGCTTTTCCAAACCTGATATCACCAGGCCAGAAATTCTGCAAATAGCACAGCTGATTGGAAACGGAGAATGGTTGGAGACCTTCTCCAATGGACTCGATACACAGGTTGGTGAACGCGGTGCCCAGATTTCCATGGGGCAGCGTCAACTGGTCGCCCTGATGCGGATCCTGGTGCACAAACCCTCAATATTTATTCTTGACGAAGCCACTGCAAGCATCGATCCTTTCACAGAACAGCAAATCCAGCAGGCTCTCAATCTGATCCTGAAGCACTCGACCAGCATTTTGATTGCACACAGACTTTCAACAGTAAAATCCGCTGACCGCATTATTGTGCTTGAACATGGCAAAATACTTGAGGAAGGCACGCACGATCAGTTGCTGGAAAGAAGTGGGCATTACGCATCGCTCTATAACACCTACTTCCGCCACCAATCCCTGGAGTACATCGAAGAAGTCGGAAAATTCCTGAAAGAATAGTTCTGAGATCACGAACGGAATTAAGCTTGTCATCCTGAGCTTTTCGCGAAGGATTTATTTGATTTCATTGTCAATTCGAGAGTAAGAAGCCGACCAAAGAATACTGGATTGTCAATCAGGATGCATTATATAGCCTCACCTGTCTTTCTCTTTCTTCTTAGGTTAAAATTCCTCTTACGATGAAAAAAGTAGTGTTGGCACTTAGCGGTGGTGTTGATAGTGCAATTGCAGCCCACCTTTTGCAAAAAGAGGGCTTTCAGGTACATGGGCTAAACCTGTTGACCTGGGGTGCGGACAATCAACGGGAACGTGTTCAGGAGATCGCTGACAATCTCAGTTTTCCAGTA